>NZ_JBHLUB010000029.1:0-236163 GCF_042434215.1 Micrococcoides hystricis | reverse complement strand
GCGGCACCGCTCTGGGCTTCCGCAACCTGCTGCACTACATCACCAGAGCACTCCTGGACACCGGCGGATTCAGAACCAAAATACACTCATTTTTACGATGAGCCACATTACTACCGTCTTGAGCCATCGTGGGAGTCTGGTTGGATCCATAGATCCACACTTATTGACCCAGTTCCAGATGCCGAACTGGAGCCCTTAAACGTTGCACTGCTGCCGTCTGAAGCTCACTCCAAGCTCAAAGTTAGCGATGTCGTACTCGGCACCTACCATGGTCGAAGGAGCAATGGCCATTTAGTGGAACTAATTGCCTACGCAACTGGGATGGACAACGAGGACAAATTTCTTCGATTTAATCTGTTCGACCACGAAAAATTCAGGTCTACCCAAGAATATTTCGATTTCCTTGGTCACGGACAATTCCAACCTGCTAGGGGCTGGCGTCCCTAAAAACTGGCCATGAGTATCCCGCCAGACATCTAATGCTTCACGTGCAGGATGTGTGCGACGTTCTTCCAGGGATCCAAGCGGAAGTAGTTCTCTTCACCCCAGTCGTACACCTCCCCGGAAAGCAGATCCTCAACTTGGAACCGAGCTTTACCTTCGGCCAAACCAAGGGCATCGAGGTCAAGCCACACGGTTCCCTCACGGACCGCTTGCGGGTCCGTGTTAAGCACTGTGATCAACGTGTCGGTACCATCCGCAGTGACCTTGGTCTTGGAGAACACCACGGTGGCATCATCGCTGCTTTCGTGAATCGTCATGTTCCCGAGGTCCTCGGTGGCCGGGTGGTTTCGACGGATCCAGTTCAGCCGGGCCAACATGGGGGCCATTGACTTGCCCTCGGCTTCGGCTGCCTGATAATCGCGAGGTTTAAACTCGTACTTCTCGTTGTCGATGTACTCTTCAGCACCCGGTCGGGCCACGTGCTCAAAGAGTTCGAACCCGGAGTAGACGCCCCACAGCGGGTTAGACATCGCAGCTAGGACCGCACGCACCTTGAAGGCCGCCGGTCCGCCGAACTGCAAATACTCGGTCAGAATGTCCGGGGTATTCACAAAGAAGTTCGGTCGGTAAAGCGCCTGGGTTTCTTGCGTGATTTCCGCCAGGTACTCTTCGATCTCTTCCTTGGTGTTGCGCCACGTGAAGTACCCGTAGGACTGCTGGAAGCCGACCTTGGCCAAGGTGTGCATCATGGCCGGACGGGTGAATGCTTCCGCCAAGAACACCACCTCGGGGTGTTTCTTGTGCGTCTCACGAATCAACCATTCCCAGAACCAAACCGGTTTCGTGTGTGGATTATCGACGCGGAAGATTTTGACCCCGCGGGAGACCCAGAGCAGCACAATCTTCAGGATCGCTTTGGACAGAACCTTGGGGTCGTTGTCGAAGTTCAGCGGGTAAATATCCTGATATTTCTTCGGTGGGTTCTCCGCGTAGGCGATGGTGCCGTCCGCTTGGATGGTGAACCAATCCGGGTGTTTGGCGACCCACGGGTGATCCGGTGAGCACTGCAAGGCGAGGTCGAGTGCGATCTCTAGGTTGTTCTGATTGGCGACCTCAACGAAGTCGATGAAGTCCTGCACCGTACCAAGCTCCGGATGGACCGCCTCGTGCCCACCTTCCTTAGCGCCGATCGCCCACGGGGATCCTGGATCCTGTGGCCCAGCGGTCAAGGTATTGTTCGGGCCCTTACGGTGGGTGACACCGATCGGATGAATCGGCGGCAAATACACAACGTCGAAGCCCATCGCGGCGACTTCCGGCAAACGCTTTTGGGCGGTCTTGAACGTACCTGAGGCCCATTCCCCCGTGGCCGCGTCGTAGCTAGCACCAATAGAACGAGGGAAGAATTCGTACCATGCGCCACGGTGAGCGAGTTCTCGTTGGACCTGAATCGGATAGGCCGGGGAAGCAGAAACCAGCTCGCGGTAGGGTTCCTCGTCCAGAGCATTCTTGATCGTGGGGTTCTGCGTCGCAGCCAAGCGCTGCGCCACGGGCAGGTCTTTGCCGCGTAACAATTCGACCAGTTCGGTAAAAACTTTGCCCTCTTTACGTGAATTCTTGCGATCAGCGGCGACAGCTTCGAAGAGGTTCGCACCTTCTGCCAGCATCAATTCACTATCGACACCGGCCGCAATTTTCACCTCGGCGGCATGGGCCCACGTTGCGACGGAATCGGCCCAGCCCTCCACGCAAAACGTGTATTCGCCCACCGCTGGTGGACGCAGCGTGGCGTGAAATAGGTCTGTTCCCGGAGCCCCGGGGGTCATCGTTTTCTCTTGAATTCTCGCGCCAGCAGCGTCGAACAGCACGGCTGTGGCAGCTACTTTCTCATGTCCTTCGCGGAAGACCACGGCGGAAATAGTGATGTCCTCATTCGGAGCCGCTTTCGCTGGGAAAGCTCCGCAATCAATGACCGGGGAAACGTTCGTGACAACGATGCGCCCGGTTTTCAAATCTGGATACGGTCGTGGAGCAAGATTATGAGTAGCGTTCACGCCTCTAAGGCTAGTCAGCGCGAGAGAACTTTGCACACTTATTTATTGGTTACCCTGAGTGTGTGAAAGCGATTAGACGGTTTACTGTGCGTACCCACTTGCCCACCGAACTTCAGGGTCTGAGCGAGCTAGCTGCCAACCTTCGTTGGAGCTGGCACCTACCGACTCAGCGGCTCTTTGAGTCCCTCGACCCACAGGGGTGGGCCGAAGTTGGTGGCGACCCAGTTGCCCTGCTGAGTTCTTTCCACCGCAGTCAGCTGGCGGCCCTTGCAGCTGACCCGGACATCGTCCAGCGCACCCGGGAGCTCACCGAGCAGTTGCGTACGTATCTCAGCGAAGACCGCTGGTACCAGCAAGACGTTGCAGGCACCGAGCACGCCCCGGAACGCATCGCTTACTTCTCTCCTGAATACGGGATCACGGCGGTGCTGCCGCAATACTCCGGTGGCCTCGGAATCCTTGCCGGTGACCATCTGAAGGCTGCCTCTGATCTTGGCGTCCCGATTGTCGGGGTTGGTCTGCTGTATCAATCCGGGTACTTCAACCAGTCACTGTCTCGTGACGCTTGGCAGTTGGAAAACTACCCTGTTCTTGATCCGGATAACCTGCCGCTCACCCAGTTGAAGGAGGCAGACGGGACAGCCGCAACCGTCACCCTGGATTTGCCCAGCGGACGTAAACTGCACGCCGATATCTGGATCGCTCAGGTCGGCCGCGTACCGCTTTTGTTGTTGGATTCAAATGTTCCAGCCAACGACGACTTTGCCCGCACCATTACCGACAGACTTTACGGTGGCGGCGGCGAGCACCGTTTACTGCAAGAACTCTTGCTTGGCATGGGCGGGGTCAAGGCGCTACGCACATACGCACGCATCACCGGCACCCCTGCGCCGACGGTCTACCACACCAACGAAGGCCACGCTGGGTTCCTGGGCATCGAACGCATTGAGGAACTTCTGGGCCGCGGCCTGAACTGGGATCAGGCCCTTGCTGCGGTACGCGCCTCCACCCTGTTCACCACGCACACTCCGGTTCCAGCTGGTATTGACCGTTTTGATCGCGAGCTGATCCGTCATTTCTTTACCGGACCGCTGGCGCCATCGGTACCGGTTGAGAGCCTGCTAGAGCTGGGCACCGAAGACTATGTTGATGGTAATCCGGCCGTCTTTAACATGGCCGTTATGGGTTTACGTCTGGCCCAGCGCGCCAATGGTGTTTCCCAATTGCACGGGAATGTTTCCCGGGAAATGTTCTCCGGTCTCTGGCCAGCCTTTGACACTTCAGAAGTCCCGATCACCTCTGTCACCAACGGCGTGCACGAACCCACGTGGGTGGCACCGGAGATTGTGGACTTCGCAGCCGAAGCTCTCGGCATGGATGCAGTCATTGAATCCGACTGGTCCCAGGTCGGCAAGATCCCGGACAACACGCTGTGGGATCTGAAACGTGTACTGCGCCGCAAACTCATCACCGACGCCCGGATGCGACTGCGCAAGTCATGGTTGGAGCGCGGTGCGGGAGAAGCCGAGTTGAGCTGGATCGATGAGGCACTCGATGAAAACGTCATGACGATCGGCTTTGCACGCCGTGTGCCAACCTATAAACGGTTGACCCTGATGCTCCGCGACCCCGAACGTTTGGCCAAGCTCTTGACGGATCCGCAGCGACCCATCCAGTTGGTCATCGCAGGCAAGTCCCACCCTGCCGACGAGCAGGGCAAGCGGATGATCCAAGAGTTGGTACAGTTCACCGATGATCCGCGGGTGCGTCAGCGCATTGTGTTCCTGCCGAACTATGACATGCGCATGGCACAGACCCTCTTCCCCGGCTGCGATGTGTGGTTGAACAACCCGTTGCGTCCACTAGAAGCCTGCGGCACCTCTGGTATGAAGGCCGCGCTTAACGGTGGCCTCAACCTGTCCATTTTGGATGGCTGGTGGGATGAAATGTACGACGGTAATAACGGTTGGGCTATCCCGACCGCTGCGGCTACCGCTACCGAAGACGAACGCGACGATCTTGAATCGGCGGCACTCTACGATTTGCTGGAGAACCAGTTGATTCCACGCTTCTACGGCTCGGAAGCGCCGGAAGCAACCCCGGGTGAGCTGACCGCCCAGGACTCCGGTGCGCTGGTGCCGCAAGATCCTGTGCCACATCAGTGGATCTCCATGATCAAGCACACTTTGCAAGATCTGGGTCCGAAGGTTTCTGCCTCCCGAATGCTGAAGGACTACGTTCAGCAGCTCTATCTGCCAGCTGCCCGCTCGGGCGCGATTTTCGCCGCAGACGACTTTGCCGCCGCGAACCAGTTCGCCGGTTATGTGGAGCACTTGAGGCAGAACTTTGACGCGGTCAGCATCGAGCACGTGGACTCACACGGCGTGGAAGAAGCCCCGCAGATCGGTGACACGCTCACGGTGCAGGCCTACCTTCATCTTGGTCGGCTGCGCCCGGAAGAGGTCCAAGTGCAGATCATCTATGGTCGCTGCCACGTCGACGATGATGCCCTGCTGGATCCGCAGATGCATGACCTAGAACTGGCGGAGGATCTGGACGACGGGCGGTTCCGTTACACGGGGCATGTGACCTTGGAGACCTCCGGTTCCTTCGGTTACACGGTGCGAATCCTGCCCGCCCATCCGCTCCTGGCTAGCCCGGCTGAGCTCGGCATGGTCCGGTTGCCAGCCCACTAGAGCGGACGAAACAGAACCCAGACAATAAGGAGGCCTCGTAGCGTCAACCGACGTTACGAGGCCTCCTTATATGTTTGACGAGCTCGCTTCTGAGCTAATTACCTGTCGGAAGCATTCGCCGAGACAGGGTCCTTATCTGCTCCCCCGCTGGGCTGGGAACCACCGTTCTTGTCGATCTTCTCGGACATCTTCGCGCCCAAGATCGTGGATCGTTCACCCAGTGGCACCACCGGGATCTGCCCGGTTTGGCAACCGACGCGGTGATCGAACACCTCTTTACGCAACACCTTGGCCAGGAAGTAGATACCCAACATGTTCGGCACCGTCACGAGGAAGAACATCGCATCGGAGAACCGGACCACCATATCCAAGGAGACGGAAGCGCCAATCACGATGAAGACAACGTAGACCACGTCGTAGGCCCGCTCAGCGATCTTCGACTGGTTGAAGACATAGCCGGTGGTCTTGCGACCGTAGTAGGAGAAGCTCAAGATCGTGGAGAAACCGAACAGTGCGATGCTGACGGTCAGCAGGATTGAGAACGCATCGTGAACCGTGTTGAACGCATCAGTCGTCATGGCCACACCGTCAGAGGTGGTGTCCTGGTAGACACCGGTCACGATGATCGCCAACGCGGTCATCGTGCAGATCACCACAGAGTCAATGAATGGCTCCCAGGCGGCGACCAAACCTTCTTCTGCCGGACGCTTGTTCTTGGAAGCCGCATGAGCCATAGCTGCGGTACCGGTACCAGCGGCGTTGGAGAACACTGCTCGCTGAATACCGATGATGGCCACACCAATGATGCCGCCCGTGACACCCGCACCGGTGAAGGCGCTGGAGAAGATGGTCGCGATGGCGGCAGGAATCTGACCGATATTGATGGCCAAGATCAGCAAGACACACAGTACATACAACACGGCCATGATTGGGGTGATGCGGCTGGTCATGCGTGCGATCGACTTGATACCGCCGATGATGACGACGCCGGCCACCAGAGCCAACACCAGACCGACGATCCAGCCCTGCCCGTACAGTGGGCTGTCGGTTCCGCCGGTCACGTTGACGAGCTGTGCGGTGACCTGGTTGGCCTGGAAAATGTTACCCGCACCGAGGACGGCGATCATCATGCCCGCCGCGTAGAACAGGCCAAGGAATTTACCAAGCTTTGGCCGACCAATCGACTTCAGACCGTCGCGCAGGTAGTACATCGGCCCGCCGGAGACGCTACCGTCGGCGTGCACCGTACGGTACTTCTGCCCCAGCGTCGCCTCAGCCATCTTCACGGCCATTCCGAGCAAACCAGCCAGAATGATCCAGAGCGTCGCGCCGGGTCCGCCCAGAGAGATAGCTACCGCCACACCGGCGATGTTGCCAAGACCGATCGTTCCGGAAAGTTCTGTCGCCAGCGCTTGAAAGCTGGTGACCTGCCCCGGATCCGAGTGACGGCTGTAGTGACCCTTGATGATCTTAAAGCTGAGTTTGGCGTCGCGAATGGGCCGAATGCGAAGCCAGAATGTGAGGAAAATACCCGCAGAGATCAGCCAGACTACTAGCAGCGGGAGCTCGGCGTCACCGATGGGAACAGCGAAGAAAACGATCGTCTCAAGAAAGTCGACGATGGGACCGAAAATATTTTGAATTGATTCGTCGACAGACGTTGCTGACATGAGTGTTGGAATCTCGTGCGAGATTTTCATCTGAACCTTCCGAACTGTCAGATTGATGGAGAAGAGAGGGATCCACGGCTATCCACACTGACTTTGTGATGTACGCCACTCTCAGCTATCGATAACCCATAATCCTCCACGCGGTTTTTCATGTCAACCCTTTTCCCCATTTTGGCGACAGAAAGATACTCATCAGTAGGCGTAGCTTTTGGCAGCAGCTTTGCGACCACCGAGTAAGTCGAACACAGAATCAACCAATCTCGCGCATTTGTGACGATAGACTGCCGATAAGTTCAGTAGGCAGTAGGAGCCACGATGAGTTTGGACGCTTCCCGCTTGCCCTTTGCCAGCGACATGGTTTCGCAGGCCCTGCGGCACAGCACCCTCAAGGACTCGACCGAGTCCATGCTTCGGCATGCTTTACTCAGCGGCGATATGAAGCCCGGGGAGATTTATTCCGCCAACGCCATCGCAACCCAACTCGGGCTTTCTAACAGCCCCGTGCGTGAAGCCATGATGTCGCTGGTCAACCGTGGCCTGCTCGAACTGGTGCGCAACCGCGGCTTCCGCGTGGTGGAGCTCAGCGACGCCGATAAGCGCGAAGTCTACGACTTGCGGCTCCTCGTCGAGGTGGAAGCTGTTCGCCGCATCGCCGCCCGCCGTGTCACCGAGGGCGAAGCGACGGAACTACGAAAACTTACCCAAAAAACGGTGGATCTTACTCAGGGCGACCTGGCCGACTACCTCGAGGCAGACCAAGAATTCCACCTCAAACTCGTTGAACTTTTGGGCAATCAACGCTGGCTCGAGATCGTTGAACGCTTGCGCGACCAGTCTCGCGTCAACGGCTCCTACGAGCACCTCAAGGGCGACGGGCAACTTCTCGCCAGCGCCCAGGAGCACGAGCGCATCACCGAAGCCGTGATCAGCGGCGAGCCAGATTTGGCCGCCGCATTGATGATCCAACACCTCGAATACGCGCGACCAGACTGCTAGCTTTACGGCCCCGCCGCAGACAACCCAAACTATTTCCCATGTGACCCTTGACACACAGTTCCAGCTCGTGAAGTATGGTTATCGATAACCCACAACAGGCGTTTTAGTGAACGCCATCACACGAGAAGGGACTCGTTTGTGGAACACGCAATCTCGTTGAGTCTCACTACCGCTGCCGCACAACCCGCGTCAGCAGACGTCGTCATCGTTGGCGGCGGCGCCATCGGCGTGAGCATTGCTTGGCATTTGGCCTCCCAAGGCGTGCGCAACATTGTCGTTGTTGAAAAAGGCCAGATCGGCAAGGGCTCTTCAGCAAAACCACTGGGTGGAGTGCGAGCCAACTTCTCTGATCCCTCCAACATCGTCTTGGGTCAGCGCTCCTTGAAGAAGTTCGCAAACTTCCAACAAGATTTCGGGATCGACATTGGTCTGAAACGGGTTGGCTACCTCTTCTTGGCCCGCGACTCCGCAGAAGCCGATTCACTGGTGAACTCGACCGCCGTCCAGAACGAAATGGACGTCAACTCCCGGATTGTCACTCCGCGTGAAGCCGCCGAACTCAACCCTTTCTTGAACCCGGATGCGCTCATGTGTGCCGCCTTCTCACCGGAGGACGGCTACGCCCAACCAGCCAAGGTCGTGGAAGGGTACGTGCGCGCCGCCGAAGAACTGGGCGTCACCTTCTTGAACTGCACCGAAGTCTTGAGCATCGACACCCAGGACGGCGCGGTTACCGCGGTGACGACGACTAGGGGCACCATCAAGACGAACGCGCTGTTCAACTGCGCCGGGGCTTGGGGCGGAACGGTCTCAGCCATGCTGGGCGTGAACATGCCGATCGAGCCGGTTCGCCGCATGATTGGTTTCACACCGACAGCCCCTGCAGACAAGCCGCATCCGACGGTTCCCTTCACCTTGGACCTGTCCACCACCATGTACTTTCACAATGCCGGCGATGCCCTCTTGCTGGGGATTTCCCACGATCAGGACCCCTGCTACCACCGCGAATTCGATTTCTGCTGGCTCAACGAATTCAACGACGCCGCAGCGGTCATCGCACCAAGTTTGGCGAATCCGACCATCGAGTGCGGCTGGGCTGGCCTCTACGAGAACACCCCGGACCATGACGCGTTCATCGGCCGCAGCCATCACATCAGCAACTACTTCTACGCCACCGGCTTCTCCGGTCACGGCTTCTTACAATCTCCTGCCGTTGGCGAGCTAATGGCGGACCTCTACCTTGACCGCGAATCCTTCATGGACCCGCTGCCGTTCTCCCTTGAGCGGCTCAACGCACCCGCGCTGACTCGGCGCGAAGTCAACATCATCTAGCTTTCAACCAACTTATTTTCGAAAGGTATCTCAGGAACATGGCATTCCAAGAACTGTG
This sequence comes from Micrococcoides hystricis, assembly GCF_042434215.1. Taxonomy (NCBI): domain Bacteria; kingdom Bacillati; phylum Actinomycetota; class Actinomycetes; order Micrococcales; family Micrococcaceae; genus Micrococcoides; species Micrococcoides hystricis. The sequence goes on along the minus strand of NZ_JBHLUB010000029.1, from coordinate 226,913 downwards.
GCAACTTCGCGCAGCCTTCGCGCTAAGCCTGTCAGAAATGTACGGCAAGGAAGTTCCCGCCTACAACACCTTGGTGGACGTCTCCACCAAGGTCAATGAAGAGTTCATGGCCAAAGAGGGCGCCGAGGCCGAACGCCTGGGCAGCATCGAACGGGTCACCGCCGAACGTCACGGTGCCATCCGCGTTGGTTCCCCCACCGAGATGGCCCAAGTTGCTCGCGTCTTCGCCGCCTTCGGGATGTACCCGGTCGGCTTCTACGATCTGCGTGATGCCTCCAAGTCCTCGGTGCCCGTCGTCTCCACCGCCTTCCGCCCCGTGGACGCCGATGAACTCGCCAAGAACCCATTCCGTGTCTTCACCTCAATGCTGGCCGCAGATGACCCACGCTTCTTCGACGAAGACCTGCAAGCCCGCCTGCAAGACTTCATCACCCAACGCACGCTCTTCCCGCAAGAGCTCCTGGCACTGGCTGACAAGGCGGCCGAACAGGGCGGCCTTGACGATGCCGAGGCCGCGCACTTGCTCGAGCTGGCCACCGCAGCTTTCAAACTCTCCGATGACCCGGTCGATCACGCCTGGTACCGCGAGCTTGAAAACATCTCGGCTGTCGCCGCGGACATCGGCGGTGTCAGCAGCACCCACATCAACCACCTCACCCCACGCGTGCTGGACATCGATGAGTTGTACCGCCAAATGGAAGAACTCGGCATCAAGATGATCGACGAGGTCCAAGGCCCACCCGCGTGGGAAGGCCCCGACATCCTGCTGCGCCAGACCTCCTTCCGCGCACTCTCCGAAGAACGCATCTTCAAGTTCGAAAACGGTACCGTCGGCCCGGGCACTTTGCGCGTGCGCTTCGGCGAAGTTGAGCAGCGCGGCATCGCACTGACCCCGGCCGGCCGGATCCTCTACGACCAGATGCTGGCCGAGACCGACCGACGGCTAGCCGAATCCGGTGGCATCCGCACCGACGTGGCCCGCGAGGTCTGGCGGGAGCGACTGCCAAACACCGAACGTGGGCTGGCAGAACAGGGCCTCGCCTTCTTCACCTACCACCTAGCCGAGGGCGCCCAAGCTGCGGCTGCCGAACAGGCTGCCGGCGCCGAAACCTCCGTCTGGGATCTGGTCGACGCCGGGCACGTGGTCGCCGAGCCGATCGTCTACGAGGACTTCCTGCCGCGCTCGGCAGCCGGCATCTTCCAGTCCAACCTGACCGGGGAAGGCTCCCGCGATGACGCCCAGGCCGGTACCGACTATGACATCACCGTCATGGAACAGATCGTCGGCCGCCCCGTCCACGACCCCAACGAACTCTACGCCGCGCAGCAGCAAGCATCCCTTGATGCCCTCTCGGAGGCCCTGAAGGCCACCGTCACTGCGGACGCGCACAACCCGGCGCTGTCCGCGAGCGCAACCAGCAACTAAACCTGAAACAACCATTCAAGGAGAGCAATGACCATCCAACTTCAAGACCAGACCATGACCACCACCGTACGTGAGGCCCTGCTGGCCTGCGGTGTGAGCGAACACCAGTTCCACGGCGACCGAGAGATCCACTCCCCCGTCACCGGCGAACTGCTGCTGAACGTACAATCCCACACCCGCGCCGACGTCGAACAGGCCATCACCGATGCCCACGACGCATTCCTGACCTGGCGAGATGTGCCGGCCCCGGTTCGCGGGCAGGTCGTCAAACGGTGGGCCGAACTGCTCACCGAGCACAAATCCGATCTGGCCAGCTTGGTCACCGCGGAGGTCGGCAAGATCACCTCCGAGGCTGAAGGCGAAGTACAAGAGATGATCGACATTTGCGACTTCGCGGTGGGTCAGTCCCGCATGCTCTACGGCAAGACCATGCCATCCGAGCGCCCCGGCCACCGGCTCATGGAGACCTGGCACCCACTCGGTGTCGTTGGTTGCATCACCGCGTTCAACTTCCCTGTTGCCCCCTACGCGTGGAACACCGCGCTCGCGTTGGTAGCCGGAGACTCCGTCGTGTGGAAGCCATCGGCGGTCGGAACCCTGTGTGCCCTAGCCACCCAGGCCCTGCTCAGCCGCGCCGTTGCCGATTGCGGTGCCCCGGAGGGCATCAACCAGCTGGTGATCGCTGACCCGGAGGCCTCTGCCCCGCTGCTGGATGACAAGCGCGTCGCCCTCGTCTCGGCCACCGGTTCCACCCGGATGGGACGGGAAATCAGCCCACGCGTAGCCCAGCGCTTCGGCCGCATCCTGCTCGAACTCGGCGGCAACAACGCAGCCCTGGTCACCCCGAGTGCTGACCTTGATCTGGCCCTGCGCGGCATCGCGTTCGCCGCCGCCGGAACCGCCGGCCAGCGCTGCACCACCATGCGCCGGCTGATCGTCCACGAATCCGTGGCCGATGAACTGGTAGAGAAACTGGTCGCCGCCTACCGGACCCTGACCATCGGCAAGCCCTCCGACGAGGGCGTGCTGGTCGGCCCACTGGTGAATCGCCGCTCCTACGAAGACATGCAAGCCGCCCTAGCCCAGGCCAAGGACGAAGGCGGACAGGTACTGGTTGGCGGCAACCGCGTCATGGCCGATGAGTACCCGGACGCCTACTACGTGGAACCTGCCATCGTGAAGATGCCAGCTCAGTCCGCCATCGTGGAAGACGAGACCTTCGCCCCGATCCTGTACGTGATGACCTACACGGATTTGGATGAAGCCATTCAGCTGCACAACGCGGTCCCCCAGGGCCTGTCCAGCGCCATCTTCACCTCAGACCAGACCGAAGCCGAGATCTTCCTCTCCGCCCGCGGTTCGGACTGTGGCATCGCCAACGTCAACATCGGCACCTCCGGGGCCGAGATCGGCGGCGCGTTCGGTGGCGAGAAGGAAACCGGTGGCGGTCGCGAATCCGGATCCGACGCCTGGAAGATCTACATGCGCCGGGCCACCAACACCATCAACTACTCGGGCGAACTGCCGTTGGCCCAGGGCGTTGAATTCATCTAGCAAGTACAGCTGAGCCAAACACTGAAAGGGCGTTGTGGCAGACTTCTTTGACCTCATCGATGAGTGGGGACCAGAAAAAATCGTCACCGTGAGTGACCCCAAGACGAAGATGCGTGGCGTCCTCGTCATTGACAACACCGCTCGCGGTATCGGTAAGGGCGGTACCCGCATGCAGCCAACCGTCACGGTCGACGAAGTCTGCCGCCTCGCCCGGGTCATGACGTGGAAGTGGGCCGCCGTGGATCTGTTCTACGGCGGCGCCAAGGCCGGGATCAAAGCTGACCCGACCGCTCCGGATAAAGAACGCATCCTTCGCTCCTTCGTCCGGAAACTATCCAACGAGGTCCCCGAGGAGTACGTTTTCGGGCTGGACATGGGCCTGACCGAAAACGACGCGGCCATCATCAACGATGAGCTGGGCCGCGGCGCCGCCGTAGGCACCCCACACGAGCTAGGCGGGGTGGCCTACGACAAGCTGGGAATCACCGGCTTCGGTGTCGCCGAAGTCGTGGACGAAACCGCCACCCGGATGGGCCTGAACCAGCCTCGGGTAGCCGTCCAAGGGTTCGGCGCGGTCGGCCACGCGGTCGCCAAACGGCTACACGAGCTGGGCTACACCGTCACCGCGATCTCCACCGCCAAGGGCGCGATTGCCGATGCGAACGGCCTCGACATCCCGCAGCTACTGACCAAACGCGAGGAGGTCGGCGACGACCTAGTCGAGGACTACCCGCAATTGCGGATCGATCCCGGGCAGGAGCTGTTCACCGACGCGGAGATTCTGGTACCGGCTGCACTCCAAAACGTGTTGGACGAACAATCGGCCAAAAACGTCAAAGCCAAGCTGCTCGTCGAGGGCGCCAACCTGCCTACCTCGACCGCGGCCCAAGAGTATTTCCGGAGCACCGGGGTCACCCTGATCCCGGACTTCATCGCCAACGCCGGCGGCGTCGTCTCTGCAGCCTTCGCCATGGAGGCACGGTTCTCCCCGTTCCGGGTCGAGCCGCAGCGGATCTTCGACACCGTGGCATCCAAGCTACGGGCCAACGCCAACACCACGTTGGACGAGGCCGCCAAGACCGGGGAAACCACCCACGTGGCAGCCCAGCTGCTGGCCAAGCAGCGGGTACGTGCCGCCATGGACCTGCGCGGTTCCTACTAACCCACCTTCGAGGAGCCGAACGTGCAACACATCGCCGCCACCATTGACGAGCGAATTTCCGCGGTCGTCACCGCATTAGAGACTCGGCTCCTCGGAGAGGTGGACGCCACCTCGTTGACCCGGGGCATCTACTCCACCGATGCCTCCAACTATCGGGTGGTGCCGGAGATTGTGGTCTTCCCGCAATGTGTGGCCGATGTGCTCTACACGCTGCAAGTGGCCACCGAGTACGCCATGTCACTGACCGCACGCGGGGCCGGCACCTCGTGTGCGGGCAACTCAATTGGTCCGGGTATCGTTCTTGATTTCTCCCGGCACCTGAACAAGGTGTTGAGCATCGACCCGGTCAACAGGACTGCCGTCGTCCAGCCCGGTGTGGTGTTGGCCGAACTGCAACGCCAAGCCGCCGAGCACGGTCTGCGCTTCGGCCCAGACCCGTCCACCGCCAACCGGTGCACACTCGGCGGCATGCTGGGCAACAACGCCTGCGGCCCGCACGGGCTGAGCTACGGCCGGTGCGCCGACAACGTCGAATCCCTGACCTGGCTGACCGGCACCGGTGAGGTCATCGAAACCGCGGCAGGCAGCACGTCTGTGGCCAGCGTCGCCGGGTTGGAGGAACTGATCTCCGCCAACCTGGCGGTGCTACGCACCGAGTTCGGCCGGTTTGATCGCCAAATCTCCGGATTCTCCCTCGAACAGCTCCTACCCGAGAACGGCCGAAACCTGGCGGCCGCACTGGTCGGGACCGAGGGCACCTGCGGATTGCTCCTACAGGCCACCGTCAAACTTGTTCCACTGGCCACCGAACCGGCGCTGGTGGTGTTGGGATACCCCGACATGGCCACCGCCGCCGACGACGTCCCGGCCTTACTGCCGCACAAACCGCTGGCGTTAGAGGGACTCGACGCCGAGCTGGTCCAGACTATCGTCCGGCGCAAAGGAACCGGCTCGGTACCCGCCCTGCCTGCCGGCGGGGGCTGGCTCATGATCGAAATCGACGGCACGGACGCCACCGACGCTCTGAGGCGTGCGGAGGCCCTCGTCGCGGACTGCTCGGCCCTCGACCACGTCATCCACCCGGCAGGCCCGCAGGCACGCCGGCTGTGGCAGATCCGGGCCGACGGCGCCGGGCTGGCCGGTCGAACCGCAGACGGTGAACAAGCCTGGCCCGGGTGGGAGGACTCTGCCGTCCCGCCAGAGCACTTAGGCCCCTACCTGCGTGAACTCAAGGCCCTGTTGGCCAGCCACGGACTCTCGGGCTTGGCCTACGGTCACTTCGGCGATGGATGCATCCACTTGCGCATCGACTTCCCGCTTCAGAACCGCAACCAGACCATGCGCACCTTCATGGCGGAGGCCGCAGCCTTGGCCGCCTCCTACGGTGGCTCACTCTCCGGCGAACACGGCGACGGCCGGGCCCGCTCCGAGCTGTTGCCCGTCATGTACTCGTCGGACGCACTGGATCTCATGCGCCAGTTCAAAGGCCTTCTGGACCCTCACAACATCTTCAACCCGGGGGTCGTTGTCGACCCGGCTCCCTTGGACGCGGACCTACGCCGGCCCCAAGCCCACGCCATGGCGGCGACCGACGGTTTTGCGTTCGCCGCCGATGACGGCAATATCACCAACGCCGTGCACCGCTGCGTGGGCGTTGGCAAATGCCGGGCCCAGTCGACGGTCTCCACGGACTTCATGTGCCCGTCGTATCGGGCCACCGCCGATGAGAAGGACTCCACCCGCGGCCGAGCCCGCGTTCTGCAAGAAATGCTCAACGGTGGCGTGGTGACCTTAGGGTGGTCTTCCCCTCAAGTGCATGAGGCCCTCGATCTGTGCCTGAGCTGCAAAGCCTGCGCCAACGACTGCCCAACCGGCATTGACATGGCCACCTTCAAGTCAGAGGCACTCCACCGCACCTACCAGGGCAAACGCCGACCGTGGACCCACTACACGCTGGGCCGGTTACCGCAGTGGTTGCGCTATCTCGGTCCGTTCGGCCCCATGCTGAACTGGCTGGGTAACATCGGCCCAGTGCGCAAGCTCATGATGTTCGCCATCGGAGCGGACACCCGTCGCGGGCTTCCCCAATTACCGGCCAAGCCTGCCCGCTGGATCCACAAAAACCGGACCGACGGCGGGCAACTAGGTCAGCACCAGGTGGTGCTCTGGCTCGACTCCTTCACCGATGCACTTGGCCCCGGTCTCGTCCCCGACGCGTTGGAGGTCCTCGCGGCCGCCGACTGCGACGTGGAACTGGCCGAACCGGGTGCCTGTTGCGGGCTGACCCTGATCTCTACCGGCCAGCTGACCGCAGCCAAGAAGAAACTCGCCGCGACCCTAGATGTGCTGTACCCACATGCCGCCGCCGGCAAACCCATCTTGGGCCTTGAACCGAGCTGCATCGCCACCCTGCGTTCTGACTTGACCGAGCTGCTGCCGCAGGACCCCCGGGCCAGTGTCGTCGCGGCCGGAGTGCGCACTCTCGCAGAGTTCCTCACCGAGATCGGCTGGCAACCGCCCCGCAGCGATGCGGCGCTGCTCGTCCAGCCACACTGCCACCACTACGCCGTGATGGGATACGAGGCAGACCAGCAGCTGCTGACGGCCATGGGCTGCGACGTCGAATACTCCAAGGGCTGCTGCGGACTGGCCGGCAACTTCGGTATGGAACGCGGCCACTATGACATCTCGGTGACGGTCGGTGAGCAAGGGATTCTGGGCAAGATTGACCAGCATCCGGAACGGGCTGTTCTGGCAGACGGTTTCTCCTGTCGCACCCAGATTCAAGACCTGCGCCAGGTCAGTGGCCGTCACCTCGTCCAACTGTTGGCCCAAGCCTTACGGGAGCAGCCCAAACACGTGGAAGACCCGCCCACGGCAGCCCGGAGCGTGAAGTAGCTCTGGCCGATTTAGCCGGATTGCTCCGGATGTCAGGGATGCACCCCTGACAAATGTCATTCACAGCTCGTGACACACGCTACTTACCCGGAATCACGCGGTTTTCTAGTGTTTAAACCATGAACACTACGAACATCACCGCCATCACCGCCGAATCTCTGCGCAAGCGATTCCACGTTAAAGGCGGCGAGCCGGTGCTCGCCGTTGACGATGTCTCCTTCCGCATCAATCCCGGGGAGATTGTCGCGCTGCTCGGCCCTAACGGTGCCGGAAAAACGACCACCATCGACATGCTGCTGGGCCTGACCGCACCAGAATCCGGTCGCTGCACCCTGTACGGCATGGCCCCGAAGAAGGCCATCAACCGTGGCCTGATCGGTGTGATCCAACAGACCGGCTCCCTGATCAACGAATGGACGGTCGGCCAACTCTTGAGCTACATCGCCTCCACCTATGCCGTCCCGCGCCCCGTGGAAGAGGTCATGGCGGAAACCGACCTGACCAAACTGGCCCGGCGCCGAATCGGCAAATGCTCCGGCGGCCAAATTCAACGACTTCGCCTAGCGATCGCACTCATCCCCGACCCGTTGCTGCTGATCTTGGATGAGCCCACCGCCGGGATGGACGTCAACGCTCGCCGCAAATTCTGGGCGCTGATGCGTGAACAAGCCAACGCCGGCCGCACCATCGTCTTCGCCACCCACTACCTCACGGAGGCCGAAGAGTTCGCCGAGCGGACCATCATCATGGCCGAAGGGTCCATCGTCGCCGACGAGTCCACCGCAACCCTGCGGGCACGCACTCTCAAGCAGCACCTGACGGCGAACATCGCACCAGCACAGCTGGACACCTTGCTGCAGCAACTGCGTAAGCTGCGGATCGGCACAGATTGGCACCTAGATGTCATCGGCCACCGCGTCAAACTCGAAGGCACAGCCTTAGAACCGGCGGCACTGGCCATCCTGTCAGCACCGGGTACCAGCGGATTTGAGATGACCTCCGCAACCTTAGAAGACACCTTCCGGGCCCTCACCGATGACAACTCAAACACATCCCAGAACTCGCAGAACCTCGAAGTCTAAGGACGTGACTTTCGTGACCACTATCGCACAACCTACAGCTGAAGCCATGACCGAAACCCAACACAAGAACCCCGAACTGACTACCGCAGATCTCGAGCGTCCGAGCCCATCGCAACTGCGCCCCACCATCGCCACCATCGTGCGGACCATCCAAGACCAAATCTTCAACCCGTGGAATCTGGGCTTCGCGTTGGGATTGCCCATCGTGATGTACCTGATGTTTGGCACCGGGCAAGAGCACTCGTTGATCGAAGTGGGCAACGGTAACGTTGCCGCCACCATTCTGGTGAGCATGGCCCTCTACGGCGCCATCATCACCAGCGCCGCCACGGGAGCCAACATCTCCGTGGAACGTACCCAAGGCTGGTCCCGCCAGATGTCGCTGACACCGATGAAGCCTTACTGGTACATCATTGGCAAGATCATCGCCGGAGTCTTCGTCGCAGGGGTCGTCGTCTCCGTGGCGTTCGTCGTGGGCGCTGTGACCGATGCCCGCATGGAAACCCCCATCTGGTTCTACACGGCGCTGCTGATCATCGCGGGCACGCTCATCACCGCAGCGATGGGCTTGGCGGTCGGATACTGGATGCGCTCAGATGCCGCCTACGGTGTCATGGGCGGTGCCACCGCCCTGATGGCATTCTTCTCCGGCATGTTCTTCCCACTGGAACAAATGGCTGAGATCTTCCAGAACATCGCGCCCTACAGCCCGCTGTACGGCATCAACAAGCTCGCCCAGGCACCCATCTATGCGGACGGGTTTGAATGGGGCGCGCTCATCAATGCCATCAGCTGGTTGGCAATCTTTGCCATACTTGCAGTAATCGGCCGCAACCGGGACACCGAGCGTGGCTAATCCGCCAAGCACCAACACGAAGATCATTTTCTGATGCCGCTGTTTTCGCACAAGTTCGCCCCGCCTGCCGAGTCGGCTGTCGACGGCACCAAGCCGTCCGGCTCCCGGAGTTGGTTGGCGGGGCGTCCGCGTGTGGAATCTCTGCTCTGGGCAACCCCGTACACCATCTTCCTCATCATCCCGCTGGTCTCTGCCCTCCTCGAGCTACTGGATGGCGAGCGCCAGCTGCTGCTGCCCGTTTTGCTGATGTTCGCGCTGTTGAACACGTACATGGCCAGCTGGTTGCTGACCGACGTGGCGCCCGCTCAGCGCGTGCGTCCCCGTGTCTGGGTCATGATTGTCCTCTACCTGGCCCTGCAGCAGTGGTTCTTCTTTATCAGCCCGGAAAACGGCGCGTTCGCGCTGCCTTTTCTGGTGGCTATGATCGCCCTGCAACTCCCCAAGAAGTGGGTGCTGCCACTGACGATCGGGACGCTGGCGCTGAGTTTGGCCCAAACCTGGAACGCCTCCTACGGGCTATTCGTACCGCTCACGGTCGTCCTGACCGGCGGGATCGTATTGCTGGTGCGCCGCAGCCTCGAGAACGATCAGCAGCAAGCGATGGAGCGGGTGCAAAACCAGCAACTGGCGGATCAACGCCGTCGCACCCAATTGGCCTCTGATCTGCATGACATCCTGGGTCAGTCCCTGACCACCATCAACGTCAAAGCTCAGCTAGCGAGTCGGTTACTCGGTCACGTCGTCGAGGAAAGCTCCGCCCCGAACGATCGACTCTCAGCGGCCCAGCAGCAGGTCACCGAGATCGCAGATCTGGCCCGGCAGGCCCTGTCCGATGTGCGCGATGTGGTTGCCGCGACTCGGGAGGTGTCGGTACACGCCGAATTGTCCGCGGCCAAAGATCTGCTGCACGCCGCCGGTGCCCGGGTCGAGATCGAGGACCGGGGAATTCCCAACGCCGGCATTATCGAAACGAACGCCGCCTACGTCATCCGCGAATCCTGAGCAAACATCGTTCACCACTCCTACGCCCAACAGGTCAAAATCTTCGTCTCGCCAACCCTGATCCAGATCAGTGACGAGGGCCCCGCCAAGAACCCGCGGCACCCGGCCAAGGCGCGTCGTGGCACCGGCTTGCAGGGGTTGCGCCAACGAGTCGAACCCACCGGGGTACTCAGTGCCGGGCCGAAAGACCCGGAGAAGCCGGACGAGGGTTGGAGTGTCGAATACCGGATCGGAGCAGAAGCATGATCAGAGTGATGCTGACCGACGACCAAGCCATGGTGCGGGGCGCCTTGGCTGCGCTACTGGGACTTGAAGGCGACCTGCACATCGTCGCAGAAACGGCCAACGGGCAAGAGTGTCTGACAGCAGTTGAAGAACAAAATGCCGCGGGGAGCCCCGTAGATGTGGTGCTGCTAGATGTCGAAATGCCGGTCCTGGATGGACTGGCCGCCTGCCGCCAACTAAAACAGCGTTTCCCGGACACCAAAGTGTTGATGTTGACCACTTTCGGCAGACCCGGATACGTGGCGCGCGCTCTGGCTGCCGGGGCAGATGGCTTCATGGTCAAAGACGCACCCGCGGAAGAACTAGCCGAAGCTGTGCGGCAAGTCCATGCGGGCAAACGTGTGGTTGACCCGAGCTTGGCGGTGGAATCGTTGAGTGTGGGCCCGTCCCCGTTGACCGAACGTGAAACGGAGGTGCTGCGTGCCGCCGCTTCCGGCTGCAGCATCGATGAAATTGCCGCACAGGTTCATCTGTCGGCCGGCACCGTGCGGAACCACATCTCCTCAATCATGACCAAAACGCAAGCACGTAACCGCTCTGAGGCCGCACGCATCGCAACCGACAATGGCTGGTTGTGACAGCTGTTCTAGCCTTCGCAGCGGAAGATCGCGGTCGAGAAGGGTTCAATGCTTTCGCGTTTGCCCGCGGTGATGACGGCCCCACGACGCTGGTCCCCGTGTTTTGAAGTGGACGCGACGAGCCGATACGAATTCCCCGGTGCCATCGCACACACCGGCACCGTGATCAGTTGACGGTCCGGGCTCCCGTTGAAAACGACCAGCACGGTAGAGTCGAGTTCGCCGCTCATCATCAACTGCATGGTTCGTCGTTGGGTATCCCACCAATCCTCTTGGCTCATTTCTTCGCCGTGCGCGTTGAACCAGCGCTGATTGAAGATCTTGTGCAGCTCGGTTTGATCTTCCAGCTGCAGGGTTCCCTCCAGCAGGGTCTTTCGAAGCTGGATGAGATGCCTGGTGAGTTGGAACATCTGTTCCTGTTGCTCGGTACGCGCCGACCAGTCCAGCCAGGAGATCTCATTATCCTGGGAGTAAGCGTTGTTGTTCCCGCGCTGGGTGCGCAAGACTTCGTCCCCCGCGCAGATCATGGGGATGCCCGAGGAAATCAACAGCGCACTCATCAGATTCTTCGCCGTCTTGAGTCGTTGGCCCCACACATCCGGGTCCTCAGACGGACCTTCCACCCCGTGGTTGTACGAGCGCGAATAATCCGCCCCGTCACGGTTGTGCTCTTTGTTGAGCTCGTTGTGTTTGTAGTTGTAGGAGACGAGGTCCTTCAGGGTGAACCCGTCGTGCGCGGTCACGAAGTTCACCGGGGCGAACGGGCCACGGAAACTGGCATTGAAGATATCGTTTGAGCCGGACAGCGCCTGTGCCAACCGTCCCAAGTCCCCGCCGGTGGCCCCGGAATCGATCCGGCCGCGATCAGCCACCCAAAAGTCGCGCATGGTGTCCCGGAAATGGTCGTTCCAGTCAGACCAACCCGGCGGGAAATTCCCGGTCTGCCAGCCGCCAGGACCTAGGTCCCACGGCTCGGCAATCATTTTCACCCCGGCCAGCACCGGGTCTTGGGTGACGGCCACAAAGAATGGGTGGCGTGGGTTAAACCTGTGTTTGGAGTCCCGGCCCATGGTGACCGCCAAATCGAACCGGAACCCGTCGATGTGGAATTCGGAGACCCAGTGCCGCAGCGAATCCATGGCCCATTGCACCACACGCGGGTGCGCGAAGTTCACGGTGTTGCCGGTGCCCGTGGAGTTCACGTAGTTTCCGTCTTGGTCTTTGACGTAGTAGACGTCGTCGCCCAAGGCTCGCCACGAATAGGTTTCTTGGTCTTGGCCGCCTTCAGCCGTGTGGTTGTACACCACATCCAGGTAGACCTCTAACCCTGCGGCGTGCAAGCTGCGCACCATCTCTTTGAACTCCACGGCAATGGCCGATGGGCCGGCCTTACGCGCGGCCTCCGTCGCGTAACCGGGATCCGGGCTGAAGTAGTTCAGGGTGTTGTAACCCCAGTAATTAGTCAGTCCGTTCTCAACCAGATGCGGTTCATCGATCGAGTGATGCACAGGCAGCAGCTGAACAGCAGTCACACCTAGTTCTAGGAGATAGTCCAGCATCACCGGGTGGGCCAACCCGGCATAGGTGCCGCGCAGTCGTTCCGGGATATCCGGGTGCAGTTTCGTCAAGCCTTTGACGTGGGCCTCGTAGATCACGGTCTTGCGTTTCGGTGTGCCAAGCCGTGTATCCCGACGCCAATCGAAACTATGCTCAACGTAGCTGCCCCAATACTCACCGTTGCTCTCCACCACTGCGGGTGCGTAGGGGTCGAGGATCAGTTCTTCCGAGTCGGCACGCGATAGCGCGTAGCGTGTCCCGTCGACCACGTCCGGGATGATCCCAAAATGGACATCGTATTGCCGGTTGTTCAGTGGGTGCCGGGTTCGGCGGCCGTCCGGGTGCAGCACATGGACAACCCACTTCTCCCCCGCGGGCGCGTAGACTGCCATGTTCGCCGGGGCCGGGATTGTCGGGCCGACGCCGGCCTGGCGGGTGAGGCCGAATGGGTACGGTCGGGCTCGGTCGAGGAAGGCGTGACGCATGAAACCTATGAGGCGCGCCAGTTTGAACGCAGCGATGCGATCTCGTACAAGGTAATGCCCACAGCCATGGAGGCGTTGAGGGATTCAAGTTCCGAGCTAATCGGGATGGACACGATCTGGTCGCAGGTCTCCCCGACCAGTCGGGACAGGCCCCTGCCTTCCGCACCAACCACGATGCACAACGGTTCGGTTGCCAGTTCTAAGCCCGGCAGCTCGACGTCACCGCCGCCGTCCAAACCAAGAACGTACACGCCTGCGTCCTTGATGGATTTCAAGGCTTGGGTGAGGTTCTTGGCCTTGGCCACTGGGACTCGGGTGGCTGCACCGGCGGAGGTCTTCCACGCTGAGGCTGTCATTCCGACCGAGCGGCGTTCGGGGATGATGACGCCGGCCGCGTTGAACGCCGATGCGGCGCGGATGATGGCACCAAGGTTCCGCGGGTCGGTGATGCCGTCTAGTGCGACAAACAGTGGTTTGTGCTTGGTGTAGCCGCGACGGTAGTCGTTGACGCTCTTCTCAACCAGCTCGACCGCGTCCGGGTACTCATACGGGTGGATCTGCAGCACGACGCCTTGGTGCACCGCGTCGTTGGTGTTCTTGTCCAACTGCGGTTTGGACGCTTCCACCACCGGTACGGAGTTCTCCGCAGCCAGGCGCAGAATCTTGCGCACCCGGTCATCCATGTCCAACCCCGTTGCCACGTACAGGTGCTTGGCTGGGATTTGTGATTCCAGTGCCTCGAGCACGGAGTTACGTCCGCTCACGAGGTCGTCAGTGTTTTTTACGTTGCGGCGGGTTCGCTTTGCCGCCGAACGCTCGGCCAATTGCTTCGCTTTGTAAGCCTTGTGATAGACCCGGTCTTCGGCCTTCGGGGTCGGTCCCTTGCCTGCAAGCGCGCGTTTGCCCTTGCCGCCGGAGCCCACGGTTTTGCCCCGCTTGGTCTTCCGCACGGCCCCTGGGCTGTGGTGTGGTTTTGCCATCAAAAAATCCTTGAAAATAGAAAGCTAAATATCAGTCTTTGCGAGACCAGGTGGCACCGTCGGGGCCGTCTTCGATCTGGATACCGACCCCGGCCAGCTGGTCCCGGATTTCATCGGCGCGGTTCCAGTCTTTATTTTCCCGAGCCTGCGCACGCTCCACCAGCAACGAATCTAGGAGGGCACCGAGCAACTCGTCATCGCCCGCAGCGTCGGCGGTATCCGCATCGGTCAGACCGAGCACCTCGACCATCGCCTGGACCTGCCCGAGAGCCTGCAACGCGCTCTCATCATCCCCGTTGGCCAGGGCTGTATTCCCGGCCGTGACGGTGGCGTGTAGCACCGCGAGTGCTTGGGGCACGTTCAGGTCATCGTCCATGGCGGCACCGAAGGCCTCCGGGACCTCGTCGGTCAGGACGATGTCGGTGAGTTTGTCCGCGACCGCGTTAGCCCGGTCAATGAAGGTCTCAATGCGTTCCACCGCGTTGCCGGCTTCCTCCAGCGATGTGGGCCGGTAGTCCAACATGGACCGGTAGTGGGCTTGGCCGAGGAAGAAACGTACAACCTTGGCGCGGGCCATGGAGAGCATCTCATCCGGGGAGATCGTGTTCCCGATGGATTTCGACATCTTTTCACCTTCGTAGGTGACCATGCCGTTGTGCATCCAGAAGTTCGCGAAATCATCCCCCGCCGCGCAGGACTGGGCCAGTTCGTTTTCGTGGTGTGGGAAACGCAGGTCCAACCCGCCACCGTGAATGTCGAAGTGCCCGCCCAAGTACTTGGTGGCCATGGCTGAGCATTCGATATGCCAGCCTGGGCGGCCGCGTCCCCACGGGGAGTCCCACGAAGCCGTCAACGGCTCGGATTCCTTCACCGCTTTCCAGAGAGCGAAGTCACGGGGGTCCTTCTTACCGCGCGGATCAGCGTCGGCGGCACCTTGCATGTCGTCGGCGCTCTGGCGAGTCAGCTCCCCGTACCGGTTCCACGAACGCACGTCAAAGTACACGTCAGCGGACCCGTCGAGCGCCCGGTAGGCGTGACCGGCATCGATCAGACGCTGGATCAGCTCGTGCATCTCTGGGATGTGGCCGGTCGCGCGCGGCTCGTAGCTTGGCCGGCGTACCCCGAGCGCGTCGTACGCGCGGTGGAATTCTTGTTCAAACCGGTAAGCCAGCACGAACCATGGTTCTTGGGCCGGGTAGTCGACCTCCGGGGTGAAGTCGGGTTCGTAGGAGGCGGCTGATTTTTCCAGAATCTTGTCATCGATGTCGGTGACGTTGCGGACCGAAAGCACGTCGAAACCACGGTATTCTAGCCAGCGCACCAGAATGTCGAACACGATGGCGCTGCGCACATGTCCCACGTGCGGTTTGCCTTGCACCGTGGCGCCACAGTAGTACAAGCGAACCTGGCCCGGTGTCAGGGGCTCAAAGTCACGGATACTGGCGCTTTTGGTGTCATAAAATCTTAGTCCCACACCTATTAGATTACCGGTTCGCCGATCAGTGCTGGAACCGGGCGGCAGCACACCGTCACAACTGCCGAACTTCCGTGAATTTACACGGACTCCTGCACAGGGTAGATCAGCGCCGTCGCCACCGCGAAGAGACCTTCGTTATTGCCGGGAAAGCCCAACCCATCACTGGTGG
Organism: Micrococcoides hystricis; assembly: GCF_042434215.1. Lineage (NCBI taxonomy): Bacteria > Bacillati > Actinomycetota > Actinomycetes > Micrococcales > Micrococcaceae > Micrococcoides > Micrococcoides hystricis. The sequence goes on along the minus strand of NZ_JBHLUB010000029.1, from coordinate 211,402 downwards.
TACCGGAGACACTGACCGGCGCTCCGGCCGCTTCCGAAAGCACCTGTTCTGCTTCCGCGCGACGCTTGCCGATCTTAGGGCGGTTGCCCATCATCTGAACGGCGATGTTCCCGATCTCGAACCCTTCAGCCCTAACCAGCCGCGCCGCTTCCGCCAGCAAGTCCGCCCCGGAAGCATCTTTTAGTTCGGGCCGGTCAACGCCAAAGTGGGCACCGAGATCGCCGATCCCGGCAGCGCTAAAGAGCGCATCGCACGCGGCATGTGCCACCAGATCCCCGTCCGAGTGGCCGGACAGTCCCTGTTCGCCGGGCCAGTGCAATCCGGCGACCCACAATTCTCGTAGTTCATCGGCCGGCGCGAAAGCGTGCACATCGGTGCCAATACCGGTACGCGGCAGGATAATCCGGTTCGGTTCTGAGCTTATTGGTCCGGTCATGGGGTGCTCTCCTTAGGCGAATTCAAGTCGGTCAGTAGCAGTTCCGCCAGATGCAGATCAGCGGCCGTCGTGATTTTTAGGGCTAACGCCGAACCGGACACCGTTTTGACGATCTTTCCGGCCCGTTCCAACAACATGGCTTCATCAGTAATGGACTCCGCCTCGACCGGTGACAACGTCGTCAGATGCTGTTGCGCCTCCTGCAAAGCCGCAACGGAAAATCCTTGCGGGGTTTGCACCGCCACGAGATTTGAACGGTCAACGGTTCGCTTCACCGTATCCGCTGCGACTTCCTTGATGGTGTCCACCACCGGCAACGCAGTCACAACACCGTCAGCAGAGGCAGCCAGCGCAGTCTTTACCCGCTCGAAACAACCCGCTGGGGTGAGCGGTCGTGCGGCATCGTGGATCAGCACGGCATCGGTTCCCTCGGTCACCTTTGCCATCCCGTTGGCGACGGATTGAGCCCTCGTTTTTCCGCCCGTGGTGACTACGATGTCAGCATCGGGATTCTGTTCTGCAAAATAGCGACCGGTTTCGGCCAGCTCCGGGCTGTCCGCCGGGACAATCAGCACGACTTGAGAGAACGCCGTCAGGGGGATTCTGGCCAAGCACTGCTCCAGTATGGTGCTGCCGCCTAGAGGCACAGCAGCTTTCGGCATCCCATACCCCAAGCGGGTTCCGGAACCTGCAGCCACGATCAAAAGCGAAGTACGCACGTGATCCACCTTATCCAACTCGCCCACACCCAGTTTTTCTTCAGGAACTTCTGACATCCTCAATGTTTGGTTTGCTACTTACCACAAGCTCATGAATGCTCGCCGACTCATGAATAACCCTGAATGGGTGGTTTGCGATATTCTTGAACGCTGGTGGCATGAAGCCGCCACTACCCGGATCATGACTCAAGTTGCGGCTTGAGTGACAGACACGAACGGACCAGACCCCATAGTGCACGGCAACGCTGTTTCTCATCACACCAACGCCTCCCTGCTGTCAGTGGTGGAAGTCGAAGCACCAATCTTGGTGACCTCAGATGAGATTGACGACCGTCTCGCGACGGTCCTGAAACGCCTACGTTTGCCACGCGGCCTGCTCCAGCGCGTCGCCGGTGTCGAGGCCCGACGTAACTGGGAGCGCCCCGGCCAATTCCAAGAGGCAGCTGCCGAAGCCGGCCGCCAAGCACTAGCCAAAGCCGGTATCAAACCAGAACAAGTGGGCCTGATGGTCAACACCTCTGTGACCCGCGAGACGCTTGAGCCATCTGTCGCCGTCCGGATCCACCACGAGATGGGTTTGCCATCTTCGACCACCAACTTTGACATCACCAACGCCTGTCTCGCCTTCGTCAACGGGATGGACTTGGCCGCCACACTCGTTGATGCCGGTCAGCTCGACTACGCCGTCGTGGTCGCCGGTGAAGATTCGGTCAAGGTCCAGGAAGCCACCATCGCGAACCTCCACAGCGATACCGTGACCCGGGACAACTTTATGGAGCAGTTCGCTTCCCTCACACTGGGATCCGGTGCCGCCGCGGCCGTCATTGGTCGTACCGATCAGCACCCGGAAGGCCACCGTATTCTGCGGGGGATCACCCGCTCCGGGACCGAGCACCACGCCCTGTGCGTGGGTGACCACAAGGGCATGTTCACCGATTCTGCAGGCCTGCTGGAGAACGGGTTGGAACTGGTCATGGATGCGTGGCGGGATGTCCCCGACGACTGGCAATGGGGTTCGATGGACCGCTACGTCACTCACCAGGTGTCCCAGCTTCACACCAACGCCATTGTTGAGTCTGCCAAGTTGGACCGCGAGCGCTTCCCGCTGACCTTCCCCATGCTTGGCAACGTGGGACCAGCGTCTTTGCCCATCACGTTGGCGCGCGAGGCCGATTCTCTTTCCGCCGGTGACCGTGTCCTCTGTTTGGGCGTCGGCTCCGGCTTGAACACCGCCATGTTGGAAATCCTCTGGTAGTAAGGAACCATGCAGCTGCCTAGCACCCACATTCCAGCTAGCCCCGCTACCCTGCCTGACCCGGAAGTCTTACCGGGTTGGGACCCGGCTTGGAGTCAACTCGTCACGGTGTTGGGTGAGGACGGTTCGCACACCTTCCACGTCCTCGATACGGCACCCGCTTTGGCCAAACTCGGCCGCACCCCGACCGGCACGATCTTGGCGGTGCACGGTAACCCCACGTGGTCTTATCTCTGGCGCAGTTTGGCCACCGCCACCCTCGCCAACGCCGCTGACCCGGAATACACTGGCCCCATCTGGCGCCTCGTGGCCCCCGATCAACTGGACATGGGTTATTCCGAGCGCTTGGCTCATGCAGGCCTTCCCGTCCCGGCTTCAGCTCAACAGCCCGGTGTTAGCACCGATCGGGGCTACCGTACCCTCACCGGACGGATTACCGACCTGGATGCGTTGGTCCGTCACCTGGGACTTGACCGGGATGCTGCCGCGGGTCAACCGCTGCTCACGTTGGGGCACGACTGGGGTGGCGTCATTTCCTTAGGGTGGGCAACCCGCAACGCGGACCTCGTCAGCGGCATCATGACGCTGAACACCGCCGTCCATCATCAGGCCGATCAGCCGATCCCTGCCCCCTTGCAGGCCGCCCTCGCCGGCCCGCTGCTGCCCGGTTCCACCGTGCTGACAGACGCCTTCTTGCGCGTCACGACCGGACTCGGCAACCCCGCCTTGGACCCAGACGTCCGGCAGGCTTTCCACGCACCGTACTGGAGCGCCGAACAACGTGGCGGCATTGGCGGCTTCGTCGCAGACATCCCCGTTGACCCGGCCCACGGGTCTTACCCAGAGCTTCAGCGCATCGGAGAAGACATTGCCGCCTACGGTCGTACCGGCAAACCGGCCCTGATTCTGTGGGGCCCGAAAGACCCGGTCTTCTTGGACCGCTATCTGGCCGACTTGCTCGACCGCCTACCGGCTGCGGACCTGCACCGCTTCGAAAAAGCAGGCCACCTGCTTCCCGAAGACGCCGACATCACTGCCCCAATCCTGTTGTGGGCGGAACAAGTCGTCACCGGCACCAAGCCATCCCGCACACCCGCTGGCGACACCACCGAAGAAGCACCACCGCTGTGGCACTTCCTCGACACATGGGCGGATAAGTCGGACACGGCACTGGTGGATATGGCAGGACGCACTGCCGGTCGCGTCAGCTGGTCCCGGCTTTCCGCAGTGGTGAACGCCATCGCCAGCGGCCTGTACGACCATGGCTTGCGCCCCGGAGACCGCATCTCGCTGCTGGTGCCGCCGGGCCGCGACCTCACCGCCATCCTGTACGCCTGTCTGCGCCTCGGAGCAGTCGGTGTGGTGGCCGATGCCGGCTTGGGCATCGCCGGAATGACCCGCGCAGTTCGGGCAGCACGCCCGGACTGGATCATCGGTGAAACACCCGGGTTATCCGTAGCCCGCGCCCAGAATTGGCCCGGCCGACGCATCTCCGTCACAACCTTGCCCCGCCTCGGCGCTGCCGCGTTGAAGGTCGAAACCAGCATCTATCAGCTCATCGCAGCCCACGATGGTCAACGCTACGACGGTCCCGCACCAACCAAGGATGACCCGGCAGCGATCCTGTTCACCTCCGGTTCCACGGGACCGGCCAAGGGCGTCATGTATACCCAGGGACGGCTAGCCAACCTCACCCGGCTGCTGCGCGATGTATTCAATGTCCGTCCCGGGTCCTCACTGCTGGCCGGATTCGCCCCGTTTGCCTTGCTCGGCCCGGCGATCGGCGCAACCTCCACGACCCCGGACATGGACGTCACCAAACCGGCGACGCTCACCGCGGTCAAAGTTGCCGACGCCGCCGCAGCCGCCAACGCCACCATGGTGTTTGCCTCCCCCGCCGCCTTGCGCAACGTGGTCGCCACCGCAGACCAGCTCTCCCCCGCGCAACGTAACACCCTTGCTGGCATTGAGCTGGTGCTCTCCGCCGGAGCCCCAGTCCACCCTGACCTGGTGGCCGAGGTCGGCAAATTGTTCACCGGCGCGGACTTCCACTCCCCGTACGGGATGACCGAGTCGCTGTTGCTAGCCGACATCGATGCCGCCGCCATCACCGAGCTGAATGCCACCGGGACCGAAGACGGCGTCTGCGTCGGACGCCCCGTATCACCGGTACGAATGGTCATCGCCCCACTGAATCCTGATGGCAGCGCCAGCACCAAATTGTTGGAAGGCCCTGAGGCCGCCGGAGTCCTTGGCGAAGTCGTGATTTCCGCCCCGCACATGAAGGCCGGCTACGACCGACTCTGGTACACCGATGCCCGCTCCCGCCGTGACACGGTGGACGGACTGGAATGGCACCGAACCGAAGACATCGGCCACCTCGATGCGGACGGCCGGCTATGGATTGAAGGCCGCCTCCAGCACGTCGTCACCACCGCCGACGGGCCAGTGGCCCCAGGCGGACCCGAAGCGCGCATTGATGCCCTCCACGCCGTGGCCCGAAGCGCCATCGTGGGGGTCGGCCCGGCCGGCACCCAAGCCGTCGTAGCAGTCATCGAACCGGCAACCGGCCCCGGTCTGAAGCGACTCAAACGTGGGGTAGCACCCACCGAGCTTGCTGCACAGGTCCGTGCCGCGGCGGCCCCGATCCCGGTCGCTGCAGTACTGGTTACGGATTCGGTCCCGGTGGACATCCGGCACCAGTCAAAGATCAACCGGCCCCGGCTGGCTGTCTGGGCCGATGGCATCCTCGCCGGCGGCAAAGTAGGTCGACCATGAGCACTCAGCCCCGTCCAGTCGGGCCGCTGCACAAGGTTCTGGTCACCGGAGCCTCCGGGCTCCTCGGCGCCGGTGTTGCCCGTGAGCTGGTGGAACGCAACCTCCAGGTTGTGACCCTGCAACGCCGACCTTCCGGGGTGGCTGGGGCCACAGACATCGAAGGTTCCGTCACCGACCCTGCCGCCGTGCGCGCCGCCGTGGCCGGCTGTGACACCGTGGTGCACATCGCCGCCAAAGTTTCCGTCTCCGGTCCGGCCCACGAATACGACCAAGTCAACGTCGAAGGCACCCGCAACGTCGTCACCGCCGCCCAAGACGCCGGGGTCGAACGCTTCATTCAGATTTCTTCGCCCTCGGTCGCGCATGCCGGCAACTCCATCATCGGCGAGGGTGCCGGCCCAGCTGACCCGGCGGCGGCTCGCGGGCATTACGCCCGCACCAAGGCCGCCGGAGAACTCATTGCCCTCGGTGCGGACAGCCCGCACTTCCGGGTCCTGGCCCTGCGTCCCCATCTCATGTGGGGCCCGGGCGACACCCAGCTGACCCAGCGCATCGTCGACCGCTCCCGCCAGGGGCGGATGCCCGTGCTCGGTCCGGGTGCGGCTCTGGTGGACACCCTCTACACCAGCAACGCTGTCGACGCCGTGCTCGCGGCCATTCACGCCGTCGATCACACGCACGGCGAAGCCCTCGTCGTCACCAACGCAGAGCCCCGCCCCATCGGGGAATTGATCCGCGGACTGGCCCGCGCCGGTGGCTCCCCGGAGCCGCGATTGCACCTGCCGGCCGGGTTGGCGAAAGTCGCCGGCGCCGTCATCGAGCGCATCTGGGAACTGCCCGTTGCCGGTGGAAAAGACCGTGACGATGAGCCGCCGCTGACCAAGTTCCTAGCCGAACAACTCTCCACGGCCCACTGGTTTGATCAGCGCCGTACCCAACAGGTGCTTCGCTGGCGTCCTGCCGTCTCCATCGACGAAGGCCTCGCGCTGCTCACCGAGTACTACCGTATGCGCTGATCCCTATACATCCTGACGGCACCGGTGTTAGGTTCGAGGCAGGGGCTTCAGTGCCCCCACAGTTTCGAGCAACACGACCCAGCGAATCCTCGGGATCAGGAGTGCCGCCATGAAGATTGATGCCTACATTGTTGAAGAAACCAACGCCCCGTTCAGCCGTGACACGGTAGAGCTCGCAGACCCGGTCCCCGGTGAGGTGCTCGTGCGCAACCTTGCAGTGGGCGTCTGCCACACAGACATGAACACTCAAGCGGGGAACATGCCTTACGAGCTTCCCGGGATTTTAGGGCACGAGGGTGCCGGCGTCATCGAGGCCGTCGGGGATGGGGTCACCGATTTTGCGATCGGAGACCGGGTCGTCTTGGGCTGGCCCTACTGCGGGGCCTGCCGCAACTGCATCGCCGGTGAACACCGCTACTGCCTCCACATCGGGGAAGCCCTTGTCGGGGGTCACCGGCTGCGCGAGCCGGGTGCCGGCACCTCCGGGTACAGCCGGGATGACGGTAAGCCCATCAACGGTCACTTCTTCGGCCAGTCCTCTTTCGCCACCCACTCGCTGGTCCATGCCAGCTCCCTGGTCAAGGTAGATTCCGAGGTCGACCTTGCACTGGCCGCACCGCTGGGCTGCGGCATCACCACCGGGGCCGGTGCCGTCTTCAACTCGGTCCGCCCAGAACCCGGGGCTGCCATCGTCGTCATCGGGGCCGGCGCCGTCGGGCTCGGTGCCATCATGGCTGCCGTGAACACCCCAGCAACGACCATCATCGCGGCGGACCTGTCCGATGACCGGCTTCGGCTCGCCCACGAACTCGGCGCCACCCACATCATCAACTCGGGCAACACCAACCTGGTGGAAGAAATCCTGAAGATCTGCCCCAACGGGGCCGACGCCGTGCTGGACTGCACCGGGGTGATCGGCGTCATCGAGCAGGCGGCCGAGGCCGTGGCGATGCTCGGCAGCCTCGTACTTATCGGGGGTGCCCCTGCCGAAGCCAGCTTCCGGCTCGATCACTTCCGAACCCTCTGGGGCCAACGGGTCATCGGGGTCCTGGGCGGCGGCAGTACCTCCACCCAGTTGATCCCGACGATTCTAGAACTGCACCGCCAGGGCCGCTTCCCGCTGGAGAAGCTCGTCAAGACCTACGCCTTTGACGACTTAGAGCAGGCCATCGCGGACACGAGCGCAGGCACCACAGTTAAAGCTGTGCTGGAGCTCGATCAGGGTTAAAGCCCCAGCACAGCCAGTCAAGGGGAAGAACGCCTACTGATCGGCTTCTTCGGCCAACCGTTTGCGGCGGGCCATCAGGTCCACCGTCAACGAGGCCATGTGATTGAGCAACGCGTCGGCGGAATCATTCATAATGTCTGTCGGATTCAGCTTGCCGTCTTCGATGTGCTGGGCCACCATCGGCACGGTGACAAAGTCCGGCATGGTCACCATCTGCAGTGCGCTGGCCACCGGCTTCAGTGCTTGAGCTGCACGCAGGCCACCGGAGACGCCACCGTAGTTGACCATTCCGAAAGCCTTGTTCGCCCACTCGTTGAACAGGTAGTCCAACGAGTTCTTCACCGGAGCCGTAAACGTGAAGTTGTACTCGGGCATCACATACACGATGGCGTCCGAAGCCTCGATCGTTTTAGACCAAGCCTTGGTGTGCTCGTGCTGGTAATCCTGCAGGCGTGGGTGATTCGGCTCATCCATCATCGGCAGGTCTAGCTCACGCAGGTCGGTGACTTGAACATCGAACTGACCATCCTGGCGGGCCCTGTCGATAAACCACTGGGCAACAGCACCGCATACTCGGTTTGGTCGGGTGCTGCCAATAATGATCTGTAGAACTGGTTTCTCGGCCACAGCTATCAACTCCCAAAGATTGTTGCCATATCAACAATACGGGCATTTCGGGTTCTTTTTCTAGCCAACCCGATATGTCCTTAGATGACGCCCAAATTGAAGTGCCCGCACAGATCCAGCACAGTGGAGAGCAAGAATCACGAGTTCCAACCTCAAGAAGTGACGCTTATGCGGCACGAATGGCCCTGGCCGGTTGGACGGCAACCCCCTTGCCATAGTGGGGTGCCCCAGGTGACGATTCGACGCCCGCCACAAGGCGGGACGTAAGTATGGCGCCGCGCTCACGGCCAGCGCCACGACGCATTAAGGAAGCATCGAATGTCCGTCAACACTCTCCTCGCCACCGAGAACCTCAACGAAGTTCGCAGCCAACGCCTCAACGACGTTGGCCAGCAGTGGTCCGGCAAGCTCGAGAGCAATCCAGAGCACGCCAACCTCACATTCGCCATCAACGCCAAGTCTGTGGGCGCCATCGCCACGGATATCCGTGCCGGTAAGCACTCGTTCCTGATCGACGAACCGGCCGGTTTGGCCGGCGATGACGCCGGGGCCGCCCCGGTCGAATACGCGCTCGGCGCCCTAGCTGCCTGCCAGCAGATTGTGTACCGGCTCTACGCTCACCAGCTGGGCATCCAAGTCGATGACATTCAGATTCAGGCCGAGGGCGATCTGAACGTGAAAGGACTGTTCGGGCTCGATGAGCAGGTCCGCCCCGGGTTCAGCGATGTCCGCTTGGTCGTCAATATCACCGGCCCAGAGTCAGCCGAACGCTACCGTGAACTCCAAGAAACCGTCGACGCGCACTGCCCGCTATTGGATGTCTTCGCCAACCCGACTCCGGTCAGCATCAGCCAGCGCATCAACGGCGCTGAGGCATCGGACGACTAAGCACAACTCCTAGAACCTAGGCATTGCACCTTCAGAGTCCGCGTTCCGCCCGGGCCAGCCACTACAGCTGGTTCGGGCGGAGCCGTTTCTGGGGTGCGGCCCGCTCGCCTCTGGCCGGCACGATAAACTGAGAACCATGCTGGACCGACTTCGCGACATCCCCGAGACCGTTTGGGTCAACTTCGCGCTGGCCGCCATCTTCCTAGGCGCCGCTCTTGCCCTCTTGGGCTACATCGCGCCCTGGTCCGAATGCCCCGAGAAAGAGGCCGGTGGACGCTGCCCACTTGGCGGCAGGGAAATCGCCGGCATCGTGGCCGGCATCGTCGTGATGCTGGGCGGTCTCACCGGCACCGGCTACCTGTTTGGTTGGCACCAGCGTCTGTTCCGCCGCGGCTAGCGCACACCGGTAGCATCTAGGCAACAAAACGCCCGGGCCAACCATTGCTGGTCAGTCCCGGGCGAATCAAAAATCTTGGCGGAAGTTCTCCGCTACTACTTCGCGGCTTCCGTATCAGCCTTCGCGGCAGCCTTCTGTGCTGACTGGGTCAAAATTTCGTCAACCCGTGCTTCGGCCTGTTCTTCAGTCACGTCCTTGGCCAGAGCCAATTCGGAAGTCATGATCTGGCGAGCCTTGGCCAGCATCCGCTTCTCACCGGCGGAGAGGCCGCGGTCATTTTCACGGTGCCATAGATCGCGAACAACTTCGGCAACCTTGATGACATCACCGGAGGCGAGCTTCTCCAGATTGGCCTTGTAACGACGGGACCAGTTGGTCTGTTCTTCAACGAAGTCTGCACGTAGCACGTCCAAAACTTCTTCCAGACCTTCAGCGTCCACCACATCGCGAACACCGACGAGGTCGACATTCTCTGCAGGGACTTCGATGGTCAGATCACCTTGTGCAACTTTGAGCTTGAGATACATTTTCTCTTCGCCCTTGATCACGCGAGTCTTAATCTCTTCGATCCGTGCAGCGCCGTGGTGAGGGTAAACTACCGTCTCGCCAACCTCAAAAACCATATGTTTATATCTCCCTTTTCCGGCTTCGAGTTTATCACAAATCACAAGCAACACGGGCTTTGTAGGCTGACAGCGTAGCCATCTCGATGATAATAACGCGCCCAATATGTTCCGCACTCTTCTCCGCTACCCCACAGCCACGGCGAGTCACCGGCTATGACCTGCACGCCGTGATGCGCTAATCTTCTTGTTAACACTTGCGCTTTGTTTCTACTCGAGGAGTTTCCATCGTGAAGTTTGTCCCGGCACGTGGCAAGCGGGCCTTCGCATCCGCCGCCGCTCTGGCTGTCCTGCTCGGCACCACCAGCTGTGCTGCAATCAACGAGCAAGCCACCACCAAGGAGTACTCCCCCTCCGACGGCGTCGTCGCCGACATCGGAGATGCCAAGCTGCGCAACATCGCCTTTATCGCCGATGATAAAGACGCCGAAGCCCGCGTCATTGGTGTTGTCGGCAACGAAACCAGCCAGCAGCTGTCCGTGACCTTGAAGGTTGACTCCGGTGAAGTTTCCGCCCAGGTCCCTGCCAACCAGGCCACCAACCTTGAAGACGAAGAACTGACCGTTCCGTCCTCCGGCGAGCCAGGCTCCCTGATTCCAGTGAAAGTGACCGTCAACGGCACCACCGAGGACCTGAACGTCCCAGTCCTGTCTTCGGCCCTCGAAGAGTACGCGGATCTGGTTCCGGGCGAGCGCCCAACCGACATCGTGGATCACTTGGAGCACGATCACGCCCCAAGCAACCCACCAACGAACTAAAAGAGTTCTCACCACTTGCTTTGAGCGGGTGGGGTCGGGCCCAACAACGTAGGCTCAACCCCACCCGCTTTTTGCTGCCACCAAACGGTCCTCCACAGCCGGGCACGCCGAACCCTTCTTCCAGTGCACCCCTTTCCGTCCCTAGCCCCTAAGGGTCTTGGGCCCGCTACAGTGCTGCCACCAGCTCGAACTGCAGCGGAAAGGAGAGATCGTGACGCAACGAGTGCTAGAACCAACCCGTGGCACCCACGCTCCCCTAGACCTGCAAGCCTGCATCGCAGCAATCCACGACGCCAATGATGCTCCCGCCGCCGAAGCGCCGTGGTTCCTCGACGCCGAACAACAGCTGCAGAGTTATTTGTTCGCTCACCAACTGCAGCGCATCTATCGCAAGAGCGCGACACTAGCCGAGGCCGAGGGCCACCGCCTAGATCGCACAGTTCTCACTCAGGTCGCGTTGGAAAAGGACCGGGGAAAGCTGCGCCGGAAAATTGAAGCTGCCATGCTGCAGCACGGTACCCTGCGTAGAGCTGTAGTCCGGCAGCTCATTCAGCTCAGCGTTATCCTCCACCAGCACGCCCCTTCCCTACTGCTTCAGTTAGAGGCCGGGGCCATCACCGTTTCCACGGCACAGTTCCTCGGCGGACAACTACTGTCAATCCCGCTGCCCGAACGGACCCAGAAAGCCGACGGCACCCCATGGCAGCCGAGAGAATATGCTCAGGCCGTCCAGTCCGTCCAGGAAGCACAGTTCCGCTTGGGCACTCGTCTAGCCGAACTGAGTCAGCAAGACCTCGAAGAAGGTGAGCTCCAGCAGCAGGCCAGGCAATTGCGTGACGAGCATGACCCCCTCCCCGCCAGTGATCGGCAAACGATGGCGGCCAAGACCCGTCATGTGCGCATTACCCCGGCCGAGGACGGGATGGCTTTTCTTTCAGCTAAGATCAGCGCCGGTCACGGCGCGCTGATCCAAGCAGCGCTGACGCAGCGCGCGCAACAGCTTAGAAGCGCACGTGTAGCGGCCGACCGGACACCAGCCCAACTCGAGGCAGACGTACTCGTGGATACGCTCCTGACTCGGTCTGCCGATATCGACAAAACCTCAGCGAGCACAAACCGGCCCGCACCCCTCGCGCAGGGCCCGGAGGTCAGTGTCATCTTGGAACTGACGTTGGAACAAGCCATCAACCTAGGTGGTTTCCTCGATCCTGAACGGCTTTCTTTCCTGCAGCAACACTTCCCAGATCTCTACGCCCAGTCCGAACGAAATCGACTCTTCTACGGCCAGCCAAGATCCGAGCGGGACGGCCGCTTCCCTACCGGTGTCCTCTCCTCGGGCGCCACCGCACAGATCCTCGGTTCCGACCACCGGCTCAACACCGCTGAAGCAGCAGAGTTTTTGGGCCGGGCCAGTCTCTTTCACGGGATCCTCACGAACCCCTTCACCGGCTACCCGTTGGGCGTCGGTCGGCGCAGCTACCGGTTGCCGCGCAAAGTTCGGCAACTGATCCACTACCGGGACCGTATTTGCCGCTATCCGGGGTGCCGACAACCAGCCACCTCGGCGGAGCTGGATCATGTGCACCCCTGGGCCGAGGGCGGCGCCACCGGCTACGGCACCATGGCCAGCCTGTGTCCGGAACATCATCGCGGCAAAACCGCTGGATGGTTCACAGTGTATCCACGCCCTGAGCTCGGTGACGGCGTCCTAGAGTTCAGCCTTGGCGACAGCGCAACACCCACGCTCACCAAGGCTTACAAACCGTTGGACCCGTTAGCGTGGCAGGCCTATCAGTCGGAGACTTCAGCAGCCGCTGAACCACCGTTTTAACGGACACCCGTGTCTGAACTGGCCGGAAACTAGCCTTCGAACTTGTACCCGAGGCCGCGTACAGTCACCAAGTATTGCGGTGCCGATGGCTCCGGTTCGATCTTCGAGCGCAAACGTTTCACGTGCACATCCAGCGTCTTGGTGTCCCCGACGTAGTCGGAGCCCCAGACCCGGTCAATGAGCTGGCCGCGGGTGAGGACTCGTCCCGCATTGCGCAGCAGCATCTCCAACAACTCGAATTCCTTCAACGGCAGCTGCACTGGCTCCCCGTTGACGGTCACGTGGTGGCGTTCTACATCCATGCGGACCGGCCCTGCGGTCACAGTGGAGCTGATGAGTTCTTCGGGTTCTGCCTGCCGGCGCAGCACAGCACGGATCCGCGCTACCAGCTCACGGGAGGAGTACGGCTTGGTCACGTAGTCGTCTGCGCCGAGTTCGAGGCCAACAACCTTGTCGATCTCCGCATCCTTGGCCGTAAGCATGATCACCGGGACCATGGAGCGCTGACGAATCTGTCGACACACTTCGGTCCCGGATTGGCCCGGCAGCATCAGGTCCAGCAGCACTAGGTCGGCACCGGCCCGATCAAACTCGGCCACGGCGTCAAGGCCGTTGTCGACGACCTGCACTTCGTACCCTTCCTTCGTCAGGAGGTACTCCAATGGATCCGCAATCGAATCCTCATCTTCAACAACCAGAATCCTGGTCACAGTGCCGACTCCTTAATGATCTTCATCGGTAGTGAATTGGGTGCCGCGGGATAACTGCGCGGCCTTCTTACTCGGCTTTGCCACAGCCGGTCGTGGTGCCAACATGGGCATTTCCGAGGTCAGCGGCCGAGGCTGGGCCACTGGTTCTTCCTCGCCGGCATACTCGCCGAATTCTTTATCATCCACCCGGATTTGCGATTCTGGTTCCTCATCGACCAGCGGCAATCGGACCGTGAAGGTGGATCCTTGACCGGATTGCGACCACACGGTGATTTCCCCACCGTGATTGGTGATGACGTGTTTGACGATCGACAGGCCCAGACCCGTACCACCGGTGTGCCGGGAGCGGGCGGAGTCAACCCGGTAGAAGCGTTCGAAGATCCGGTCCTGCTCTTCCGGGTTGATGCCGGGGCCTTGGTCCGTGACCGTGATGGTGGCTACCCCATCGCGCACTTTCAGGCCGATGCCGATGCGGGTGCCAGGCCCGGAGTAACGGATCGCATTGTCAATCAGGTTTCGGAAGGCGGTCATCAACAGGTCTCGGTCACCGTAGACCAGACCCTCGATCTTGCCGCCACACACCACCTTGATGTTCTTGTTCTCGGCCGGCAACTTGTTCCGGTCAATCGCTTCGGCGATCACGGCGTTCAAGTTCACGTTCTCACCCTCGGTGATCACGTCCGCGCCCTGGAGTCGGGACAGCTCGATGATGTCTTGCACCAAGGCGGCCAGCCGTTTGGCTTCTTTCTGTGTGCGCGAGGCGAAGCGTTGCACCGCTGCCGGGTCATCGGCGGCGTCTTCGAGGGCCTCGGCCAACAGGGAGATGGCTCCCACTGGGGTTTTCAGCTCGTGCGACACGTTGGCCACAAAGTCGTTGCGGATCGCCTCGGTGCGGACCAGTTCGGTGCGGTCATCGGCCAGCAGCAGGATGTACTCGTCCCCCACCGGGGCAACCCGCAGCGCCAAGACTAACGATCCCTGATTCAGTGGTCCCCTAGACAGTTCATATTGTCGTTCTAGGATCACCCCGTCCCTGCGGACTTGGGCGGTCATCGCCAGGATCTCCTTGTGCACCACGGTATGACCACGCACCAGCCCGAAGGCGTATGCGGCAGGGTTGGCTCGCACCACACCATCGACCGTGTCCACCACCATGTAGGCCCGGCCGATGACGGAGAGAATCTCGGCCACACCTTCTGGCAGGGTGGGCTCCTCCACATCAATGCCGGTCAGCCGGGAGCGCTCTGAGGAGCGAAACGCAAGCATGGCGGCAACACCCATCACCAGACCGATCAGGCCTGTCACCGTCGCAAGAGTCACTGGTTCCACGTTCACTAGCTTAGTGTCCCGTTTTGCTGCCGCGGCCAGTATTTCCCCGGAAAACCGTGAGTTTTCCGTGTTTTTCACTGTTTGAGCGCGGTCTTTACCAAATGTTCATCTTTGCGGTGGTAATCATTAAGACAGTACTGAAAAGGTGATCGCTGAACGTCATGTTGAAAGGACTGCCGGTGCGCAAAATTTTCCAAGCCGACCTGGAAGCACTCGGTGACCAGCTCGTAGAAATTTCTCAGCTGGTTTCGACCGCCATGGAGCGGGCTTACGAATCGTTCGACGAAGCCGACCTTGAGCTGGCCGAGCGTGTTATTGCCGACGATGCCCGCATCGATTTCCTCCAGTTGGCCCTCGATGAAAAAGCCATTGAACTGTTGGCCCTCCAGGGTCCAGTCGCTACCGACCTGCGCACCGTTGTTGCGGCCTTGCGCATGTCCTCCTCGCTCGAGCGGATGGGTGATCTGGCCCGCCACATCTCCCAGCTAGCCCGTCTCCGTTACCCGGAGAACGTCGCTCCAGCTTCCATCGCCCCAACTTTCAAGCGGATGGCCCAGCTGTGCATCTCCATGGCACAGAACGTCACCGCGCTCCTTGAGTCCCGCGAATTGGATCTGGCCAAGCAGATCGTCAAGGACAACATGGAGCTGAACGAGCTGCACTCCTCCGTCTTCGCGGCCATCGCCGACCCGTCCTGGGACGCCGATGCTCCAAGCACCGTGGACTGCACCCTAGCCTCCCGTTACTTCGAGCGGTACGGCGACCACGCCGTGTCCGTGGCCCGCAAGGTCAGCTACTTGGTGACCGGCGAATGGGAATCCACCCTGCCCGGCATCTAAGCAGCCTCACCGCCTAAGTGCTGTGTCATGAGGGAGTCGGCCCACACCGGGCCGGCTCCCTCATGCTATTTGGTTCCCGTCCTCGGGCTGAGATTCTTCATCCTCGAATGGTTCGCTCTCTTCCACCAGCCACCCGATCAGATAATTCTGGCGGTCCTGCTCGTCAAAGACGACCAAAAACACCCAGTCCTTGATCATTCCTGCACCTTCGACCTGCTCTCCCCGCAGTGTCCCCGGAATACGCTGCTTCCCATCTTTTCCGGTACTGACCCCACCCAGTTTGGAGTAGTACTCCTTAGTCTGTACGCGGACCTCGTAGACCTGGTGCACCTCCTCATTCTTCTTCTGCGTGGCCGCGGCGGAGTTGACCTCGTATTGTCCCGGAATCAACCAGCCACCTGCTTTGTAGTGCTCAATAATTTCCTCAAAAACCTTGAAGCAGTCCGCACAGTTTGGATGGACAATAAAGTTCATGGGTGCGGCCCCACCGGTCTCATAGAGGTAATCGCTGGCTGCGAAGTAGTATTCGATGGTGGCGAGTCTGCCGGCCGCCGTGTTCTTGCGGGTGTCATCAGAGATTTTCGGAACGGGAACGCCGGAGGCTGGCCGCTCATTGGTGGCCGGCACATACGGTTGGCCCGATGGCGTGGAGCGCACCACTCCCGGGGCGTCCTTCCCGGTGGTGGTCGGTTGCTCTTCCGCCTCGTTCTTGGAAGTTGCGGCATCGGTGCTCTTCGTTTCCGAAGCTTTCGCATGGTTCGCGCCGCTCTGGCTGGGGCTCGGCTCTGCGTCCGTGTCCGAACCGCAACCGGCGGTAGCCGCTAGAAGCGTTGCGGCCAACAGCATCTTGAGAGTCTTTCGCATGGGGCAACCGTCCTTTCAGTGGTGCAAGATTGCCCTCACCCTAGCGAGACCGCTCGCAGCCCATGTTCAGTTATCCACAGCCACGCTGGTTAAACAGAGCTAGTGGCGCCCTCCCTCATCGCGCTGGGAAAGACGCCACTAGACTCCATCCATCATGGGGATGCCGTTGTCACTCTCAAATTTCAACGGCGATGGACTATTTGCTGCCTACTCATTCGGGTAAAGGATCAGACCCGATTGCAGGGCAGCAAAAATGGTGTCCGCCGAGAACGGCGGCTTGGTCAGCCGAATGCCGATGGCGTCGCGAATCGCGTTGCCCATCGCGGCCGTGACCGGGATATACGGGGACTCGCTCATGGATTTAGCACCGGCCGGACCAATGCTGTCTTCCGTTTTGGCGAACATGACCTCGGTTCGTGGAATATCCGCGTAGGTTGGGATGTGGTACTGCCGCAGAATGTTGGTGGTCACTTCCCCGGTTTCTTGATCAATGTCAATGTGTTCGTACAGCGCGGCACCGATGGCCTGAGCTACGCCGCCTTCGACTTGGCCGCGGCATTGGTGCGGGTTCACCACCACGCCGGCGTCAGCCGCTTGGGCCGACTGCAAGATTTTCACCTGACCGGTCTCACGATTGACCGCTACCCGGAATCCGTGAACGTTGAAGGCCACGGAGATGTCCATCCCGTCCGAGAAGCCATCGGCCTCACACGCATCCGGTGCCTGCTCACAGACTTGGCTCAATTCGATCCGTTGGCCATCCGGGCCGGCGATGTGGTCTTCCATGAGTTGGCAGCTTCTGGGTGGCACACCCCAAATGTCGGCAGCGGCCTGCAGCAGATTACCGCGCAGGGTGGTGGCCGCCTGGTGGGTTGCCTTACCCGCGACCACAACCCCAGCCGACCCGTAGGCGCCGGTGTCATGCTCGACAATGTCCGAATCTGATTTACGCAGGTGAATCCGGTCAGTCGTAGTGTTCAGCGTGGATGCGGCCAGCTGCACGTGGGCTGTCGATGTTCCGTTGCCAAACTCTGCAGTGCCGACGTCCACTTGGTAGTTGCCACTGGGCAACAACCGAACCTTCGAATACGCGATGTGGCCAAAGGGCGGAATGGTTTCGTGCATATTCAACGCAACGCCCTCACCGACAGCCCATTCTGGACCGAGCGGCTGGATCAGCCCGGCGGCTTCATCCTTCGCGTAACGCTCCTTACTTCGGGCGAAGGCGTCACGCACGAGTTCCAAGCATTGGCCCAAACCATAGGAACCGACTTTCAGTTCGGCAGGCTGCTCGTCGGTGTAGGAGATGATTTCATCGTCCTCGGTGATGACGTTCTTGCGGCGGAACTCCAACTGGTCCATGCCCAATTGGAACGCGAGTTCGCTCATGGTTGATTCGATGGTGGTCGTCAGCTGGGTCAGGCCGTATCCGCGGAATGCCCCAGAAGGCATGTTGTTGGTGTAGACCACCTTGGCCTGGACTTTCTTGTTGGGGCACCGGTACACGCTGATGGGGGTCGAACACCCGTTGAACAGGGTGCCCGGCCCGTGCCCGCCGTAGGCACCGGTGTCGGAGAGGACATCCACCGCGATGGCGGTCAGTGTTCCTTGCGCATCCGCGCCGGCGCGCACTCGAATTCGGAAGGGGTGACGGCAGGTGGTCCCGGCAAAGACTTCAGAACGGGAGTATTCGACTTTCACCGGCACTCCCAGATCAAGGGCCGCGAGCGCAGCGACGTCCTCGACAAGGACCTCCTGTTTGGATCCGAAGCCGCCGCCAACGCGTTCGCTGACGACGCGGATGTCTTCCTTCGCCAGCTCAAAAATGTAGGCCAGCGTTCGTCGTACGAGGAACGGCACTTGGGAGCTTGTGCGCACCCGCAATCGTCGTTCCTCATCCAGCCAAGCGATGGCTCCGTGTGTTTCGAGGGCGACGTGGTTGATGCGGTGGCTCTGATAGATGGCTTCATGGGTGACAGCGGAGTTGGCTAACGCCGCATCCACATCACCAATCTCGTGGTCGATTTCTGCCAGCAGGTTCCGTTGCGGATCCATGATGCGTGAGGCTTCGGCTGTCTTGTCACCGTGCACCGCAGGGGCTTGCAGCGCTTTTTCCGGATCAAAGTTCGGCCTCCACGTCTCATACTCAACCTCGACCAATCGGGCACCGCGTTCAGCGGCACGCTGGGAAGTGGCCACGACAAGGGCCACCCGTTGACCGTGAAAACGCACGACGTCATCCAAGATGCGGGTGTCGTCCGGGTCGTCTTCGCGGATCTCGTGTTGGCCGGAGGAGAATCTCGTCTCCGGTACGTCTCGATAGGTAAAGACCTTGACGACTCCCGGTTCGGCCTCAGCCTTGCTCGTATCGATCGACGTGATTTTCCCTGACGCGATGGTTGAGCGGACGAGGACGCCGTAGTGCAGGGCAGAGGGCAACTCTTCGGGTGAAATGTCCATGGTGTATCGAACGGTCCCGGTGACCACCCCGACGCCCTCAGGTGGACGGGCGCTGGAGCCCACCCCACCGTGCGGTTCAGAGACGTTGGTGCGCCCGGCAATCGCGTCTTCGATCACCCGGTAGCCGGTGCAGCGGCACAGATTCCCTTTCAAGCTTCGGGGCAGGTTTTCCTTGTCCTGCTCCGTTAGCGCCGCAGTGGTCATGATGAATCCCGCAGTGCAGAAGCCGCACTGGTAACCACCGGCGTTGAGGAACTCTTCTTGGATCGGGTGCATCTGTTCCGGAGTGCCCAGACCCTGCAAGGTGGTGACGGATTTACCTGCGGCCTGGTGGGCCGGGTAGAGGCAGCTATGGACCGGCTCATCATCAACGTGGACGGTGCATGCCCCGCAGTCGCCGCCGTCGCAGCCTTTCTTGACACTGGTGCGGCCTCGATCGCGGAGCCAGTTACGCAGGCATTGGCCCGGTGCCGGTGCGGTGTCTTCAGTCAGCGCGATGGGTTCACCATCGACGGTGACTTGCTGGTTGTGCAGCTCGGTCGTCATGAGTTGGCTCCTTTGAGGGTGATGTCCCCGGAGTCACGGTCGGCGGCGTCCGGGATGGTGCCGGGAAATAGTTCTTCGATGAGCTCTTGCGTGAGTCTGGCGGTCATCGCTCGCCGCCATGCCGGTGCTCCGTGAATATCTGTGGTCCAGGCATTGTGTGGCACGTATTCGTCAATGAGGTCCGTCAGCTCGGCTGGGTCCACTGCGTCGATGGGAATGTCGACCATGATCGGGTGGACGGTGCCTGCGGTGATGGCCAGCCGCATGATCCTGTCTCCGATATCTCTGGCGATTAGCAGGACCGCGGAACGACCGCGTTCGGTCAGGGAGATGCGGCGGAATGCGCTGGGTTGTTGCAGCACTGCGGCATCGATGTCAAAGGCTCGGATGAGCTCGCCGTTGCTCAGGGTGTGCTTGGCTTCACCGGTGACGACTTCGGCCACGGGTTGGTGGCGGACGGCTCCGTCTTGGGCGTGAATTTCTGCGACAGCATCCCACCCTGCCAACAAGGACGTCATGGGACCTGCCGGCAGCGCTGTCGCCACGTTGCCGCCGACTGTGGACATGTTCCAGATCTTGAACGAGGCCACAAAACTGTCGCAGCAGGGGGCGATCAAGTCCAGGCCGGGATGCTGGGGTAACTGGCCCGTCAGCTCCGCGAGAACGTGCTCCGGGGTCCGACCCAAACGGTAGAGCTCGGCTACCTTGCATGTTGCCGCAATGCGTAGGCGCTGCCCGTCCCACTCCAGTGCTGGCCACCCGGCAGCGTGCAGGTCAAGAAGGCGTTTGGGGCGACCGATCTGCAAGTCGATGCCGTAGGAATACAAGACGGTACCACCTGCCAGCCAGGCATCTCCGGGTTGCCACTGGTTCGGGTCCGCCGTGCTGACGATCTCGTTGACGCAGGTCATATCCATGGTGCTGATTACTTTCGTGCTGCAGGGGTCCGGGTCTGGACCGGCCCACGGGTGTCTTTGAGGTGTTGGATCTGCACGAGAGGCTGATCCTGCTCTGCGCTCGCAGAGTTCCGGCTGACGATGATCTCGCCGAGAATGGAGATGGCTATTTCGGCCGGATTTCCAGCGCCGATGTCGAGTCCGATTGGTGAATGCAGTCGACCCAAAGCTGACTCGTCAAGGCCGAGTTTCAGCAGGTCTTCGACTCGTTTCTGATGGGTTTTGCGTGAACCCATGGCTCCGACATAGCTCAACGGCAGACTCAGGGCCTCGACGAGAATCTCCAGATCGAACCGGGGATCGTGACCAAGTACCACAACGGAGGTACGCGGGTCTATCGCACCGGTGGCGAATTCACGCCGCAGATGCGTCACCGGGGTTTCCACCACGACTTCGTGGGCGTGTGGTTGGCGCGCCGCGGTGGCAAAAAGTGAACGTGCATCGCAGACAGTAATGTGCCAGCCCAGCGGGCGAGCGACTGCGGCCAGCGCAGCCGCGAAGTCATTTGCTCCGTAGATGAGCAGCCGGGGTGCACTGAGCCGGGTCTGGATGACGAGGCGACCATCTGGTTGGCAGTCTTCGTCGTCACCGACGAGTAACGGCACCACTGTGTTCGTGCCTGATTTCAGGGCGGCGCGGACCTGTTGTTGAGTGCGCCGAGGCAGCTGGCACAGTAGCCAATGATCGACGGGCTCGGACAAATCAACCAGTTCTAGGATGTGCTGCCTGTCTGATTGCACGGACTGAACCAGGGCGACCGGGTGGTTGTCTCGGCTGGCGTAGTCGATGAGGATTGGCAGGATGTTCTGCAGCGCGCTCAGCGGCTGGATGTGCACCTCGAGGCTTCCGCCACAGGTGAGGCCGACACCAAGACCGTCGTGGTCGCTATAGCCGAACTCGATGACCTCACTGGCGCCGGTCTGCAGCATTGTCATGGCAGCATCGACGACTGCAGCCTCAACACATCCACCTGATACCGAGCCGACGCAGCGGCCGCTTTCGTGGACCAACATGGACGCTCCGGCGGCACGTGGTGCCGAACCGCTGGTGGAAATGACGGTGGCCACGGCCCACTGCTCTGGCTGCTGCAGTTGAGGGAGGTAGGTTTCCAAACGGTCAAGCATTGGATCCTCCTTGTGACGATGTGGGTGTCCAAGGAGCACTGCTTGAGCTATGGCGTTGCGAAGGCAACAAAAAGCCTAAGCTGGTCCGACAAGGAAACCCAGGGTTTATATTTCAAAACGCCCGGTAGATAGTCCTTACGGTGGACCCGCCTAGGCTGGTTACCTCCAACAGTACATGAAGTGAAGTGCGTCACGCAAGATCAAAATAAGACAATCCTTGACAAGCCGTCTTGACGTACGTGTAGTATTCATCACACCAAGCGGAACTCGACTTCCGCATTGTGAAAAATATGCGACGATGGGCCACTCTCAAGGCGTACCCGTCGATATCAGAACAATCGAACATGACGTGCTGATCTCTAGCGCGTCGCCGCATACTTCGTCGCCAGCTTCATGGATTGATCGCGCACCCGTCAGCTGGGATGAGTTTTCACAGATCTTGGGAGGAAACCCCGTGAAAAACCTCAAATCTGCACCTGCCGCGTGCGAAAATCCGCCGCAGAGGCCTGAAAACGAGCGCCTGCCGCTGGGCAAGACGTGCGCCTACGGCTTCCAACATGTGCTGACCATGTACGGCAGCATCATCGCCGTGCCGCTCATCGTCGCAACAGCTGCCGGCCTAAACCAGACTGAGACCGTCAGCCTCGTCACAGCATGCCTATTCATTGGCGGGCTCGCCACCGTGCTGCAATCGGCCGGCCTCCCCTTCTTCGGGGCCAAGTTGCCCTTGGTTCAGGGCGTCTCTTTCGCCGTCGTTGCGCCGATCTTGGCGATTCTTGCCGGTGGCGGGGATCTAGCTACGGTTTTCGGGGCTACGATCGTGGCCAGCGTGCTAGGCATTTTCTTGGCCAAATATTTCGCCAAGATTATTCGTTTCTTTCCACCGGTTGTCACCGGAACCGTCATCACAGCTATTGGCTTGATCCTAGTTCCGGTATCGGTGAATTGGGTGATGGGCGGCGACCCGGCCACGGACAATTATGGCTCGCTAACCAACATCGGTCTCGGCTTTTTAACGCTGGCCATCGTCTTGACGCTCTCCAAACTTGGCGTCGCTTCCCTCTCCCGCCTATCGATCCTTCTAGGCTTAGTAATCGGTACTGTCGCGGCGTTTTTCATGGGCCAAACCGACTTCTCAGAAGTCGGCCAAGGCGCCATCTTCTCACTGCCGGAGTTTTTTGCCTTTGGTTTGCCTAAGTTTGAGATTGCGGCCATCATCTCCATGCTGATCGTGGTGCTGGTAACGATGACCGAAACCACCGCAGACATCATGGCGGTTGGCGAGATTGTGGGCACCCCCGTTGACTCAAAGCGCATCGCAGATGGGCTGCGTGCCGATATGCTCTCCTCGAGCATCGCCCCGGTTTTCGGTTCCTTCACCCAGACCGCATTCGCCGCCAACGTAGGCCTAGTCGCGATTACCGGGGTGCGCAGCCGCTGGGTAGTGACAGCCGCCGGGGCCATTCTGATGTTGCTGGGACTGCTGCCGGTGGTCGGTCAGATTGTGGCCGCCGTGCCGTTGCCGGTTCTGGGCGGCGCGGGCTTGGTTCTCTTCGGGACGGTTGCCGCCTCCGGTATCCGTAACCTGCAGAAGGTGAACTTCACCAATAGCATGAATCTCATCATCGTCGCGGTTTCATTGACGTTCGGGATGATCCCGGTCGTCTCGCCCGAGTTCTGGGCCGGCTTCCCAGACTGGTACCGCACCATCTTTGAGTCTGGTATTTCCTCTGCCGCGATCATGGCGATCCTGCTGAACCTGCTGTTCAACGAACTACTGGTGGGCAACTCGGAGAACCCCTCGACCTTTGCAGCCAAGCCCATCCGCTACCTGACCCCCACGAATCTGAAGAGCCTCGAGGAAGGCGATGTCTTCATCGACGGGAAGTTCGTGGACTGCGACGGCGAGGAGATTCCACTGGTGCCGGAAGAGCACGCGCCCGTGGTGCAGGCACACATCGACTCCGGGGAAGTAACGGACACCGCGCAGATCTATCAGGTTCTGCAAAAGGTGAAAGAGTCCGAGGACAGCCGCTAACCGCGGCCCCTCAAGCAGCTGGGCCGCTGCATCGACCGGTTCAATCTGGTCGGCGCAGCGGCCTTTTGCTGCCCTTTGGTCCACAGTTACCCCTGGTGAGTATTCGAATGCTTTATTAGAACTTTTCTTCCACTTAGACAGCCTCACGCGGGTTCGTGACCGCCACACAACACCACCGCCTCGCGAGCTATCACACACAGAGGTAAAACGAGACAGCACGAATCATAATTCTTGTATATGGAGAGCGGTTGCTTGAGATTTGCAATTGATTTTGGGCACGACAAAGCTCCCGGACGGGGTCTCATCCGAGAGCTTTGTGTGGAGTTAGGAAGTGCTAGACCTTGGAAGGCAGTTAGAAGTCCACGAGCTCCTTGGCGGCTGCGCGGTGGGCGCTCAGCAAGGACTCCATGTCCAGACCGTTGATCCGTCCATCGCTCACCCGCCAGCTGCCGCCGACCATGACGTAATCGGCCCGGTCTGCCCCGCAGAGCAGAAGCGCGGCCACTGGGTCGTGGGAGCCGGAGAAGCGGATGTCATCCAAACTGAATAGCGCCAGGTCAGCCTGTTGGCCGACCTGCAGGGTGCCCAAGTCGCCGCGTCCCAGCAGTTGAGCCGAGCCACGTGTCGCCCAGCCTAGAACACGTTCAGGGGTGACGACCTCGGCGCCATATTTAAGGCGCTGAATGAGCATGGCCTGCCGGACTTCGAGCATGAGGTTTGAACCGTCATTGGAGGCGGACCCGTCGACACCGATGCCGACCGGCGCGCCGGCGTCTTCGAGTTCGATGGCCCGGCAGATCCCGGATGCCAACCGCATATTTGATGCGGGACAGTGGGCCACACCCACGCCGGCTGCGGCGAGACGTTGGATCTCTTGGTCGTCGAAGTGGATGCCGTGGGCCAACCAGGTGCCTTCGTGCAGCCAGCCGACGGATTCGAGGTAGTCAACGGTGCGCAACCCGAACATTTCCCGGCAGAAGTCTTCTTCATCGATCGTTTCTGCCAAGTGTGTGTGCAGACGGACATCGAGCTCGGCTGCGAGCTCTGCCGTGTCTCGCATGATTTCCCGCGTCACCGAAAACGGTGAGCAAGGCGCCAACCCGATCTGGATGCGGGCACCGGCGCCACGTTCGTGGTATTTCTCGACCAAGCGTTGGCTGTCTTCGAGGATGATCGCGGCTTCTTGAACGGTTTCTTGCGGTGGCAGCCCGCCGTCCTTCTCCCCCAGGCTCATTGAACCGCGGGTCAGCATGGCTCGCATGCCCAGGTCTTGGGCGGCTGCGACCTGAATGTCGATGGAGTGTTCCATCCCATCTGGGAAAAGGTAGTGATGGTCGGCAGCCGTCGTGCAGCCGGACAGCAGGAGTTCGGCCATGGCGACCGTCGTCGCCAATTGCAGTGCGTCCGGTGTGAGGCGTGCCCACGCCGGGTAAAGGTTGACCAGCCACGGGAAGAGCGGTACCGAGACGACCGGCCCCCACGCCCGGGTGAGGGTTTGGTAGAAGTGGTGGTGCGTGTTGACCAGCCCTGGGATCAGCACGTATTTGCTGGCGTCGAAGCGTTCACAGTCGGGGGTCTGGGGCTCGGCACCTGCTGGTACCAGTTCGAGGATGGTCCCGGTGGTGCGGTCGACGACCAGTCCGTTGGCGGCCGCCTGATCTTGGTCCGGTCCGGCTGCGGTGAAGGTCGCGATCGGGTTGCGAATCCACAGGGGGCGCTGTTTTTGGCCTGTGTTGTTTTCAGCAGGTGCTGTGAGAGTCATGTTGCCTCCGTAGGTTCCAGTTGATTCGGTGCCTGCGGCCGGTCCAATAAAAAAGAGCCGGCGTGCACCGCCAGCTCAGTCTTAATCCTGTCTGCTGATCCAGGAGATTGGTGTCCCAATCAGTGATCTAGCTTACGCCAGCTGCGGGCGGTTGTCTAGGAATTTGGTGGGCTGGCTCACTACACTGGCGAACATGGACAAAGCCGAGCTGCTGGAATTGATCGCCCACCATGGGGCTCATGTGCCCGGGCTGGAGGCCGCGTGGCGGATGAAGGACCCGGAGCAAATCCTGCTGCGGGATTGCGTGAATCCCAGCTGCGGTGACCGCGTCGAGGTCGAGCTGCGTGAACGGGACGGGACGATTGAGCTGCGCGGGATCGCCGAGGGCTGTCAGCTCAGCCGGGCTGCGGCGTCTTTGCTGGCTGAGGCGCTGGAGCTGGCGCCGTTAGCTGAGACTTCTGCTGTGCTTGAGACGCTGGTGAGAGTTCGGCAGGGCACTGTTCCGGCCGAAACTGCGGCCGTGTGGGCAGAGGATGAGCGGTTCGCCGAGCTGGCCGATCTGGCCGTGTTGGCGGTGGCACCGCTGCGCCGTCGGTGTATCTCCATGGTGTGGGATGTGACGACGGATCTGATGGATCAGGCTTCGAACGCTTCTGCCCAGCGTCGGTAGTCCTCCGCCGTATCGAGGTCCGCGGCACTGCCGATGTCCCCGCATTCGATGAGCGTGACCCGGTGCCGGTGCATCCGAAGGAATTCTTTGGCCCCCACGTTGCCGGTGGCAGACTCCGCCGCTTGCTGGAAATCACCTGGGTCGAAGAGGACCGGGTGGGCGGGCACTCCCTCGTAGCTGGCCCGGGTAATGGTGCCGGCCTGATGGGCTGCGCTGATGCGCTTGATGACGTCAACGGTGATGCCGGGTTGATCGACCAGCCAGAGCATGACCGGTTCGTGTGGATGTGCCTGGTGCAGCCTGCGGGCTGCTTGCTTTATCGAAGCGGAGATTCCGCTGGCATGGTCGGGCACCGCTTGGACGTCGGCGTCGGGGGCCAGCAATGTCCGGAGCGTATCAGCAACCTGCGGAGCGGCCAACACCAGTGGTGTCAGACCGGCCTGAATGGCGGTGGCGGTGGCCCGTTCGGCCAAAGTGCTGTGCCCGAGTTGCACGAGTGCTTTGGGGCCTTTGCCGAGCCGCCGGCCTGCTCCGGCCGCGAGAATGACTGCGATCATGGTGGATGGTTTCTACAATTGTTGGGCGAGAGAAAGAATCCCCGCCGCGTTCAGCCGGCACTTGGCGAACACGACGGGGACTCGTTGCTGTGGCTCTGCCCAGCGCAGAGGGGCCTACTTCTTTCCTTGTGAAGCGACTTCCTTGATGGCTGCGTCAGCTGCCTCCGGGTCGAGGTACTTCCCGCGTGGGGTGATCGGCTTCAGGTTGGAGTCCAGCTCGTAGTACAGCGGGATACCGGTCGGGATGTTGACCTGGGCAATGTCTTCTTCGGAGATACCGTCAAGGTGTTTGACCAGGGCCCGCAGGGAGTTACCGTGGGCCGTGACGAGGACAGTCTTGCCGGCCTTCAAATCTGGGACGATTTGTTCTTCCCAGTACGGCAGGAGCCGTTCCACGACATCCTTGAGGCATTCGCTGCGTGGTGCGTCGGTGACATCGGCGTAGCGCTCGTCGTCGGCCTGTGACCATTCGGAATCGTCAGCCAATGGCGGCGGCGGGGTGTCGTAGGAACGTCGCCAGATCATGAACTGTTCGTCACCGTACTGGTCACGTACTTGGGTTTTGTTTTTCCCCTGCAGGTCCCCGTAGTGACGCTCGTTCAAGCGCCAGCTGCGCTTGACCGGGATCCACTGCCGGTCCGCGTTTTCCAACACCAGGTTTGCCGTAGTGATGGCGCGCTTGAGCAGCGAGGTGTGCAGGATATCTGGGAGCAACTGTGCTTCTTTGAGCAGTTCGCCACCGCGGGCAGCTTCGTTGCGGCCCTTCTCGGTCAACGGGACGTCTACCCAGCCGGTAAAGAGGTTTTTCTCGTTCCATTCGGACTGACCGTGCCGCAGCAGGATCAGTTTGTAAGTCTCAGCCATGTTCCTATCCTACTTCTAGAAGCCGTAATATCCGGTTTGTTTCGGACCGCTGACCTCTGGCCGAACACCGGCGAGATAGACGCCACAGACGCAGGCTGCGGCCAGCTGGAAGAGCATCCCGAACGGCAGCATGGCGCCGAAGATCATCAGCAACATGACTGCCGCTGACGCCCCGGTCAGGCCCAACCAGAAGTTCTTGGTTCTCTTGCCGCTGACGACGAAGTTTTGAGCGTGGGATTTTGCCGCGTGGACAAACGCCCACACGGCCATGATCATCACCACGAGGCTGAGTAGCACATTCAGCCAGTACTCGGCCTGAAGCGCTAGCAGGAAGGGGCCGGAGATATTCATCATGTCTCTAGCCTAGAACATTCACTCCAGCGCAGCGGCGACATCGGCAACAAGCTCTGCACCGTTTTCGATGCCGACGCTGATCCGCACTAGATTCTCCGGCACGGACTCGGGTTCGCCTTGGTGCCGGCGGCGACGTTCGACGAGCGACTCGACCCCGCCTAGTGAGGTGGCTGGGGTGAACAGCTGCAATGCGGCGATGAATTCATCGGCCGCGGCAACAAGGCTTTGGCCCGGACGCGGGTTAATGGTCGCGGTCAGAATGGCCCCGTAGCCGCCCAGCAGTTCGGTGGCGAGCTCGTGCTGCGGGTGGCTGGGCAAACCGGGGTACCGGACCTCGCCAATCCGTTCGTGCTGGCTGAGAAAATCGGCCAACTGGAGTGCGTTCGCTTCGGCGGCCCGAAGCCGCAGGGCCAGCGTGCGCATGCCGCGCAGGGCGAGGAAGGACTCCATGGGTCCGGCGATAGCGCCGTGCAGAGCGCGGTGGTTGCGGATTTTGGCGTACAACTCGTCGTTGCTGGTCAGCACGGCGCCGAGGATGACGTCCGAGTGCCCGGCCAAGTATTTGGTGACCGAATGTACGACGACATCGGCGCCCAGCTCAAGAGGACGCAGGTTCAGCGGGGTGTTGAAGGTGTTGTCCACCACGGAGATGATGCCGGCCTCGCGGGCTGCACGTAGCAGCGCGGCCAGATCTGCGATTTCCAGCATGGGGTTCGTCGGCGACTCCAAGAGCACTAGGTCTGCGCCGTCGAGGGCCGCGATGGTGGCTTGGGTGTCGGTGATATCAACGCTCTTGAGCTTGATGGCGCCGGCTTCCTCCTGCTGTCTAAAGAGCACTAAGGAGCCTTGGTAGGCGTGGCGTGGGACCACCACGGTACCGCCAAATGGGACGAGCGCGGTGAGCGCTGCGACCGCGGCCATGCCCGAGGAGAAGAGGATGGCGGGGTTGGTGGCTTCTTCCAGCTGGCCGAGCAGGTCTTCAAAACCGTCCCAGCTGGGGTTGGCGTAGCGGCCGTAGGTTCGTTCCTCGCCGGAGTCTGAGCCGGTTCCAACGAACGTGGAGGAGAACACGACCGGCTCATTCAGCGGCGCGTTAGTTACCGGACGCGGGCGGGCACCTGTGACCAATAAGGTCTGGGCAGAGAAATCTTGAGCGTTCTTCACGCTTTGATCCTACGCCCGTTCAGGTACCCGCCGCGCCCTTACCCGGGTGACGACTACTCTTCTGGGGGGATCTGCATTGAGTAGTTGTCGACCCGGAGCTTACCTTCGCCGGTTATGGCCAAGCCGAAGCTGATGGCGTCATAACCGTCGGGGATCTCTGGGGTGATCCATTCGGCCCGGGAGAACTCGTCCGTGGGCGCGAATTTTGTGGAGGAAGTCCAGTACACCCATTGGCCGTGGTTCCCGCGGAGGAAGACGGAGAACTGGGTGATGTCATCTGCGGTGTAGTCCGCGGCAAGGCGGTAGCGTTTCCCGGGTGCAACCTCCGGGGCACATTCGCCGGCATCCTGTTTGGTCAACAGTTTGGCGTCCCCTGAGCGGTAGTCCGCCACGGTGAATTCCATGCCGTTGCTGCCGTTGACTCCCACCTTTCCGGCATTGCTGGTGACTGTATTGTTACCGAAGTTGACGACTTCCCAGCACCGGAACGGTTCCCGTTCTCGTTGGGTTGTGGACTCAAAGTCACCGTTATGGACCAGTTCGGCGCCTTCGGCCAGTTGGGCCGGTGGGGTGCTGGGCCGGGAGTCTTGGATCTTGCCAGTCATGACTTCGTTGACGTTGCGGACTTGTAGCTTGCCGGCCTTTTCTTCTTCGGCGAGCCAGCGAACGACGTCTTCAAAGTCATCGTAAGTCCACGAAATCAAGTTGCATTCTTCTTTGTCGGTGCAGAAGTCGTGGAAGGTCAGTTGCGTCCAGCCGCCATCTTCCACGCCCTTGCGGACAACCTTTTTGAGGTAGTCCACCGACCACTGGTTGGTCACCATGGCAGGGGCTTTGGTGCGGTAGGGGTTCTCCGGCTCGAAGGATTCGCTGTCGACGCAGTTTTCGCAACCATCCTTCGTGCGAACCCCGCCGAGTCCGCGAGCACTGTTGTACCCGCAGTCTTCAACGATCTTTTCGATGGCCTGATTAGATTCGGCTTCCGGGTAGGCGAAGCTCGTGACTTCGTACCCCCAGGCCAGCAGGTTGTCCCGGTCGTTGCAGACTTGGCGGCGCGCCTCGGCTGCGTCGACTGTCGGTAGCGGCCGGTGGTGGAGCGTGTGTCCGCCGATTTCGTTACCGTCGCTGACCAGTTGGTCCAGCTCGGCACGGCTGAGGTAGTTCGGGGTTTCTAGGAAGGCCGAGATGATGTAGAACGTCCCGGTCAGACCATGCTTTTGCAGGATGTGTCCGGCTCGGGCGTTTGAGGTGTTGCCGTCGTCGAAGGTGATGGAGACCACGGGGACATCGTCTTCTATCGGACGCAGCGCGGCGGCTTTGGGCGCGCGGTGCCCAGAGACCAGCTGGTTGCGCTCATTGAGCCCAGCCTCGATCTCTTGGGCGTCTGCGTGGTCTTCGGTCATGATGTGTTCCAGCCCGAAGAACCCGCCTAGCCCCAAGAGCACCGCCGCGATGGTGGCGAGCCCTTGGGCTAGACGACTTTTTGAAAACGGCTTCCTTGACATGTATCTCCTGCAGGCGTGTTGAGCCCGTCCGTTAGGACAGGGTCGGGCTCAACACGCCTTGCGGCACCCCACTAGTCTGATCTTGAGCACGGGCACGCAAGTCTGCTGCCACGGCATCGATGATTTGGGCAACCCCGGTGTTCGGAACGAACCCGATGAGCTCGTGCGACTTGGAGTTGTCCGGTACACGGCGGCGCATGTCCTCATACCCTGGACCGTAAGCCTGATCGTAAGGAACCAGGGTGATCTCTGAGGCGGAGCCCAGCTGCGCAATGATCTGCTCGGCCAGTTCAAGGATGGAGATTTCTTGGGCACCGCCCAAGTTGTAGGCCTGGCCGCGGGAGCGTGGGTCTTCCAGAATCTTCACCATGGCGGGCACGATGTCATGCACGTAGGAGAAGCAGCGGGTCTGCAGGCCGTCACCGAAGACGGTCAGCGGACGGCCGGTCAGGGCTTGGCCGACGAGGTTCGGGAAGACCATGCCGTAACGGCCGGTCTGGCGCGGGCCAACGGTATTGAAGAAGCGAACGATGGAGACTTCTACCCCGTACTGGTTCCAGTAGGCGTGGGCGAAAGCCTCGTCGATGCCCTTGGCTGCGGCGTAGGTCCACCGGGACTTCAGCGGGTCGCCGAGGACGCGGTCTGATCCTTCGTGGAGGGCGTCGGCGGTGTTCTTGCCGTAGACCTCGCTCGTGGAGGCAAGCAGGAGCGGGCGTGGGTGTTCCCGGACGGCGTCGAGGACGGATTCGGTGCCGTGGATGTTGGTGCGCAGACCGCGCAACGGTTCATCCACGATCAGGTTCACGCCCACCACGGCGGCTAGGTGGAACACGCGATCTGACTCGGAGACGAGCTTGGCCACCAACTCCCGGTCCAAGATGTCCCCTTCGACGAAGGTGAAGTTCGGGTTCTTCAGCGCTTGTTCAAGGTTCGCCAAGGTTCCGGTGGACAGGTCATCGAGGACGACGACTTCTTGTCCTTGGGAGA
Organism: Micrococcoides hystricis; assembly: GCF_042434215.1. Classification (NCBI taxonomy): domain Bacteria; kingdom Bacillati; phylum Actinomycetota; class Actinomycetes; order Micrococcales; family Micrococcaceae; genus Micrococcoides; species Micrococcoides hystricis. Next base: position 180,117 of record NZ_JBHLUB010000029.1, on the reverse strand, counting down.
GCAGGTAATCGCTCAGGTGTGAGCCAATGAATCCGGCACCGCCGGTAATGAAGTTCTTCACGGTGAGTTCTTCCTAGAGAGGGTAAACGTTCGGTTTGGAATGGGTGTAGGTGGCATCGAGGACGACGGCGGACTCTGGGATCCAGCTCAGGTCAGTCCCCCGGTGCACGGTGTTCAGAAAGACCAAGTCTGGTGTGCCGTGGACGGGTTCGTGGAAGTGCACGAACTCACGGCCGTTGTTGATGACCTGATCTGGGAAGAATCGATCGACGTAGGTGGTTCGGCCTGCCAATGAGCTCAGCCGCTCCATGATCTGTAGGGCCGGTGATTCGCGTAAGTCAGCGACGTCGGGCTTGTAGGACAAGCCGACGACCACCACGTTTGCGTCTTTGAGCGCGATGCCGCGTTCGGCGAGGAGCTGCCCACAGCGTTCCACGGCCGCCGTCGGACGTTGCGCAATGCTGTTCATGGCTTGTTCGATGACCGGTAGGCGCACATGCTCTTTGCGCATGCGCCACAGTAAGTAGTGCGGGTCGCACGGAATGCAGTGACCGCCCACACCGGGTCCGGGCATGAACTTCATGAATCCGAAGGGTTTGGAATCGGCAGCTTCAATCACGTCTTGGACGGACAAGCCCAAGACCCGGCACGCCTCAGCAAATTCGTTGGCCATGGCGATGTTGACCGCACGGAAGGTGTTCTCCATCAGCTTGCTCATCTCGGCAACCTCGAGGGAGTCGACCGCGTGGATGCTGCCGCCGTAGCCACCGACAACCTCTGCGGCTTTTTCTTGGCAGGCTTGGTCGAAGCCACCGACGACGCGGGGCACGTCTTCAATCGCGAAGTCTGCCACCCCAGGGTTGATCCGTTCAGGGCTGAAAGCGACGAAGATGTTCTTGCCTACCGTAAAACCGCGGTCCTGAAGCGGCTTCACGAGGAAGTCTTGGGTGCAGCCTGCGTAAGTGGTGGAGGTGGCGATCAGAATCTGGCCGGGAACGGCGTGGTTGACGACTGTCTCGCAGGCGGAGCGCAGAATGCTCAGATCTGGGATGGCGTTTTCATCGATTGGCGTCGGCACGCAGATGACAACAGACTCTGCCGTGGCGAGTAGCGCTGGGTCGAGGGTGAGTTCGAAATTCTCACCTTCCAAGGCTTCGGTCAGACGTTGCTGATCCGAGGGCAGCAGGTCGACCTCGTGGTTCTTGATGGCTTGCACGCGGGCTGAACTGGCTTCGAAGCCGAGGATTCGTTTGCCGCTGTGCACGTGCGCCAAGGCGGTCGGTAGACCGACGTACCCCAGACCCACGATGGCGATGTCGAAGTCGAAGCGTGGGCTTGTTCCGTTCGGTGAAGAATGTTTCCGGGCATGCCTATGCGTCGCGCGTTCGCGCAGCGCAATCGGGCTGTGATCAACCGACATGGATCCCCTCCAAGTTTTATGGCTTCGGCAAGTGCACGTACTAGTCGCGGATCAAAGCGGATCAACAACCCCTAGTTCTGCGTCGCCGTTAGAAGCGGCTGGCATCCGAGTGGGGGAAACCAACCAGTGAGTTTTAATTCATATCGATCGTCCAACAGACAAAACCCTGATTTCGAGAGTTTTCTATACTTACTACGCGATGCCGCAACGGTTAGCGGGGGCTTTGCGGTTAACCGCACAGTATTGTCTTTTTCTATGTGTTATTGCCGAAATGGGTTCAATATAAGAGAGGGGGACTGCGCACCCCGACAGCTACTCATAAGTTAGTTATTCACGGAAAAGCGATAGGGGCATCAAAAGTGCTGACCGTTATCATCATGACGGTGGTCTTGATGGGGTTAACAACCACCTTCTGGGCCATCGTTGGCGCGACTCGGCTCGTGCAAGAGCCGGGTTTGGCGAAACGATTACCACTGATGGTTAGCCATCCCGGTTGCCCGAAACTCTCCGATGTCGCGGTACTAACTGCTGCCCATAACGAAGAAGCAGTCATCGAAAACACCATCCGGTCGGCGCTTCAACACGTCACGGCCGACCAAGTCTTCATCGTCTCTGATGGCTCTTCCGATGCAACCTCACAGATCGCCCACAGCTACGGGGTGAACGTCCTGGATCTCAACCCCAACCGCGGGAAGGCTGGCGCGCTAGCTGCCGGCATCGAGCATTTTCAACTTGACCGGAACTTCGAGGTTGTCCTTTTCCTAGATGCCGACACCGAGCTTGCCCCGGATTACTTTGAAACAGGTTTGCCCGTCTTTGCTGACCCGGATGTCGTTGCGGTTGCCGCATGTGCCCGCACGCAGCTTGATCCTGCACCGCACGGCTTTTTCGCCAATCTCTTCACGCATTACCGCGAGCGCCTCTACCAGGTTGTACAGCGACTCGTGAAGTACGGGCAGGCCACCCGCGGAATCGATGTGGTGAACATCGTCCCCGGGTTCGCGAGCATGTACCGTTCCAGAATCCTGCCCTTGATAGACATTCAGGCGCCGGGCCTGGTCATCGAGGATTTCAACATGACGTTTGAAATCCAGCAGAAGAAGCTGGGACGGATTGAGTTCCACCCGGCGGCCGCGGTCGCCTTCACCCAGGACCCGGACAATCTGCGCGACTATCGCAAGCAGGTTTTGCGCTGGGCCTTGGGCTTCTGGCAGACCGTGCGCAAGCACGCCAGTCTGCGTGGAAAGTTCTGGATTAGCGTCTGGGCATATTGCATTGAGCTTGTCTCCAGCGCGTTCATGTTCTGCTTTATCCTGCCGCTGCTGGTGCTCGCGGGCCTGGCCTGGGTACTGTTCCCGGACTTTTTCGCCAGCCAGTTCCCGCTGTTTGAACCAAACTGGACCGTTGCCCTCTTGGTGCTGGTCGTCGGAATCTTGATTCCGGACCTGCTCCTATCCTGTTTTGCGGCCGCCATCACCGGGCGTTGGAAGTTCCTCTTGCTCGCACCCTTCTTCCCGTTGATTCGGTTCGTCGATGCTTTCCTTTCGCTGCGCGCTCTCATTAAGGCCCTCGGCCAGAGCGTCTCAACCGGCCAGTGGGTAAGCCCAGAGCGCCGAAAGGTGGTTGCCGCCTAGAAATTCATATTTCCACCACATCACCCACTTATTCATCAGCGCGCTTATAATTAGAGCACGTTCCGTAACTGGCCAGTAACCTACGGTTCTGTTCGTTACAGCGCGCGCAACGAGTTCCTACCTCAGGAATTCGTAGACGATGGTCGACGCGTCCCCGTTGTTCACTCGTCTTCTGCTCGAGAGAGGACCCCCACCATGCAGTCGCGCACAGAATTCATCGAGAGTATCTGTCAATGTCTCCGCGAGGAGCCCGGAGTTGTGATTCTGGGGGACCCGGATAGCGGCAAAACGCATGTCTTGAACCGCATCAGCCGACGCTTCGGCTCCGAAGAATTCCTCCTTGCACGCAGCAGCCCGCAGCACCGCGAGTTGCCGTTCTCTGGTGTCCGACTCTTATTCGGCAGATACGCCCGACACACGGATGGACTCTGGGACAGCTCTGAGTCTCCTACTGCCGTGGATTGTTTTACGATCGCCGGTCAACTGCAAACAAGACTGGAAGCAGTCTTGCCGCTGAATCTTTATCTGCTGATCGATGATGCCGAGCTGATGGATGAGGCCAGCCAACAGGTGATCAGCGTCTTGGTGACCCAGTTGATGCCGGACCGGTTCAAGATCGTGGCTACCTCGGCAAATTCAGTTCAGGGTACGGCTTGGTCCTTGCTGCGCGAATTGCGGATTCCGCCGTTCAGTATCGCAGACGCTGAAGCTTTAGTCGTGGAATTACAACGGCCCGCCACCAGCCCGGTTGTCTTGCGAGTCTTGCTCGAGCGCTCCGATCACAATGCCCGCTATTTCCGGGAACAATTGCGGGAGGCATCCGAAGGCCAGCTCACCGGTCTGGACCCACTCACGCTTCCGTTGCGGCCGGTGCTGCGTCCCTCATTCGCGCAGCAGCTCAACGAACAGTGCTTTTACACGCAGGAATTGGAGACCCTTTCCTACTGCGCGTTGGCTCCGATGGTGGAGGCCTCCGCGATCGAGGAGGTCACCGATGGCGGCGCCGACACCGTCCAGGATCTGCTGACGAAGGGACTGCTCCAACAGCACGGCACCTTTTTGACGATGCCCTCGCAGATTCTGCGCAACGAATTGTTCTGGCAGCAGCCAACCAAGTTACGTAAAGAGCGCCAGTTGCGCCTGGCCCGGGTCACCGAGCATTTCCTCGTGCGGAAGTATCACGAGCTCAGTGTCTCCGACGACCTCGATCCCCGGGAGGCTTATCGGACGGCTGCCGGCCTCATCAAACAAGGTCACATCGACTTCGGCATCGAGATCATCGAGAACCAATTGGCGCACGTGCTCGGGCATAAGACGGAGGCACTCGACGAATTCCGCGAGATCGTCAAAGGCCTGTTCGAGCGGGTGCAGCTGGACTGGGCCCGCCGCTACCTGAACTACGTGATCGGGTGCGACCCTGGTGCTGAACTGCAGTTGTACATGATGGGCTACTGCCTCGATATATCCAGTCTCATCGGCACCCCCATTGACGAGACCAGCATCGTGGCTGCAGTCACCGAACACCGGGACACCGCACCCCAATCCGCGGCCTTGCTGCAGTTGAAACTGGCGTCCTGCCTGGCCCTGCATTACCGCAAAGAAGCGGCCTTGCAGCACTTGGAAGAATCCAAGTCACTGCTGCGCACGTACAACGCTCCGCAGTCGACCGAGTACGCCGAACGGCTGTCCATGATGCGCTACATCATGATCAAGGCCCAGGATGATCTGATCGGCGCTCAGCAGGCGTACGAGCAGTGGCAGAAACAGGACAGTCTTGCCGGTCACACTTTCGGCGCGATTGCGTTGGCGTCGGCCTTGGCCGAGGTCGGTATGTTCGAGGAGGCCCGCAATGTGGTTGCGCCCCTGCAGGGCAATGCGCTGCCGCATCTGCCGCGGCTGTCCGACAGCATGTGCCAGATCATCAGTACCGAAATTGAGTTCGGGGACCAGAATTATTCGGCTGCCATCAAGGCCGTTGAATCGTTGATCTTGCACGGGCCCACCGCTCAGCTGATCTCTCCGCTGCCGGAAACTTTCATCGCGTGGTACTGGTTCGAGAAGGATCACCCGGAGACGGCCCGCAGTTACATCGCGAAGGCCCTCACGAAACAGCACCACTATTACAGTCCGGACCAGATTGCCCGCATCTTGTCGCTGGAGGCCGACTACGCGCTGTCCTTTGGCAGGCTGGAAACAGCCGAATTTCACCTGCAAGCGGCGTTCAACCATTTGGAGTCGACAACCTCAGCCTCCGCGGTCCGGATCATTTGCTCCCTGGTGGAGATCAAAGTCCTGCGCGGTCAGCGCGAGGAAGCACGGACCATTTTGGAACGCATCGACACCGACGGGGTGTTCCGGGACAAGTTGCTCTCCTCGTATCGGTTCCTGCGTGCTGAAGCCCTGACCCGGGCACCGGAGGAAGCGCTGGCGCAGTTGACCCGAATCCTAGAGTCGATGCAGCACCAGATGAAAGAGTTCGAGCTGGGCAGACTGCACATGTTGCTGGGTCTGGCCCGTAACTTCCTGCACGATTCGGTAGGGGCTCAGCGTGACTTCCGCATAGCGTTGCGCTTGTTCTCCTCGATCGGCGCTGTCGGCTGGGAGCGCCAAGCCGCCTACATGATGCCTTCCGTTAATGAGGCTGAGGAGAACAGTGACTCGCTAAATAATTCGGTGCTCAATCTGCTCACGGATGAGGAAAAACAGATTGTCCAGCGGCTACAGCAAGGCTGGACCAACCGGGAGATCGCCACCGAAATGTTCCTGTCCCAGCGCACCGTCGAACACCGCCTAACTCAGCTGTTCCGGAAACTCGAGGTCCGCAACCGCACCCATTTGCTCCACAAGCTGCGCGAGCACAACCCGCGGGGCGAATCGGTCACCCACTTCCGGTAACCACCGGGCCGCAGCCCAGCGATAAACGGTAAGCTGACAGAGTGGAACCTACAGCATCTGCCTCCCTGCCCCATCGTGGTCTGTTCATCGTCTTCGAAGGCGGCGACGGCGTCGGCAAATCAACCCAGTTGAAGCTACTCCACGAGAATCTCGCAGAAGCCGGGCACAGTCTGGTCCTCACCCGTGAGCCCGGCGGAACAGGTCTTGGTGAAGCCGTCCGAGGTCTGCTGTTGCAGGCCCATTCCCCCGCTGGGGACATGCTCCACATCAGTGACCGTGCCGAAGCTCTCCTGTTTGCTGCCGCACGCGCCCAACACGTGGAAGAGCTCATCGAACCTGCCCTGCAGGCCGGCAAGATTATCCTGTCCGATCGGTACGTCGATTCGTCGCTGAGCTACCAGGGGGGAGCACGCGGGCTCGGCATCGATCGCGTCCGACAGGTCAACGAATGGGCCACCGACGGGCTCGTCCCGGACCTAACCATCTTGTTGGACCTGCCGGTAGAAGCGGCCCGGGCTCGGATGCGTGACCGGGCGGCCCACGCTGATCGGATTGAGGCAGAGGCCGACGCTTTCCACGAGCAGATCCGGCAGTCATTCCTCGCGTTGGCGGCCGACGCTGCGGAACGCTATCTGGTCATTGACGCCGATCAGGATCCGGCAGCCATCGCCCGCGTTGTCAGCCGCCGGGTTGAAGAGTTGTTGAATCGTCGGCAGGTGAGCGCCCATGTCCGTTGACACATCGCACACCTCTACCTTTGGGGTCTGGGATGCCCTCATTGGCCAGCCCGCGACCTTCGAGCAGTTGCGCGGTGAAGTCATGCGCGGCGCACCAACGCACGCCTGGCTGTTCACCGGCCCGCCCGGCTCCGGCCGGTCCGTGGCCGCTCGGGCTTTCGCCGCGGCCTTGGTTTGCCGGGAGGAACGCCCGGAGGACAAGGGGTGCGGCCAGTGCCATCCGTGCCGGTCAATTCTGGCCGACGCCCACCCCGACGTCTCGGTCTACGCAACGGAAGAGGTCCAATACCGGATCGAAGAAGTGCGTGAATGGTTGGAGCTGGCCTACCGCCGACCGGCGACCGCGCCGTGGCGGGTCATCATCGTCGAGGACGCGGACCGGATGACCGAACGCACCACCAATGTGTTGCTCAAGGCCATTGAGGAGCCGCCCGCGCACACCCTGTGGTTGCTGTGTGCTCCGTCTCCTGCCGATGTGCTGGTCACGATTCGTTCCCGGTGTCGGCCGGTCCGGCTGCAGATTCCACCGGTGGAGGCCATTACCGCACTGTTGGTGAAAGAAGGCCACGCGCCAGAGATCGCTGCTCAGGCGGTGCGACTATCGCAAGCCCACGTCGGGGTGGCCCGCTGGTTGGCGGAGCAGCCAGCGGCGATGCAGCGTCGACTCAAGATCGCGGCCTTACCCTTGCAGGCGCGCAGCGTGGCTGCTGCCACCGCCCTAGCTCAGGATCTGGTGGCGACCACCACCGAAGAGGCTACGGCCTCCTCCACCGACCGCAATGAACGCGAACTGGCGGCTCTGAAACACTCCATGGGGTTGGCCCCGGACGAGAACGTGCCACCAAAGTTGCGTTCGTATTTCAAAGAGCTGGAAGAGAACCACAAACGCAGGAACCGTCGGGCCCTCAATGACGCCCTAGACCGGGCCATGGTTGATGTGGCCAGTTTCTTCCGCGACTGTCTCAGCCTGCAATTGGGCACCGGGGCGGCGCTCGTGAACGAAGAATTGATGCCCAACCTGGGCAATTATGCCGCCGCCACGACCCCGACCCACGCGCTCACCTGCATTGATGCCATCACCGTGGCTCGCGAGCGCATCCAGTCCAATGTGCCGCACCAATTGGCGATGGAAGCACTCGCCGTGAACTTTGTCCCCGAGAACAGAAGGTAGCCCTTCCCCATGACTTCCCCCTCGCCCACCCCACGGTCCCGCCGCGCAGTCCCGGCGGGCGTTCTTGGCCTCGTTGCCGCCACGGCCCTGGTGCTTAGTGGTTGCTTCCCCACCCCCACGGCAGAAACGGAAAAGGACCAAGGTGGTTCCGGAACGACTTCCTCGGGTGCACCCGTTGCCCCGGAGGGGATTTTCGCTGAAGAAGCCATGGCGGAGTACGTCTCCCAAGAGCTGCAGTGGGACGACTGCCAGGACTTGGACAACCACGGGACCAAGTTGGAGTGCGCCACCCTCAAAGCGCCGCTCGATTACGAGGACCCGGCCAAGGGCAACATCGAGGTGGTTATGGCCCGGACGATGCCGGCCGGTAACTCCGCCCCTTCGCGCCACCTGCTCACCAACCCTGGTGGTCCCGGTTCCTCTGGCGTTGATTTTCTCAGCTGGGCTGCGGACAACGTTTTCTCGCACGAAATGAATGAGGAATTCCGTCTGACCAGCTTTGATCCGCGCGGGGTGCAGCGGTCCACGCCGGTGCGTTGTTTGACCGATGAGCAGATCGATGAGCAGCGGGCTGAACCGCAGTCTGACCCGCAGGACTTGGATTGGGATCAGGCGCTGCGGGAGGCCGAAGAGGAGGTCGAGTCCTGCCGGGAGAAATCCGGTCCGATCGTTGATCATATGGACACGGTCAGCGCCGCTCATGACATGGAGTTGATGCGGCTGGTGCTGGGCCAGGAGAAGCTGGACTACCTCGGTTTTTCCTATGGGACCGCCTTGGGTTCACGGTACGCGGAGCTCTTCCCAACCCATGTGGGCGCCATGGTCTTGGACGGTGGCATGGATCCGAGTTTGAGCGGACGGGAACTTAGCGCCCAGCAGATGGAGGGGTTCGTTTCCGCCACGCGTGACTGGGCCAGCTACTGCATCAACGAAGCTGACGACTGCCCGTTCACCGGCAGCGTGGATGATGCGTTGAAGGACATTCAGCAGCGGTTGGAGAGTCTGGACGAATCCCCGGTGACTAGTGGTGGGCGGACCGTGAATGGGGTGACGTGGCTGGATGGGTTCATCGTGCCCCTCTACGACAAGGATATGTGGCCGACTCTGGTTGATGCCTACCGTCAGGACGCGGTTGATGGCAGCCCGGCGATGATGTTGCAGTTGGCGGACTTGAACTACGACCGCAACCCTGATGGCACCTACGCATCGAATCTGGTGCAGGCCTTCGCGGCCGTCAACTGCGCCGACTACGGTGGACCGGCATTCAAGGACGAACTGGTGGGCGATTACCGCGCGTTGACGGAAGCTTCCCCACTGTTCGGCCGTTACTTCATTTCCACCAGTCTGTTCTGTACCGCGTGGCCGCACCAAGCGGAGAACGCGCCCTCGGCGGTGAAGGCTGCAGGTTCCCCCGACATCGTGGTGGTCGGCACCACCGGGGATCCGGCTACCCCTTACCGCTGGTCGCAGGCCCTGGCCGAGCAGCTGGAGAACGGCACACTTGTCACCTATGAGGGATTTGGTCACACCGCCTACGGTAAGTCCAATTGTGTGGATGCAGCGATCGAGGGTTTCTTGATCGATGGGACGGTCCCGGCAGATGGAAAAACCTGTCAAAGCTAGCTGAAAAATCGTGCTAAAGTAGCGTCGTGTGCGTTACGCACAGGCCTCCTTAGCTCAGTCGGTAGAGCGATTCCCTCGTAAAGAATAGGTCGCCGGTTCGATTCCGGCAGGAGGCTCAAATAGACAAGCGTGGCCCGCTGGCATAGAAGTGATCTTCTGCCGGCGGGCCACGCTCGTTTTTGGATTCTTGCCCTGGGTCTTGGGCTATATCTCGTGTTGGAGGGCGGCTTGCTGGGCGGCCGCAACATCTTCTTCAACCCGAGCTGCACGGAAGCGAACCTGTTCCACGGGGACTTGGCCCAGTCGGAACAGGGCCGCGGCCTCGGCCGTGGTGGCGAGCGCGTTGGAGGCGGAAGAGAGCTTGGCGTGCACCGGTCGGCACTCGTTTGGGACTGTCAGCTCATCCGAGGGGTGCTCTCGCTGGCACTGGGCGCACAGGTCGCGGACGATCGGTAATAGATCGGCCAGCTGGTTACCTAGTTCCGCTAGCTGGTTGTAATCCCCGGTGTCGGTGACCCCTTCGAGGATCTGGTGGTAGCGGTCGAGGGCGCGCACGAACCGATCGTGGGCTCGGCGCCACAGGCCTTCGCCGAGTTCACCGGTGAGCTGCCGCTGTTCTTTTCGGTGCCGAAATCGGCTCAAGAATCCTGCCACGTGATCCGTGCTTCCTGTTCGGGTTTCTAGTGGTCCATGGTCAGCAGCACTTTGCCGCGGTGCTGGCCCGAATCGAAGTATTCGTGGGCGGCTTGTGCGTCTTCAAGGTCGAAGGTGCGGTCGATATAGGTATTGACGTACCCTTCAGAGATCAGTGGCCAGACGTTGGCCCCGACTTGGCTCATGATTTTGCGTTTCTGTTTCAGGGAGCGGTCGCGCAGGGTGGAGCCACGCAGGGTCAGCTTCTTGCGCAGCAGCGAACCCATATCCAGCTCGGCGCGGGCCCCGCTTTGCAACCCGATGGTGACCATGGTGCCGAACGGAGCCAGGCTGTCCACGTTGCGTTGCAGGTACTTTGCCCCCACCACGTCGAGGATGAAATCAACCCCGGCTCCGTCAGTCATGATTTTGACCTGCTCGGCGAAATCCTGCCGCTGGTAGTTGATCACGTGGGTGGCACCCAGGTTCAAGGCGTACATCGCCTTCTCCGCTGAGGACACCGTGACGATGACGGTGCATTGCAGTGCGGCCAACAGTTGGATGGCCATTGACCCGATGCCGCCGGAGCCTCCGTGGATGAGGACCCGGTCACCGGGTCGGACCCGCTGGTCGAAGAATAAGTTGGTGTAGACGGTGGCGGCGACTTCCGGCAGCGAGGCTGCAGCGCGCAGCGAGACCGGTTCGGGGACTTCGAGGACTTGGCCGGCCGGGACGGCCACGTAGTCGGCGTAACCGCCGCCGGAAAGCAGCGCACATACCTCGGCGCCGAGGGGTAGTTGTGCCTGTTTGCTGGCGAATCGTCCGGCGCCCTTCTCTGGGGTCGGACCGTAGGCGACGACCGTCCCGGAAACTTCCAGCCCGGGGATATCGCTCATCCCGGGTTGGGGAGGATAGTGGCCGCGGCGTTGCAAGGCATCGGCCCGGTTCAGGCCTGCTGCTGCGACCTTAATAAGGACCTCCCCGGCAGCAGGTTCTGGCCGGTCGACCTCGACGATTTCAATCACTTCTGGGCCACCGGCTCCAGTAAATTTGACCGCGCGCATGCTGCCTTCCCCTTTCTGCTGGGCCACCGTTGGTGATGGTGTTTCTATTCTCCCAATTTTTTACCCCGAGCAGGTAACTGCCGTATAGTAGTCACGTCTGGATGGTTGTCCGAGCGGCCGAAGGAGCTGGTCTTGAAAACCAGTAGGCGGTGATCCCGTCTCAAGGGTTCAAATCCCTTACCATCCGCGATCCGGAAAGTCCCGTGCGTGAGTTTTTCTCCGTGCGGGACTTTCCCGTTAAGCGGCCCTCAGTTGGTTTAGGACGGCAACGGCAATGGCGTCAGCGTCACCGAGGGTGCGTGCACCCAGTTTGGTTGAGGCCCCTGCTTCTGCCGCGATGGCTGTCCCCCATTGGGCTGAGGATAGTTGCAGGCCCAGCACGAAAATGTTCTCTTCGCCCGCATCGTTGCGCAATCGGTAGGGTCTGCCGGTGACGTCCAGCCCCTGCCCCGCCACAGCCAGGCCATCTTCGTTGGTCAAGACCCACGGCCGCGCCAGCTTTTGGTCAAGGAGTTCTTGTAGGAACACTGAGGCGGTGAGCTGGATCTGGTTGGCAGGCATCATCGCTTCAACGAGGTAGCGCGCCCGGACAGGTTCATCGTGCACCCACGGGCTCATCACTTGGAAGGTATCCCGGTGCTGTTCGACTTCGAAGACGGGGGTGGGGCCCATGAACTGAACGATGCCGGCCTCGGCCAGAGCCAAGAGTTCGGCGATCCGCTGGACGGGTGGGCCGGAGGCCAGACCCTCAATCATGGGGCCGAACCAGCCGGCGAGGTCACGAATTCGGGATGGGTCGGTGATCTTCTGTTCGCGGACCAGTTCCTTCAAGAGTTCTCGACACCGATGCAGGGCACCGATGGCGATCTTCAGCGGGGAACTCTCCCCCGCCAAGGAGGAATCAATGTCGTGGGCGAGGAACTCTTTAACCCACTGCTGGTACTGCTGCGCGTTCGCGAAGGTGAGGCCTTCGGCAGGTTGTGCGAGGGCTCGGACGTCGAGCCAGCGCTGCTCCGGGGCGTAAGCGGCCAAGAGTTCTTCGGCTTGGGATTGGGTGACTTCTTCACCGTGGTGTGCCGAGTCCAGCATGGTTTCTAACCGGAGGAGGAACTCTTCGGGGTCTCGGGCAAAGACATCGGATCGTTCCCGAGCCAGGGTGCGGTAGTAGGTGAGCAACACGTCACGGTTGATCAGCGGCCACAAGTGGGCGCGGAAGTCGAGTTTGCCGAACCGTGCCACCAGTTCTTCCACGTGCTCTTCGGTGAAGTAGCGCAGCTGCACAGCGCGGGGGTAGTACGAATCAAGGTTCGCTTTGCCCCGGTAGGGCACGCCGCGGCGGGAAGCAGCGTAGATGATCGGTTCCGCGCCCGAGGGCTGATACGTCAACCGACCTGGCTCCTGCGCGGGTAGGAAACGTCCGCCACGGCCCTGAGTTAGCGCAATCATCACGTCAAAGAAGTTCAGGCCCAGCCCGCGCATCAGGACCGCTTCCCCGGCCGGGATCTGGTCCCATTCCACGTCACCGGAAATGTTGGGTTCGATGTAGCCCAAGTTGTGCTCGGCGGCCTGATCCGCCAGCAAACGCTGGTTCGGGTTCAGCCGGGCCGGGACGTGGCCGAGTGCGAGCACCAGAGTGTCCGCCGTGAAGACATGCTGGTCAGCCTGTACTTGATAGCGGCCGTCCTCGAGCTTACGCACACCGGTAGCCAATGATTGGTGGAACGTGATCCGGTCGATCTCCGGGCGCTGTTCCAAGGCGGCGACCACCGCGTGATACTGATCTGAGAGGTAGGCACCGTATAACGCTCGGGGTGGGAAGCCATCGGCGCGCAGTTCGGCACACATGTGTTCCACGGACGGGTTGTGCACCCCGCCGGTCCCGTCCTGTTGTTGGGCCAGCCATTCTTGGAAGGACTGGCCCACTGAGGAGCCGGCCAGCTCTTCGAGGGTCTGTCCTACCGGCGCAACGGTGGGGAACAGCGCCGGGGTGTTCATCAGGAATAGGGGGTCTTGGTCTTGACGCCAGACGTGCCCGGCACCTGGTGCGTAGGGGTCGATCACGTCCAGACTGAGCCGTACTTGGGCGCCGTGTGGGTGGGTCCCGGATTCGAGGTTGGCTAAGAGCCGTTCGAGGAAGGACGTGCCGCGCGGACCGGCACCAATCAGCACACAGTGAAAACTACCCATGAAACTCAAGCTTAGTACCCTGCGGGTTCTAGGATGGTGCTCATGAGTGAGCATGATCCGTACCTTTGGTTAGAAAACATCCACGGCGACGACGCCCTGAGCTGGGTGCGGGAGCAAAACGCTGCCACCGAGGCCGAGTTATACGATGACCAGTACCGACGCTTGGTAGCAGAACATCTTGAGGTGTTGAACTCCGCGGAGAAGATCCCGGCACCCTCCCAGCGCGGGCAATACGTTTACAACTTTTGGCAGGATGCCGAGCACCCGCGTGGGTTGTGGCGGCGCACGCCGGTCGACAGCTACGCCTCTCAGAACCCAGAGTGGGAAGTCCTGCTCGATGTGGACGAACTTTCCGCGCAGGAAGGCGTCGAGTGGGTTTTCACTGGCGCTTCCCCACTTCGCCCGGACGATGACCGTGCCATGGTGGCGCTATCGCCCGATGGCGGTGATGCTACCCAGCTGCGCGAGTTCGATCTGCGCCGTGGCTCGTTCCGGGACGCCAGCGAGGATGGTTTCTTCGTCGAGACCGCCAAGACGTGGTTCAGCTGGCTGGATGCCGACACCCTACTGGTTGCGGTTCCCCTCGATGATTCTGACACCACCGCTTCGTCCTACCCCGCCACCGTGCGGCTTTTGCGCCGGGGTACCGAGTTGGCTGATGCTCCCGTGATTTTCTCCACCTCGTTGGACCATTTGGGCACCTCTGCCGGTTTCGATCCGGACCCTGACTATCCTCGGCTCCTGGCCAGTGACGTCATCGACTTCTTCAACGCCCGCGAATACGTGCACACCGGCACGGACTTCCACGACCCGGTTTTCACGCAGATCCCTGTCCCCACCCACATGCGGGTTTCCTTCCACAAACAGTGGATGCTCCTGTACCCACGTGAAGAGTACAAGTACGCACCGGGCCAGCTGGTGCCCGGCGGTTCGCTGTTGATCGTGAATGCCGAGGAGTTTTTGACCGGGAACGCGATCCCCACTGTGGTTTTCACCCCGGATGACTCCAGCGCCCTCCAGTCCTGGACGTTCCTCTCGGATGCGCTGGTGTTGAATGTCTTGCAGGATGTGGCCACGACGGTACTCGCCTTCCATCTGCAACAAGATCAGGACGATGTGAAGGTATCCGCCCTAGACGTTGACACGAGTGTGCTGACCGGATCGGATCAGTACCAGATGTTCTCCTTCAGCCGGGTGGATCGCTTCGGACCGGACCCGGATGAGTTGTGGTTGACGACCACCGGTTTCCTGACCCCGACCACGCTCTACCGAGCCAAGTTTGATGTGGATCTGTCGGCACAGAAGGCCACCTTGCGGGCAACCGTGGTAAAACGTTCTCCGGCTTTCTTCGACGCGGAACAGTACCGGGTGGAGCAGCACTTTGTGCGGAGCAAGGACGGCACCTCCGTGCCGTATTTCATGATCAGCGCCAAAGACGCGGTCTTGGACGGGAAGAATCCGACGTTGTTATCCGGCTACGGTGGTTTCCAGCTGTCCCGCACCCCGGGTTACGAGCCGGCTGTCGCTATTGGCTGGCTCGACCAAAAAGACAGCGAGGGCCGACATGGGGTTTACGTGCTGGCCAATATCCGTGGTGGCGGTGAATACGGTCCGCGTTGGCATCAAGCAGCATTGCAGCAGCATCGGCACCGGGCGTACGAAGACTTCGCGGCCGTCGCGCAAGACTTGGTGGCGCGAAACGTCACAGCTCCCCAACATCTGGCCGCTGCCGGTGGTTCCAATGGCGGTTTGTTGATCGGGAACATGCTGATGCAGTATCCGGAGTTGTTTGGGGCGCTCTCCTGCGGCGTGCCCCTGTTGGATATGCGCAGGTACACCCAGTTGTCGGCAGGACACTCGTGGATCGCCGAGTATGGTGACCCTGATGTGCCCGAGCAGTGGGAGTTCATCAAGACCTTCTCCCCTTACCACCTCGTTGATGAGCTCAGTGATGAGCAGCTTAAGCAGCTACCGGCCACACTGATTTGGACGGCAACCAGCGATGATCGGGTAGGACCTGTCCAAGCGCGGAAACTGGCCGCGAAACTCTTTGAACGCGGCGCCGATCAGATGCGTTTCCACGAGGTTCTCGACGGTGGGCACTCTGGAGCTGCAGACCAGCAGGCACGGGCAGAACTGTTGGCCCGCTACCAGCGTTTCCTGTTCGACAGGGTTGCTGTTCAGTAGGATCGAACTAGGACTAAAACTCCTAGTTGAGAGGACACCACAGAATGCGTTTGTCTACACGAAACCAACTCAAAGGCGTTGTCGAGTCTGTCGACCTGTCTGAAGCGATGGCCGTTGTTCGGGTCAAGGTTGGTGAGAATGTTTTCACCTCATCCATCACACGCGCGGCCGCCCAAGATTTGGGTCTAGCGGAAGGCAAAGATGTCTACATCTTGATCAAGTCGACGGATGTCCAATTGGGTGTGGACGACTAGGCACTGTGGTCGGTTCAGCGGGCTCAATCGTTTTGCAGAATGAGCCCGCCGTAGCCTACCCTAGGAGAGTTACATTTTTATGTAACTCGGATGGAGACGTGCCAGAGAGGCCGATTGGACTTCACTGCTAATGAAGGGTCTGGGTTAAACCGGACCGGGGGTTCGAATCCCCCCGTCTCCGCAGCTGGATCCCCGTCAACTCAACGAAGTTGGCGGGGATCCGTCTATTTCGCACAACGTTTCCCTACACAAGATGTGTGCAGAAGGTGTCATGAGCCAACCACAATTCACGATCACGAAGTCTTTCGCTGCCAGTAGTGCCGAACTTTGGGAGGCGTGGACGGATGCGACCGTGTTCGCCACGTGGATGGAACCCTACGGTGTCGACCCCTCTTCCGTGGTCATCCAGCCGCACTTCGGCGGCAAGTATTTCTACACCATGGTGAACGCGGAAACCGGTGATGAGTTCCACACCGGAGGTGTCTTTCTGGAAGTAACCCCAACGCAAAGACTTTCCATGACGTGGGGCGAGCCAGGCTCGCCTGTGGAAGAATCACCTCGACTCACACTGTCCTTTAGCGAACGCGAGCAAGAGACCGAGTTGGTCTTCCACCTACACGGGTTCTCCGGCGAACCAGGTGACGGTTTCGTCTACGACGGCTGGGATAGGGCGCTGACCAATCTGCAGAACTAGTGCGCTGAAAAGCGAAGTTGAGACTACTTAGACATGATTTCGCACTCGGACGATTTCCGAGTGAGATACATCTGTCCATCTGGTGCTTTGCCAATCGCGTTCGTGACCGCGTGCTTGATGAGCGTATCGGCACGGGAAGCGGCTTCTTCAATGCTTTCGGCTTCTACTTCAAGGTCGACTTCAATCAGCCGGTCAGAAGCCCGCAGGTAGACGAACGACTCAAGCACCTCGGAATGCTCTTCTGCCAGCGACAAAAGGTAGTTCTTGATCTTGGTTGACTTGGCCTCGAGCATTTCCGCGTTACTGGCTTCGGTTGCGGTGTAGACACCGGTAAACGATACATGCATGGGTCCGGTCCCCTTTCCATTGGGACAGGCATCGGCAACCAGTCCCGTGGGTTGCTGTTGAACCTACCGGTGGCGCACGGCGCGGTCAAGGGTTTTGGGACACTGTGACTAAAGTTTTTAAAGTGTTGCGGCCGCGATGGAGGACTCGGGGGCTGTCCGCAATAATCAGGTTTTTAGGAGCGTAGTCACGGCCTGCGTGCTTGAATGGCTGTATGACTACACAGCCCTCACACTCGCACCCGAAGGGCCTGAAGAGATTCTTGGCCCTACTCCTACTACCCGCACTGCTGTTTCTCACCGCCTGTGAGATCTCGATGCACACGAAGTTCCACGAGAACAATACCGCCGAAATGCGGTCGGAAATGAAGTTCACCGAACAGGAAACCAGCCTGCTGAAAATGTCAGGCGAAGAGGTCACCTGTGAAGAATTGATGAAGGACACAACTTCCTCGTCGAACCCGGACGTCGAGGTTAGCTACGAAGATCTTTCCACTGACAAAGAGTTGCACTGCGTTGCTTCCATCCCGCCGCAGCCGCTGAAGGAAACTTTCCCCGACGATGACTCGGGGTCCATCACCAATGAGAATGGTGTTTACACTCTCACCATCCCTTCTGAGGAATTCGGCGAGAACTCCCCAGAAGCCGCCGCGTTTGCAGATGCCGTGACCTTCGCTGCTGTCTTTGAGTTCCCGGGCGATGTCATCGAAGCTTCCGCCGGCACCGTTGAGGGCAACAAGGTCACCATTTCCAAGTTGTCTGACTTGCAGAACGACGTCACCATCAAAGCTCATTCGACAACCGGAGGGGTCGGTTCTTCTATCATGATGTGGGTCTTAATCGGACTTGTTGCACTCCTGCTCATCGGTCTCATTCTCTGGCTGGTTCTGCGCGGCAAGAAGGGTAACCAAGAGCACCCGCCTGCAGGTCCCGGCTACCCAGGCAACTACGGCCAACCTGGTCCGCAGCAGCCTGGTCACCGTCCGGAAGGTTTCCAGCCGCAGCCGGGCCACCAACCGGGCCAGCAAGGCTACGGTCATCCCGGTCAGCAGCCACCTGCTCAGCAAGGTAACCCGCAAGGGTACCAGCAGCCAGGGCAGGGGCAGCCGAATCCTCCTCAACCCGGGCAGCAGCCTCCGGTTCAGCGTCCTGACGGTCAACCGCAGCCACCGCGTGAGGGTGAACCACCGACACCTCCGCAGCAGTAACGGATAGCGCTTAAGCGAAAGCGAGGTCCTAGCTCCCAAGAACTATTGGGGCTAGGACCTCGCTTTTTGCTGTTTTTAGCGCTTAGGCTCTAGAGGTCTTCGGCGCGAAGTTGCTCCGGGGTCTTGATGGATAGCAGACCCGGTGCGATATCAAAGACGGTTTTAGCGCCGTGGTCGCCGGCCTGCGCCAGACGGTGGACAGCCCTGGCGTAGGTTGTTAGTACGGACGCCGTGAACTCAGGGTTGGATTCCAAGGCCAGCCGGTACTCGACGACTTGGTTGGTGTCGGGGGAGGTCTGACCGGAGCGGATCACGAAACCGCCGTGCGGCATGGCCTGGTGGTCACGTTCGAGTTCTTCTTGTGTGATGAAGTTGACGGTTGTGTCGTAGTCAGCGAAGTAGTCCGGCATGGTCACGATCGCTTCTTCGACCGCGGCCTGATCCGCGCCCTCTTCCAAGACTACGAAGCATTCGCGCACATGCTTGTCCCGGGTTGCCAGTTCTGGTCGAGTACCGGAGCGGACTTCTTCAATGGCTTTCTCGGAAGGCAAGGTGTACTGGACACCTGCGGCCACGCCGTCGACCCGGCGTACAGCGTCAGAGTGGCCTTGGGACAGGCCTCGGCCCCAGAACGTGTAGGTGTCACCGTCGGGGACGATCGCCTCACCGATAATGCGGTTGATGGAAAACATGCCGGGGTCCCAGCCACAGGAAATCAATGCGGTCTTGTTGGCGGCCCGGGCAGGGGCGTCAACGGCGGCATAGTATTCGGGGATCCGGGCGTGGGTGTCGAAGGAGTCAACGGTGTTGAACAGGGCAGCCAGTTCTGGGCCTTGTTCGGGCAGATCGGATTTTGATCCGCCGCAGAGGATGAGCACATCGATCTTGTCTTGGAATTCAGGCAATTCGTTCCAGGCGTACACCGTGGTGGCGGGCTGGGCCGTATGGACATCCTCTGGGTTACGGCGGGAGAAGACACCGACCAGTTCCATGTCCGGGTTTTTCTGAATGGCAGCTTCTACACCTCGTCCGAGGTTGCCGTAGCCTGCGATTCCGATGCGGATCTGTGCACCCATATAGTGTGTTTCCTTCTCTACCCTTGCGGGGTTGGTGGGGGTCAAAGTGGTATGAAAAGTTTTTAGCTGATGAGACCGGCGTCGCGGACAGCTTCGCGCTCTTCGCGCAATTCGTTAACGGACACGTCTAGCCGGTCGCAGGCAAACGGGCTCATGTCTAGGTCTGGCACGATGGTGTATTCACCGTTGGTGCAGGTGACCGGGAACCCACAGATGAGGCCCTCTGGGACACCGTATGAACCATCTGAGGGGACGCCCATTGAGACCCAGCGTTCGCCAGTGCCGTTGATCCAGTCCCGCATGTGGTCCAAGGCCGAGGAGGCTGCCGAGGCTACCGATGATCCGCCGCGGATCTGGATGATCTCTGCGCCCCGGTTGGCCACCGTTGGGATGAAGGTCTCGCGGTACCAGTCTTCGCTCACCAGCTCGAGTGCGGGGGTGCCGCCGATCAGGGTATGAGCGAGGTCGGGGAACTGGGATGCGGAGTGGTTACCCCACACCGCGAACTTTTCAATGTCGTTTACAGCCGACCCGGTTTTTGTCGCGAGCTGGCCGAGCCCACGGTTATGGTCCAGACGCATAAGTGCGGTGAAGCGTTCGGCCGGAACGTCTGGCGCGTGCTTCGCTGCGATGAGAGCGTTGGTGTTAGCCGGGTTTCCTACCACGACCACGCGGATGTCATCAGCAGCGTGGTCGTTGATGGCTGCGCCCTGCGGCCCGAAGATTTGGCCGTTAGCGGCCAGCAGGTCGGCGCGTTCCATGCCTTTGGTTCGCGGGCGGGCACCGATGAGCAGACCCACGCTAGCGCCTTCGAAGGCGGTGTTTGGATCGTCAAAGGTGTTAACTTCGCTCAGCAGCGGAAAGGCGGAGTCAGTCAGTTCCATGGCTACACCGGCAGCGGCTTGTGCAGCTTCTGGGATTTCGAGCAGGTTGAGTCGAACTCTGGTGTTTGCCCCATAGATGGCGCCGGCAGCTGCCCGGAACGCGGTGGCATATCCGATCTGCCCGGCTGCACCAGTGATCGTGATGGTTTTGACGTCTGAGGTCACGTTAGTCGCTTCCCAATTGTTGATCGCGTTCGGCCATGATCTCTAAGAATTGGCGGGCTTCCGGTTCGGAGAGCTCGGTGTTGGCGGCCAGCAGCGCGGCACCGGATTCCAAATCGCCATCTCGCACCATTGCCGCGAGCTGGTCGTGGACCCACGGTCCCAGATCATCCGAGGAGATCCGAATAGTTTCTTCGTCACGGGTGACTTGCAGTTCAAAGGCTTGGTTGCGCAGGGTCGGTTCTTCGCCCCAAGACTCTGGGACCGTGAAGTCATCGAATTGGCGGGAGAGTTCCTCGCTCAGCCCTGGTAATTCGAGCTGGTTCTCCGGGACAACGTCAAGACCGTCATGGTCGAGTTCACCGGAGTCGAGTTCTTCAAAGTCGACGGCATCGTGAGCGGCCAAGTCATCGGCGAATGGATCAGCCTGCTCGGCCTGAGCTTGCCGTGCTTGGGTGGGGTAAGTCGCCAAGGCATTGACCGCGAGCAGGGAATCCAAGACACTGGCACCCGTCAGCTGTTGGAAAGCCTGTGCCGCAAGCTGGTGCTGACCGCGGGCGATCAGACCGTAGATCCGCTTGTGCTGCTCGGGATTGAGCTTGGCTGCAGCCTCCTGCGCGTCCTGCTCCGTGACCGGTTTGGACAGGGCTTTGAGCCCGGCGAAGAAACCCGGTTCGCTGGAAGAGCCGGATGAGCTGGTTGGACGGGATTTGAAGAGGCGGTACGCACCGAGAGTCAGGACGACGATTCCGACCACGATGGCCAATGGCACTAAGTATTCACCCATGCATTCCATACTATTGGGTTCGACCGACGTTTGGACACCGGTGTGAGGCAAACATCATCTTCACGGATGACTCTCACTGTGCTAGGCACAGATAGGATGGTGGCTGTGTTTGAGACAAAACTTGATCTAGCGGCCATCGCCGGGGCGTTCAAAGCCTACGATGTGCGAGGCATTGTCGGCGATTCCATCACGACGGACTCCGTGTTTGCGACCGGAGCCGCTTATGTAGATGTATTGGATGCGGCTGGGAAGACCGTTCTGGTCGGGGGCGATATGCGCCCGGACTCGGCCGAATATGTGGCAGCCTTCGCTGCTGGGGCACAGGCACGCGGTGCCCGCGTCAAGGACCTGGGACTGATCTCGACCGACATGCTATACTACGCGTGCGGTGTGCTGGACGCACCCGGTGTAGTCTTTACCGCCTCCCACAATCCGGCCGGTTATAACGGCATGAAGATGGCCAAGGCTGGCGCCGTGCCCATTTCTGCCGATACCGGTCTGTTTGCGATCCGCGACCAAATGCTCGAATATCTCCAAGCCGGTGAAGTTCCGGCCGTCACGACACCCGGTGACTACGAGAAGCTCGATGTGCTCAGCGGATACGCCGAGTACCTGCGTTCACTCGTGGACCTGTCGCAGATTCGTCCGCT
The DNA here is from genome assembly GCF_042434215.1 of Micrococcoides hystricis. NCBI lineage: Bacteria > Bacillati > Actinomycetota > Actinomycetes > Micrococcales > Micrococcaceae > Micrococcoides > Micrococcoides hystricis. The sequence goes on along the minus strand of NZ_JBHLUB010000029.1, from coordinate 158,507 downwards.
GAAAGTCGTGGTTGATGCAGGCAACGGCATGGCCGGCCGCACCACCCCGGCCGTCTTGGGCGACTCAATTCTCCCCGGACTTCCGCTGGAGATCATCGATCTCTACTTCGACCTTGACGGGACCTTCCCAAATCACCCGGCCAACCCGCTCGAGCCGGAGAATCTGGTCGATCTGCAGCAGGCAGTTCGCGAGCACCAGGCAGACATCGGTTTGGCTTTTGACGGTGACGCGGATCGCTGCTTTGTCATCGACGAACTTGGCGCCCCGGTCAGCCCCTCCGCCATCACAGCCATGGTTGCCGAACGAGAAATCGCCCGCGCCAAAGCTGATGGTGAACAGACCCCGGTAATCATTCATAATCTGATCACCTCCCGAGCAGTACCGGAGTTGGTTGCCGAGCTCGGGGCGCGAGCCGTGAAGACGCGCGTGGGGCACTCCTTTATCAAGGCCGTGATGGCCCAAGAGTCTGCGGTGTTTGGTGGCGAACACTCAGCCCACTACTACTTCCGGGATTTCTTCAACGCCGATACCGGCATGCTGGCAGCCATGCATGTCCTCGCCATGTTGGGCCAGCAGGACAAGCCGCTGAGTGAATTGGCTGAAAAGTACGACCCGTACGTGGCCTCTGGGGAGCTCAACTCCGAGGTAGAAGACAAGCAAGGTGCCATCGACAAGGTGGTCGCCGCCTTTGCTGATCGCGGCGTCGAACTAGACACCATGGACGGCACCACGGTAAGCAGCATTGACGGCTCCTGGTGGTTCAACCTGCGCCCATCCAACACCGAACCGTTCCTCCGCTTCAACGGTGAGGCAACGACCCCGGAGATTCTGGCCAACGTCCGCGATGAGGTTCTGGGGTTGGTGCGCAGCTAGATGGCACGCACACTCATTCTGCTGCGCCACGGCAAATCAGATTGGACGCAGCCGGTCTCCGACCGTGACCGCCCCTTGGCCAAACGCGGCCGGAAGCAAGCCCCGATCAGCGGACAGTGGCTGGCTGAGCAGGGTCTGATCCCAAACTTCGTGGTGGTCTCCCCCGCCGTCCGAGCACAACAAACCTGGGAACGGGTAGAAGAGCCGCTCATGGCTGCGGCCCAAGACGAAGTCCGGGTTCAAACCGAGGAATGGGCCTACACGTTCGCCGGGTCGGACCTGATGGCGCTGTTGGAATCCATCCCAGATCCGGTCCACACCGTGATGCTGGTCGGGCACAACCCCGCGTTCGAGGAGCTGGCCGAAACCTTGACCGGAGATTTCGTACGAATCAAGACCTCCGGCCTGGTGGTCCTTGATTTTCCCGATGTCGGCTTCACCCCGGGAACCGGACGGCTGCGCTACGCCGGCCGACCTGCCGACGAGCTCGATGAGAAAGAAAGCGCCTGAACCGATTTTTCACATCAGTCGCAGAGCTCTCCCTATAATGAGAAAGCACGCCAATGACTATGCCCACGACCAAGGAGCAGCTAATGTCCAGCGATCTTAACCATGTCCCCACCTGGGTTGATTTGTCGGTCCCCGATGTAGCTGCAGCCAAAGAATTGTATGGCTCCCTGCTGGGTTGGACCTTCCAAGACCAGGGTCCTGACATGGGGCATTACAATATTGCGCTGGTCGACGGCGAGCCGGTAGCCGGGCTCATGCAGACTCAAGGCGATGAGCCTGCCGTGTGGACCCCCTACTTCGACACCGATGACATCGACGCTTCCGTCGAGGCCGTGAAACGGCACGGCGGTTCAGTCATGATGGAGCCGATGGAGATCCCCGGAAACGGCCACATGGCGATCGCCGTGGATCCGACCGGTGCAGTCTTCGGTCTGTGGCAAGATGGCGAATTCAGCGCAACCGAACTTGGTGCCAAACACGGCCAGTTCGCCTGGACCGAGTGTGTGACCAAGGACTTTGATGCGGCGCTGCCCTTCTACATCGACGCATTGGGCTGGGACGCCAAGGAGATGGGCAACGAAGAGAATTTCCGGTACGTGACCAACGGCGCCGGCGACGCCGCGATTTCCGGTTTATTCGATGCGGCAGGTGTTTTGGACGAAGAGACCCCGTCGCACTGGCGGGTCTACTTCGCGGTCTCGGACACCGATGCAGCGATTCAACGTTTGGTCGAGGCCGGCGGAAAACTCTTGGACGGTCCGGAGGACACCATGTTTGGCCGGATCGCCACCGTCGTTGACCCCCAGGGCGTCCACTTCATGTTGGTGAGCTAGGGGCACACCAACCACAACTACTATTTCTGAGGCGGTGCGGTCAAAGACTGTACCGCCTCAGCCATGTTCACACCCTTTGCCGTTAAAGCCGGTGGGCGGCGCTACTTCCGTTGTTGGAAGCGGCGCCGCCCACGCGGTTTAGCAGTGCTGTGGTTTACAGGGCGTTGACCCGGTTCTTCAGTTCTTCGAACTGCTGTGCCATGGAGGCCGGCAGTTCTTCACCGAAGTTGTCATACCAGACTTTGATCTTCTCGATTTCAGCGAGCCATTCGTCCTTGTCGACAGCGATGGCCTCCGCGAACTGTTCTTCAGTCATGTCCAAGCCGGTCAAGTCCATGGACTCGTAGGTTGGGACAAAACCGACCGCGGTTTCGTTGGCGTCAGCCGTGCCTTCGATCCGCTCGACGGCCCATTTCAGGACACGGGAGTTGTCGCCGAAGCCTGGCCAAGCGAAGCCGCCATCTGCGGTGCGACGGAACCAGTTGACCAAGAAGATCTTCGGCAGGTTGGCCTCGCCGTGGTCCTTGGTGACGGTATCCCAGTGGTTCAGGTAGTCACCTGCGTTGTAGCCGATGAATGGCAGCATGGCCATCGGGTCACGGCGGACGTTACCGACGGCGCCTTCGGCAGCGGCCGTGGTCTCCGAAGACAGGGTGGAACCGAAGAAGATGCCGTGCTGCCAGTCGCGGGACTGGGTCACCAACGGGATGGTGGTCTTGCGACGGCCACCGAACAGGATGGCGTCGATCTTGACGCCCTGCGGGTCGTAGTATTCCTCGGCCAGCATGTCCAACTGATCGATCGGAGTGCAGAAACGGGAGTTCGGGTGGGCTGCCGGGGTGTCAGACTCCGGAGTCCATTCGTTGCCGCGCCAGTCGGTGAGCTTGGCTGGGACCTCGTCCGTCATGCCTTCCCACCAGACGCCGCCGTCTTCGGTGAGCGCGACGTTGGTGAAGATGGAGTTGCCCTTTTCGATGGCGCGCATGGCGTTCGGGTTGGTGGACCAGCCGGTGCCTGGCGCTACGCCAAACAGGCCGTACTCTGGGTTCACACCGCGGAGCTCGCCGTCCTTGCCGAAGCGCATCCAGTTGATGTCATCACCCAAGGTTTCTGCTTTCCAACCCTCGATGGTTGGGTCCAGCAGCGCCAGGTTGGTCTTACCGCAGGCCGACGGGAAGGCACCAGCAATGTGGTAGGCCTTGCCTTCCGGGGAGATCAGCTTGAGGATGAGCATGTGCTCGGCCAACCAGCCCTCGTCTTGGGCCATGACGGAGGCGATACGCAGCGCGTAGGCCTTCTTACCGAGCAGGGCGTTACCGCCGTAGCCGGAACCGTAGGACCAAATGGAGCGGTCTTCTGGGAAGTGAACGATCCACTTCTCGTCGTTGCATGGCCATGGCACATCTTCTTGGCCTTCGGCCAGCGGGTAACCCACCGAGTGGATGGCCGGGACGAAGAACGCGTCGGTCTCATCGATCTTGGCCAGCACGTCGGAGCCGATTTTGGCCATAATGCGCATGGAAGCGACCACGTATGGGGAGTCGGTGATTTCAATACCGAACTTCGGATCTTCAGCGTCGAGGTGCCCCATGACGAATGGGATGACGTACATGGTGCGCCCGCGCATGGAGCCATCGAACACGCGGTTCAGGTTTTCCATCATCTCTGCTGGGGCCATCCAGTTGTTCGTGAAACCGGAGTCTTTTTCATCTTCCGAGCAGATGAAGGTGCGGGATTCGACGCGGGCGACGTCGGCTGGATCAGAGAACGCGGCAAAGGAGTTAGGGAACTTCTCGTCATTGAGCCGGATAAGCGTTCCGGAGTCCACCATTTCCTGGGTCAGCCGGTCATTCTCTTCAGCGGATCCATCCACCCAATAGATGCGGTCTGGTTTTGTCAGTTCTGCGACGCCCTTGACCCAGTCAAGGATTCGCTTGCTCTTGGTCGGGGCATTGCTGAGATCGTCACTGATCGAAGCTTGGGTGGCGTTATCTGCCATTGCCTTCCCTCCGTTGGGTGTTTGCGACAGGTAGTGTTGGTCGTTTCGCCTGTTAAAAAGAAGCGGCACTCAGACCGCCTCATATGCCCCTTACACTATCACCCAACATCATGTATTACGCGGGGCCCGTGCTGGCTTTCAGCACAGACCCGCGAGTATGTGGCAACTCTCACACGGAGCCTCATGCGGGCCGGTGAACGAATGTGAGAGCGCAATCACAGCGCCCAAAATTTGGCAGCGCCGATCCGGGTGTGTATAGTTTATTGAGGTCAGTCACCCAGTCGGTGGTGAACATGATCAAGCGCCCATAGCTCAGCTGGATAGAGCGTCTGTCTACGGAACAGAAGGTCAGGGGTTCGAATCCCTTTGGGCGCGCTTTTTCTTTTAAGCCACTTTTTCTTTTCGCACTTCCGACGCGGAACTTCGCAATCAGCTATCGCGCCGCGGAACCTCGAAATGCTCGAGTCTGGCGTCCCGGCCATCCAGTTCAGCCCAGGAGCCGGCAATGCTGAAAGCACACAGACCCAGCGGTGGATAGTTGGACGCCATGGCGAGCACCGCGTCTTCATCGGAATCGCCACTGGAAAGCCGCATAGCCACATCTTGGACTGTGGGCATATGCCCGACCATAAGAAGAGTGTCGACCGACTCCGGGGTTTCATTGATGATGCTGATCAGCTCGGTGGCATCGGCCCCGTAGATTCTGGAATCAAGATAGGGCGTGGGAGCTTTTTCGCCTAGCTGCTCACAGACCCACAGGCAGGTTTGCCGGGTCCGTAACGCGTCGGAGCAAATGATGGCATCCGGGATCCAGTTGTTGGCTTTCATCCAGCGGCCGGCCGCTGGTGCGTCGCTAGCACCAGATGCGGCCAGCGGGCGCAAGCGGTCACCGGCCTGATGCGCTAGAGCAGTTGCCGTGAGGTCTGGTAGCGCGGGAGATGTTTGGAACAGCTGGGCCTGCTCGACAATGACATCGGCAGCATCGATGGCCGGCGCGTAGTCGGCTTTGGCGTGCCGGAGCAGGATCAGTCGTTTGGCCATCTAATTAGATGGTGTATTCCGGTGCCGCCCAGACGACAACTTCAGGGTGCTCGTAGAAGCGGTATCCCTGACCGCGTACGGTGCGGACGGTGTTGGAGAGTCGACCCAGCTTGGAACGCAGGCGACGAATGTGCACGTCAATGGTGCGCTCGTTCGGCACTTCATCGGAGTTCCGCCAGAGGGTATTGAGCAGCTCGTCGCGGCTGACGGTCTTGTCAGCGTTTTCCACCATGTAGTTCAGCAGCTCAAATTCTTTGAAGGTTAGGTTCAGGACTTCGCTGTCGAGTTGAACTTCGCGGCGGGAAAGGTCGATCAGCACGCCGGAGTGCTGGGCCGTCTGAACTGGAGCTTGCTCGACGCGAGCACCACGGTTGGCCGTAGGGTCGCCGAGCACGACGCGGACGACGTCTAGATCGTCGCCTTTTGCGCTGGCTGGGGCCAAAGCAACTGCGGCATGGGTCTTGGCAGAGGGCGCCAAGGACTGGATCTCGCGGCGAACTTGGGCCGCCAACCGAGACAGGGTCAGCTGGTGGGACGCGGCCGACTCTTCGTCTAGACCGACATAAATGACGAAGCCGCGGGCGACAGTGTCTTGGCTGACGGCTTGCGGACCAGGGGCACCGGTGGGGGCAACAATGGTTGCAGGCTCTTCTTCCTGACGTAAGGCATAAGGTCCAACACCGTACTCCATGCGGCGGGCATACTCTGGACGGAGCTGCTTTGCTTGTGCGGCGCGTTTTTGCGCGTTCCGGACGGAGATGTGGTTGTACCCAGGCGATACGGACATGCGATGTCTTCCCTGCTTCGTGCGAATGAAACTGCTAGTTCTGCAATTCGGGTCATCGTCTGTTTTGATGCTCGAACTACGAACCTGTGAACTCCCCTAACAGAGACTCACAAGTTTGAGTGTGGTGTGTAACAAACTGAATTGGCAAGTAACATTCAATACTAGATCTCACATAGTGAGATTATGAGCAGTTTTTGTGACCAAGCTCACAGGATTTTTGACGTGAAACATTTGCTCAACATTATTCGATCGACCTGAAACAGTCGCTTCACAACAGTCGAGCGCCCGAGCAAGCATTACGAGAAACCCCTCCCTGAATCCCACTCTTTGCCCGTTTTTTCGCATCTTTATTACTCAATGGTAGTGGCCAGATCACCTAAATGCCCCGGCGCAAGCCCAGAAGCATATGCGCAAGCAAAATTCAAGAGCGCTCAGCTAAACCCTTCTTAAATTTACGGGATTTACTCAATACCGCTAGCTAACTGACTTGTCAACCCCTCAGCTTTAGGACGAGGTCCCGAAGAGTCGGTCCCCCGCATCGCCGAGACCCGGACTGATGTAAGCGGTCTCCGTCAGTCCCTCATCAAGGGAAGCGATGTACAGATCAACATCAAGATCGGCAGCGTGCTCTTCCAGCTGCGCGATGCCTTCTGGTGCGGCCACGATGCAGATACAACTCAGAGAAGCGGCGCCTGCCTCACGCAGGTAATGCAGTGCAGCCACCATGGTGTTGCCGGTGGCCAGCATGGGATCCAAGATGAACACGTGGCGACCGGTCAGATCCGCCGGCAACCGTTCGGCATAGGTTTCGATCTCTAGGGTCTGTTCGTCCCGGACCATGCCGAGGAAACCGACCTCCGCTTCCGGCAGGAACTTGCTCATACCTTCGAGCATCCCGAGACCGGCTCGCAGGATCGGCACGATCAGCGGGGTCTCGCCGCTCAGTTCGCTGCCCACGGTCTCGCAGACCGGAGTCGTCACGGATTTCGGCGCTGTCGGCAGCTTTGCGGTGGCTGGATAGGCCAAGAGCTGGACTATTTCATTGGTGAGCTGCCGGAAGCCGGTCGCGGTGGTGTTCTCGTCGCGGAGCTGGGTGAGCTTGTGGGCAATGAGCGGGTGGTCGACCTGATGAATTCGCATAGCCCCAAATCTAGCAGCGGTGTTCTAGTGTTGAAGGTTGTGAGCGATCATTTTTCCGTGGACGAGTTCGGGCCTTGGCTGGAACTTGCTTTCGAGCAGGCCGGGCACTGTGCTGCCAGTGCGGATGTGCCGGTCGGCGCTGTCGTTGTCGATCGTGACGGTCAAGTCATCGGCCGAGGCTACAACCGACGTGAGGTGCTTGGGGACCCGACGGCTCATGCGGAGATTCTCGCCCTGCAGGAGGCCTCTCAGGCCGTAGGTAGTTGGCGGCTTGATGGTTGCACGCTCGTGGTGACTTTGGAACCCTGCGTGATGTGCGCGGGAGCGATTTCTTTAGCGCGGATTCCCCGCTTAGTTTTTTCGGCTTGGGAGCCAAAGACCGGAGCCGTAGGTAGTCTCTATGACGTGTTGCGTGATGGCGTCCTGAATCATCAGGTCGAGGTCTACGGTGGCATCCAGGAAGAACGTGGGAAACGGCTCTTGCGTGACTTCTTTGCCCAGCATCGTGACCGTAGCAACTGAGCCCGTCTTCCGGTTTCGTAGGCTCTTTGTGAATGCGATACACTACAACAGTTTGGTGACGTGTCCGAGCGGCCGAAGGTGCAACACTCGAAATGTTGTGTGCAGTGACCCTGCACCGTGGGTTCAAATCCCACCGTCACCGCCACAGAAGAAATCCCGGTTCAGAGTTCTGCAGTGAACTCCGGACCGGGATTTCTCGCTTTTATTTCGTCTCTGGTTCCGGGATGCTGGCGTTTTCAGCCGCTGGTTCCGGTACGCCGTTCTTGTGGTCGCGATGATGTCCCCGGTGGTCTCTGACCGCCCACCAGACCCTGTGCGCGAGAATCACAACCCCGGCCCATGCCAGCCCCAACAGGAATGCAGCCAGCACATCGGTGAACCAGTGGTGGCCCAAGAATATTCGGCTCAGTCCCAAACCCACCACGAAAACGGTGCACAGCGCGATCGCCAAAATGCGTTGGCTCGTCTTGGTGAACTCGATGAACAGCAGGTAGGCGACCACGGTCATGATTGCTGTCGCATTGAGCGTGTGCCCGGAGGGGAAGGAAGCTGAATGCTCGTAGGGCGGGACCGCGTGTTCGAGCGCTGGGCGTTCCCGTCCAATGAGGCGTTTGCCTGCGATCGTCATGATCAAAGACCCTGCGGCCACGGATGCCACGAGGATTAGGGCTCGCCATGATTTCGAGGACCAGGATAAGAGGATCACGGCAATGATCGCCAAGATCGTCATGCCGATCGTGCCGCCCAAGTTGGTGAACCAGGTGACCGCTCGATCCAGCTCGGGTGAGCGCCACGCAAGCATCTGCTGCAAAATGGGTTCGTCCAGTTTCGCGGCTCCAGAAGATTCCCGGACCCATTCGTAGACTTCCGCCGCACCTGCTACTAGGCCGGTCACAAGTGCGCCGCCGACGACCAAGGTGACCGCCATCAGCGAGTATGGGGCGTACTTGGTCGGGATTTTCTCCGGCCAGTACTGGTGGACGGTATACCCAAGACGACGGGCGGCAGATTTGGTGGCGTCGAGATTCATAGGCTTAGCCTACAATTCTCCGAGCCAGCCAGCCTGCCGCCCGTTGGTTTTGGTGTGGTGACCTTAGGCGTTCTTGTTCTTCAGGATGACCTTCAGTGCCTTGTGCTCACCGGCGTTGGCGAACACCTCCCAGGCATGATCTATGTCCTGCAGGTCAAAGGTGTGAGTGCCCATCTTCTCGGCCGGCAGTTTGCCGCTCTGCACCATCTTGAGCAGGGTTTTCATACTGGTGGCATCGACCAAACCGGTGGTCATCTTGATGTTTGAGATCCAGAGCTCGTGCAGTGGAAAGTCAATTGATTTTCCATGGACCCCAACGTTTGCGATGGTTCCGCCTGGGCGGATTGCCTGCAGGGCCGTGTCAAAGGTTTCCGGGTAGCCCACGGCTTCGATCGAAACGTCGACGCCGAGTCCGTCTTCGGATAGATCTTTGATCTTCTGCAGCAGGTCGGGGTCGTTGGCATTGATCGTGTGGGTGGCACCGAATTCGAGGGCCTTCTCCAGGCGGAACTCATTGGTGTCAACCGCGATGACGGTGGAAGCACCCCACAGCCCAACGGTCATGATGGCGCCGAGGCCAACCGCACCGGCCCCGACCACTACAACGCTGTCACCGGGTTTGACGCCACCGTAGAGCACACCCATTTCATAGCCGGTTGGCAGGGAGTCCGAGAGGAAGATCGCGGCTTCGTCGGTGACATCTTCGGGCAGCTTGACCATGGAAGTGTCTGCGTAGGGAACCCGGACCTGTTCGGCGATGGTGCCGTTGATCAGGTGACCGAAGATCCAGCCGATCCCGCCCACGGACTGGCAGTGGGAGGGCATCGCGGCAATACAGTAGTCACACTTACCGCATTTGGTGATGCAGGACAGGATTACGCGGTCGCCTTCCGCGAAGTTGGTGACCGCATCCCCCACTGCGATGACCGTCCCGACGCCTTCGTGGCCCAGAATCGTGCCGGGCTGAACCGCTGGCACATCGCCGGAGAGGATGTGCAGGTCAGTACCACAAATGGTCGTGGTATCGATGCGGATGATTGCGTCCGTCGGGTCTTGGATGACCGGGTCGGCAACCTCATCCCAAGATTTGTTGTTCGGGCCGTGGTAGACAAGAGCTTTCATGAGCTTCCCCTAGCTAAATAGCGTCTTCTGCGAACGGGCTCACTTCTCAGCCTAAAGGGCGCAGGACCGGCAAAAATAGCCTTCCGGTTAAGGGAAGATGAATCCATGAGCATCAAAATTCTCAGCATCGGCAAGAAGCACGAGGACTGGGTCGCCGACGGAATCGACCGCTACAGCAAGCGGTTGAAGAAGCCGTTTGACCTGAAATGGCAGTTGCTGCCGCATTCCTCGCGGCAACACGAGGCGGCTCGCGCCGAAGAATCTGAGCGGCTCTTAGCCAAGATTGATGCCCGCGACCACGTGATCTTGTTGGATGAACGCGGCACGATGCTCACTTCGCCGAAACTGTCCAAGCATTTGCAGGATTGCTTCGTGCAGTCCAAACCGGTCGTGCTGGTCATTGGTGGCGCCTACGGGGTGACGGAAGAGCTACGGGAGCGGGCCAACCTGCAGTGGTCGCTCTCTGAGCTGGTTTTCCCCCACCAGTTGGTACGACTGGTGTTGACTGAGCAGCTGTATCGGGCTCAAGACATTGCTGCTGGCGGCAGTTACCATCATTCCTAATGGCACAAGCATCCAGCGAAGAGATTTTCGCGCGCTTCTCCCCCGCAACCAGCGCCTGGTTCACCGGGGCGTTTAAGCATGCGACTGAAGCTCAACTGGGCGCGTGGGACGCGATTACCCGGGATGAGCATGCGCTGGTCATCGCGCCCACCGGTTCGGGTAAAACACTGGCCGCGTTCTTGGCAGCGTTGGATCAGCTGTACCGTGAGCCCGGTGGTCAAGGCACCAAGGTTCTCTATATTTCCCCGCTCAAGGCGCTCGGTGTTGACGTTGAACGCAACTTGCGCGCGCCCCTGATCGGCATCCGGCAGACTGCTCTGCAACAGGGGACCGAGTTGCCGGAACTGCGTGTGGGTGTTCGCACCGGCGATACCACCGCCCGCGAGCGCAGAGCTCTCCAACGCACCCCGCCGGATATTCTCATCACCACCCCCGAATCACTCTTTTTGATCCTCACGTCCCAAGCGCGGAGCATGCTGGCCGATGTGCACACCGTCATCATTGATGAAATTCATGCGCTGGCGGGCACCAAACGTGGTACTCACCTTGCCCTGAGCTTGGAACGGTTGGAGGCGTTGAACGGCAGATCGTTTCAGCGCATCGGGTTATCGGCCACGGTCGAACCCGCCGACGAGGTGGCCCGATTCCTCGGTGGTCAACGTCCAGTGACCATTGTGCGACCACCTGCCGTCAAGCAATGGGACTTGCGGCTCTGCGTTCCGGTGCCCGAGATGAATGCCCCGCCACAGATCGAACAGCCCTCAAACGATCAAGAGGACGAGCCGGTCGATCCGTGGGCCGAACCGGAGCCGGTGAACATTCAAGCCGGTATTTGGCCGCATATTGAGCACCAAGTGGTGGATTTGGTGAGCGCCCACCACGCCTCGATCGTGTTCGCGAATTCTCGCAGGTTGGCAGAAAAGGTCACCGGGCGGCTGAATGAGATTTGGGCGGAACGGACGGGCGACGAGAACGCCATTCTGGCGCGGGCCCACCACGGGTCGGTGGCCAAAGAACAGCGGGCGGAAATCGAAGAGTCTCTGAAATCAGGAACCCTCCGATGCGTGGTGGCGACCAGTTCCTTGGAGCTGGGAATCGACATGGGTCTGGTCGACATTGTCATTCAGTTGGAGACCCCGCCTTCGGTCGCCTCTGGGCTGCAACGGGTGGGGCGTGCCGGGCACCAGGTCGGTGCCGCTTCTATCGGCCGGTTCTTCCCGAAGCACCGCACGGATTTGTTGCATTCCACGGTGCTTGTCCAAGAGATGTTGGCGGGCCGGATCGAACGATTGTCTGTGCCCGCTAACCCGCTTGACGTGTTGGCCCAGCAAACGATCGCCGCGGTGGCGATGGATGACTGGGACCCGGAACACTGGTTCGATGTGGTGCGGCGTTGCGCCCCCTACACGGCGCTGCCCCGAAGTGCTTTCGATGCGGTTGTAGACCTATTGGCCGGCAAATACCCGTCCACTGAATTCGCGCAGCTGCGCCCGCGACTTGTCTGGGACCGCACCAATGATGTTCTGTCCGCCCGGCCGGGCGGACAGCTGCTGGCCATCACCTCCGGCGGCACCATTCCCGACCGGGGGCTCTTCGGCGTCTACCTAGCCTCCAGCGAAGAAAGTGAAGGAACTGGGCGCCGGGTCGGTGAGCTCGACGAAGAAATGGTCTACGAGTCCAGGACCGGAGAGATCTTCTCGCTCGGGGCATCTAGTTGGCGGATCGAACAGATCACCCACGACCGTGTCCTGGTGACTCCGGCTCCGGGACAACCCGGCAAGCTCCCTTTCTGGCGGGGTGAAGGCCCAGGCAGGCACCCCGAACTTGGGGTCGCGATCGGCAAGTTTCAAGCCGCGCTCACCTCTGCCGGAGAACAAATCAGTGCCGAGCAGTTGACTGACCTGGGCGTCGCAGAATATTTGGACGAATTCGCCCAGCAGAACCTGCTGGCACTCACCCAAGACCAGTTGCGCTCCACCGGGGCCTTCCCCACCGACCAACGCTTCATTGTCGAACGCACCACCGACGAACTCGGGGACTGGCAGCTGATCTTGCACTCGCCTTATGGTTGGTCGGTGCACGCGCCGTGGGCGCTGGCGGTTGCCGAACGGGTTCAAGATACCTACGGTTTCGATGCCCAAGTCCTTGCCGCGGATGACGGCATCATCCTGCGTCTGCCGGTGACAGATGCGGAACCGCCCGGGGCGGACCTGTTTTTCTTTGACCCAGAACAAATCCAACACATCGTTACCGATCAGCTAGCCTCCTCCGCGCTCTTCGCCGCCCGGTTCCGAGAATGCGCCGCTCGCGCGCTGCTGCTGCCCCGCCAGAACCCCACCCAACGGACCCCACTGTGGCAACAGCGACAACGTTCAGCCCAGTTGCTGGAAGTAGCCCAAAAGTACCCGCAGTTCCCCGTCATGTTGGAGACCGCACGGGAATGTTTGCAGGATGTCTACCAACTGCCCCTACTGGTCGAAATCCTGACCAAACTGCAAAACCGCAGCATCACGGTGGCAGAAGTCCACACTGCTTCTCCGTCCCCGTTGGCGCAGAATCTCCTCTTCGGCTACGTGGCCCAATACTTGTACGCCGGTGATTCGCCCCTCGCCGAGCGACGGGCCGCCGCACTGGCACTCGATCCGGAGCTCATGCAGCAGTTGCTGGGTCAGGTGCCCTTGGCCGAGCTGTTGGAACCGGAAGTCATCACGGCAGTGCAGCAGCAATTGCAGCGGGTTGCAGAGGATTATCGTCTCACCGGCGCCGAGGGCGTGGCGGACCTGCTCCGCCTGCTAGGACCGCTCAGCGCCGAAGCTCTCATGTTGCGGGTGACCGACCCGGATGACCTCGACGAAAATCTGGCGTGGCTGCAAGCCCGGAACCGGATCTTTAGTTTTAGGTTGCAGGATCAGGACGTCTTCGCTGTGGTGGAAGATGCCGCCAGACTGCGTGACGGGCTCGGCATTCCACTGCCGCACGGCATCCCAGTGGCGTTCTTAGAACCTGAAGAGGATGCTGCCAGCGACCTGTTGCAACGCTTCATTGTCACCAACGGCCCCTTCACGATTGCCGATGTCCAGTCCCGACTCGGTTTCGCACCCGCCGTGGCGAAAACCTTGCTCCAACGCTTCGTGGCGGCTGGCGATGTGCAGTCCGGCTCATTCCGGCAAGATGTGGAGGCGGACGAATACTGTGCCACCGGCGTGCTCCGGCAGTTGCGCCGGCGCTCGCTGGCAGCGCTGCGCAGTCAACTGGCTCCCGTGGAAACCTCGGCGTACAGTCGTTTTCTCATCGACTGGCAGGGGGTCGGTGGCCAATACAACGGTAGTGACGGGCTCCGGCAAGTCCTAGATCAGCTCGCCGGCTACCCGGCCCCTGCCAGCGCCTGGGAATCCCTCATTCTGCCGGCACGGGTTACCGACTACCAGCCGTGGATGCTCGATGAATTACTTTCCACCGGCGAAGTCCTATTCGCCGGTGCCGGCAGTACCCCCGGGCGCGACGGGTTGTTGAGCTTCCACCCGTCTCGGACGGCGCCGCTGACGCTGCCAGCACGCGAAGAAGAACCCGAGCTCAGTGCAGATGCGACGGCGCTGTGGGAACATTTTCCGGCCTCTGGAGCCTATTTTGTGCAAGACCTGCGCCAACATCTTCGCGAAGCGGGCGTTGTCATCCGTGATCTGACATCGGCCCTGTGGGAACTAGTCTTTGCCGGTCTACTCAGCAATGACAGCTTCGCCGCCCTACGGGCTTGGCTAGGCCGAGGGAAGAATGCCCACCGGGTCACTTCGAAGCCGAACCTGCGGAGCACCGGGTTTGCCCGGCGACATTCAATCCGTGCCCGCTACGGTGCCGCTGGCACAGATGCGACCAACCCCACCGACTCGTTTGAACCAGCGAGCGCTGGCCGGTGGAGCCGGGTCCCGGAACCAGAGACCGACCCTACGCTACGCGGACACGGATTAGCCGAGTTCCTACTTGGTCGCTACGGGGTACTCACCGGTGGCAGCGTCAAGGCCGAAGACGTGGTCGGTGGTTTCGCCTGGGCCTACAAGGTGCTCTCCTTCTTTGAGGACGCCGGATATTGCCGCCGCGGCTATTACATCGAGCATCTAGGGGCGGCGCAGTTCGCGGACTTAGGCGCTGTTGACGTGTTGCGGTCGCACAGCCGGGAAGAAGAACTCACCCCGCTCGATCAGCCCGCGCCGGTTGCAACGACCTTGGCCGCCACAGACCCGGCTAACCCCTATGGGGCAGCTCTACCGTGGCCTGAACTTGCGCAGACCACGCATCGGCCCGGACGCAAAGCCGGTGCGCTGGTGGTGCTCGTCGATGGCGCCTTGGCGTTGTATCTGGAGCGTGGCGGCAAAACTATGCTCAGTTTCCTGTCGGAAGAACAAAGCGCGGATGGGGCGTTGCTGGAAACAATCGCAGCCTCGTTGGTGGGCACCTTACGGGCTGCCCGCATTGACAAGATCCATAGTGAGAAACTGAATCAAGAACCAATTCTTGGTACACCGTTGGCAGCAGCTTTGTTGGCTGCCGGGTTCTATTCCTCACCGTCAGGGCTGCGTTTCCGGCCCTGACGGTGGTCTTCTGGCCGATCGGATAAGTTAGAACCGATGAACATCTCCCCTCTTCCGGTGCGTAATGGCGTGAATGCCACACGACTTCGCCTACCCAGCAACAGCGGGTTCGACACGGTGGCGGATTATCTGTTGCATCGGTTCGGACACTTGGACCCGGCAGAGATCACCCAACGACTAGAAAACGGGGAGATCGTTGCGACAGACGGCACCCCGTTGAACCTGCACACCCGCATGGATGAGTATCAGTTCTGCTGGTACTACCGCTCGGTGCCCCATGAGGATCCACTGCCGGTTCAGTACCGGATTTTGCACCGGGACGATGACCTCGTGGTGATCGACAAACCTCATTTTCTGCCGACGACTCCGGGTGGACGGTTCATTCAAGAAACCGCCCTAGTCCGGTTGCGCAATGAGTTAACCTTGCCGGAGCTGGTTCCGATTCACCGGTTAGATCGGGCGACTGCGGGGGTGCTGCTCTTTAGCGCCAACCCGGCGACCCGGGGCGCTTATCAGCAGCTGTTCGAACGTCAAGAAGTCTCCAAGGGCTATCAGGCCGTGGCGGCCTTGCCAGCGGGTTTCAAGTGGTCCGGCCCGGTAGTGGTACGCAACCACATCACGAAAGAGAAGG
Source organism: Micrococcoides hystricis (assembly GCF_042434215.1). Taxonomy (NCBI): domain Bacteria; kingdom Bacillati; phylum Actinomycetota; class Actinomycetes; order Micrococcales; family Micrococcaceae; genus Micrococcoides; species Micrococcoides hystricis. The sequence continues at coordinate 142,868 of NZ_JBHLUB010000029.1, read as the reverse complement.
GCGTGCTGCGTTCGGTGGTGAAAGATCGGCTAGCCGATCCGGTGCCACCGAACGCCGTCAGTCGCATCGAGCTATTACGCGCCAACGATACCCATGGTCTTTTTCAGCTGACCCCGTATACCGGCAAGACCCACCAACTCCGGATCCACATGGCCGCGATCGGTCTGGGCATTATCAACGATCCGTTCTACCCAATCCTGCTAGATAAGGCCCCGGATAATTTCTCCGCACCCCTGCAATTGCTGGCTCAGTGGATCGGCTTCACGGATCCGCTTTCGGGCACGCCCCGAAGTTTCACCTCCTCTCTGCAGCTGCTGCACGATCCGGCAAACACGCAACCGTAGGACCGAGCGGAGATGGACACAAATCTTGTTGCCGAGTGGGCTGCCGACCTCGCGTGGTTGTACTATCCACTGACGTTCATCTTGGTCGCGGCCGACACCTTTCTACCGCCCATCCCTTCCGAGGTGTTGGTGGCAGCCGGCGGAATTCTTGCTCGTGAAGGCAGCTTCAGTCTCTGGGGCATCATCACCGTTGCCACCGTTGGCGGCTTTGTCGGAGATCTCGGACTGTACGCCATGACGCGCTATCGGATCCGGCACTGGTTGGTCCGCCAACGCTGGGGCCGCTGGTTATACGACCGCATCGGGCGGGTCATGACGAAGGTGGGTCCGACCACCAGTTATACCGGCATGATCGTCTTTCGGATTGTCGCCGGGGGCCGCACCGCCGTGGTCGCGACCGCTGGGATGATGGGCATTCCCTGGCGACCCTTTCTCATCACCACCACGTTGGGTTCCATCTTGTGGGGCATCTACATGCCGCTGTTGGGCTACTTCGCCCACGAAATGACGGGCTGGCCACTGTGGGCCTCCGCAGTCCTAGCGATGGTTGTCGGTACGCTATTAGGACTACTTGTTGCTTGGCTGATTGCACTTGGCAGGAGGGGTAAACGTGGCTCCAGAGCAGGAGATGTCCCAGGAGGAACGGATCGCGCTGGCTAAGGAGGCCATTTACGGTGCGCGCGGGTTGCGGACCGAACCGGAGCCGGAAGAAGAACCCGAACCGTACGTTCTGCCTTTCCCGGCGCCGAACTACGATCCCGACCCGGAGCCCACAACTACCGACCTCATCCGCAAACTTCTCGTCTCCGTGTCAGCTATCGGCATGGCCTTCACGGCCGGACTGGTTTTCGGCCCGCATGGTGTGACGGCGCCAGAGAAATTCCCGCACGGCTACTTCGCCGCGGATTATTCGGCGCTGTCCCTGTTCCCGGAAACCCACCTGATGTGGTTGCTGCTCATGGTTGGGGCCCTCACCCATGCTGTCTTTCAGTGGTGGCCGACCCAGACCAGCACGCCACGGCAGCGGCGTAGCGGCTACTACGTTGCCGGACTAAACCTATCCGCGGTTCTCTGGCTGCTGGGCGCGCACCTTGGCTGGGCTTTGTTGGCCTTCACCGGAGCGTTGGCCGGAGCGGTTTGCGGGTGGCTTGCAATCCGCGAATTGAATCGGCGCACCGCCAGATACAACACCGAGCGGCTCTGCACCGATGCACCCATCGGTTTGTATGCGGGCTGGTTCTTGGCGCTGACGGCGACCACGCTGGCGGTTCTGCTGACCAGTTGGAAATGGGACCTTTGGATCCCCGATTTTATTTGGGCGTTGATCGCCGTGGCCCTCCTGACCTGGTTGGCCGCGCACTTGTGCATGACCGAACGTGGCCGCGTCTCCGTCGCGCTAGGTGTCGGTGCGGGTTTGGCCGGAATCATGATCGCCCGCCTGTTCGGCGAACACAATTCGGTGTGGGTTGCCCTGCTCGCCGGCAGCTGCGCCTTCGTGCTGCTGCTGGTGACCGAGAACCGTCGTTACCGGATCAAACATGCCGAACACCGGGCCCAGCGCGGGTTGGCCACCGAGTTCGACGAATAAACCGGTCGCGATATCAGCTTCGGGTGGACACCCATTTGCCCCGGACCCGACGCAGGATCCGGAACCCGCTCGTTGAGGCGATCGTCCCCAGCGCGTCGTGAACGTCTGCTCGGACGGCCTCTGCCCCCAGATTTTCTTCCGTTTCGGAGCTCTCCGGCAGGGTGAACCGAACGGTGATTTCCGGGACCGGCACCCCACCGCGCAGTCGCACGTTCAGCTGGTTGGCTTCGACAAAACCGTGGCTGGCAACCACCTGCACGGTGGTGTCCATGACGGCGTCAGGGTGATGTCCGGGAAACAACTCGTGAACGTTGAAGAGCAATCGAAAACTGGGCACGGGTCCCAGTCTAGAGGTTCTGCGCCAAGGCTTCGTGGCCAGTGTTATTCCACTGTGACTAAGATGCTTTATATGAGTTCAACCGTGCCTGAGACCCGTTTGTTCGCTCCGGCGACCATTCGCGGACTGACCCTGCGGAACCGCCTGTTCTTGGCTCCCATGTGCCAGTATGCGCTGAATGATCGTGATGGTCTGGCCAACGATTGGCAGCTAACCCACTTAGGTGCGCGTGCCGCCGGTGGATTCTCACTAGTCATCACGGAGGCCACCGCTGTGGCCCCAGAAGGCCGCATTTCTGCCGAAGACGTCGGGCTGTGGTCGGCCGAACACGAAGACCGCCTAGCCCGGGTGGTGGACTTCGTGCAGAGCCAAGGTGCCGCGGCGGGCGTGCAGCTGGCCCATGCCGGTGCCAAGGCGGGTACCGAGCCGTGGCTGCCCGGCTACCGCGGCGCATCCTTGTCTGCCGAACAAGGCGGCTGGCAAACGTTCTCCCCCGCTGGCATCAACCCGGTGAGCAACTTGGCGCCCTCCACGGCCATGAGCCGGGACCAGATTCAAGACTCTGTGGGTGACTGGGTGGCGGCGGCTCAGCGCGCCGATCGGGCCGGTTTCGATGTCCTGCAGATCCATGCCGCGCACGGTTACCTCATTCACCAGTTCTTGACCCCGGTGACCAACCAGCGCACCGATGATTACGGGGGCAACTTCGACGGCCGGACCCGATACTTGCGGGAAATCGTCGCCGGAATCAGAGACGTGTGGCCCGAACACAAGCCGCTGATGATCCGATTTTCCGGCTCCGACTGGGTGGAGGGCTCCTGGTCCATCGAGGACACCTCCGCGGTCCTGAACCACCTACCCGGTGTCGACATGGTCGATGTGTCCTCCGGCGGTATTGGCGATGTGTACACCGGGCCGAAGCCAGGCCCCGGCTACCAGCTCCCCCTGGCCACCCGGATCAAGACTGACCACCCAGACCTGTTCGTCTCCGGGGTGGGCTCCATTACCTCCGGTCTCCAGGCCGAAGAGGCGTTGCAGGAAACCGGGATCGATGCGCTATCGATCGGGCGTGCAGCCCTGCGGAACCCGAACTTCCCGGTGGAGGCCGCCGCCGAACTCGGCTTCGCCAAACCAGACTTGCCGTACGCCGCTCAATACTGGCGAGCAACATGGCCCCGAAACCCGCAGCCTGTGAGCTGAGATCCTGACACGGGAGGAAAAACCCATGAACAACGTGCGCACCCCAGACCCAGACCCGGGTTGGTTGAATGAGGCAGATCTCTACGAGGCCCGCCGCCGGCTACCGATGCTGTACGTAGAGGCCGTCCCCGTCCGCTTAGACGCTCTCGGATACGTCTCGGAAGTGGGCTTGCTCTACACCGCTGACCCGGACACCGCCAGACTGTGCCGCTCAATCGTCTCGGGCCGGGTGATGTACCGCGAGACGGTGCGGGCAGCCCTGCTGCGTCATCTGGAAAAGGATCTGGGCACTTTGGCCATGCCTCAGTTGCCGGCATCCCCCGTTCCCATGACGGTGGCAGAGTATTTCCCGTCCCCGTCCGAGACCGGACTCACGGACGATCGTCAGCATGCCGTCTCCCTTGTCTTTATCGTGCCGGTCGTGGGCGAATGCGAGCCGCGCCAAGACGCCTTGGAGATCACCTGGATGACCCCGGAAGAGGCCCTCTCCGATGATGTTCAGGCTGAATTCGTTGGTGGCCGCGGCGCCATCATCCAGCAGGCACTGGCCCATGTGGGGTGGGGTCGCTGAGTTCGCCTGCGGACCTTACCTTTTCCATCGAGTCCCGGATGGCGGAGCACGGTTCGACCGGGCACGGTCGGGCCGGCACCATCCACACCCCACACGGTGACATCCAGACCCCAGCCTTCATCCCGGTCGCAACACAAGCCACCATCAAGGCTGTGCTGCCGGAGAATATCGCCGAAGTCGGGGCCCAAGCGGTACTGGCGAATGCCTACCACCTGTACTTGCAGCCCGGACCTGAGCTGATCGACCAGGCCGGCGGTTTAGGCCGGTTCATGAATTGGCCCGGGCCCACCTTCACCGACTCCGGTGGTTTCCAAGTCATGTCCTTGGGTTCCGGGTTCAAGAAGGTCATCAGCATGGATGTGGCGGAAGCCGAATCCCGGCTGCCCGATGACGCCGTCGCCGAAGGCAAAGAGCGACTAGCCCACGTCGACGATGATGGCGTGTGGTTTAAATCCCACATCAACGGGGATCGGCACCGGTTCTCCCCGGAGATCTCCATGGGTGTTCAGCACCAGATCGGCGCGGACATTATCTTCGCATTCGACGAGCTGACCACGCTGGGCCAGTCCCGGAACTACCAAGAATTAGCTCTAGAGCGCACCCGACTCTGGGCGCAGCGGTGCCTGAACGAGCACGCACGCCTGACCCACGAACGCAACCACCGCCCCTATCAGGGGCTTTTCGGTGTCATTCAGGGCGCCAACTACGAAGACTTACGCCGCAAGGCGTGCCGAGACCTAGCTGCCATGGAGGCGGAAGGCCCAGACGGGCAGCCTCTGGCCGGTTGGGACTTCGACGGATACGGCATCGGTGGCGCTTTGGAGAAAGCCCAGCTGGGCACCATCATTGGTTGGTGCGCCGAGGAACTGCCCGAAGACAAGCCGCGGCATTTGCTGGGCATCTCCGAACCGGATGATCTGTTCGAAGCCATGGAGGCCGGCGCCGACACCTTCGACTGCGTCTCCCCCACCCGAGTTGCCCGCACCGGCGCGTTCTACACCGAGTACGGGCGGTTCAACATCCCGAACGCACGGTTCCGGGCCGACTTCGGGCCGCTGGATGAGAACTGCGATTGTTACTCCTGCCAGCACTACACGCGGGCCTACATCCGGCACTTGTTCAAAGCCAAAGAACTGGTTGCACACACCCTGATGTCGATCCACAACGAACGTTTTGTGTTGCGCATGGTCCAGCAGGCGCGCCAAGCGATGATCGACGGGGACTACGCCGAACTCAAAGATCAGGTGCTGGGCCGCTACTACGGGGCGAACCGGAAACCATGAATCACCGCGGCTAAGGCGTAGACTGCCATGGTGAGTGCCAACAAGACCCCGTCTGGCCGGTTGTGGACCGGCAACTTTGTGCTGGCCATTGGGGCGAACTTCTTCATCTCCATGGTGTTCTATCTGCTGATGACCACCATGGCGCAGTACGCGGTCGAACAATTCTCTGCCTCCGACGCCGCGGGCGGTTTCGCTTCTTCGGCCTTCATCCTCGGTGCCCTGATCGCGCGCGTGATCGTCGGAAAATATCTGGACTTCATTGGTCGTAGGCGCCTGCTGCTCTTTGCCCTGACCGGGTACGTGCTGGTGGGCTTGGCCTATTTTGTGACCACCAGCGTGGAATGGCTGTGGGTGGTCCGGTTCTTCCACGGCGCCGGTTTTGGTGCCGCCAACACCTCACTGGGCGCCTCCGTGATGATGCTGTTGCCTCCATTGCGGCGAGGGGAAGGAACCGGTTACTTCGGCATTTCCACTACGCTGGCGGCAGCCGTTGGCCCCGGACTGGCGGTGACATTAATCGGTGGCCCCGGGTTCGATGCCGTGTTCGTGCTGGCCGTTGCCTCCTGTTTCTTCGCGTTGCTGGCCGCCTTCTTCCTGCGCTTACCCGAGCGCACTGTCACCGATCAGGAGCGGCTCGACAAACACCGTTGGAAACTCTCCGATGTGTTGGATCCGCACGCGCTACCGATCTCGGTCATCATCGGTCTGGCCGGTACGGCTTACGCCACCGTGCTGGCCTTTGTGAACTCGTTCGCCCAAGCCGAAGACTTCTCCATGGCGGGATTGTTCTTCTTGGTCTACGCCGTCTCGATGCTGCTGGCTCGGTTGGTGTTGGGGCGGGTGCAGGACTACTACGGGGACAACGTGGTCTCCTACCCCACCATGGTCAGCTTTGTGTTGGCTCTTGTGCTGCTCTCATTCACGCAGACCGACTGGCAGCTGTTGCTGGCCGGCATCCTAGCCGGCTGGGGGTTCGGGGCCATGATGCCTATCTTCCAAACCGTGGCGGTCACCCAGGCCCCCGACCACCGGGTGGCGATCACGACCTCCACGTTCTACATCATGTTGGACATTGGGACCGTTGCCGGCCCGCTGTTAGGTGGCCTGTTGGTCACCGCCTGGGGCTACCGGGGCATGTACTTGGCGATGGCCGCGCTCATGGCCGTCACAGTTGTGGTCTACCATTTTGTTCACGGGCATAAACGCTATGTCCGTCGGTTGCATTATCAGGCTGACCCACAACCGTAGACACAACAGCACAGGGGGCGACGCAGATGGCGAAGGCACCTAAACCGTTTTTGCTCCTGCAAACACGCGAAGATGACCGGACGCAGTCCGACGAGTACCGCTCCACCCTGCAAATTTCCGGGCTGCCGGCCAACCAGCTCATCTCCTACCGGCTGGAACAACAGCGTCTCGGCAAGGTTGATCTGCGCCAATACTCCGGCATCATCCTGTGCGGCTCTCCATTCACCTCCACTGACCCGGATGAAGAGAAGACCGACGTGCAGAAACGGGTCGAAGAGGATCTACACAAACTCCTAGATGTGCTGGTCGCCGAAGACTATCCGTTCCTGGGTGCCTGCTACGGGGTCGGTTCGCTGGCCATCCACCAGGGCGCGGTGGTCGATCGGACCTACGCTGAAGCCGTGCACGCCATAGACATCACCTTCACCGAAGACGGCCTGAAGGACCCACTTGCCGCCGGCTTACCTGAAGTCTTCAAAGGCTTCGTCGGACACAAAGAGGCCGTCAACCAGCTACCTGACCACGCCACCCTGCTAGCCACGGGCCAAGACTGCCCGGTCCAAATGTTCCGGATCCAGCAGAACCTCTACGCCACCCAGTTCCACCCGGAGATGGACTTTGATGGGCTGGCCCACCGGGTCCGGGTATACAAGGCCAACGGCTACTTCGAACCGCATGAGGTGGAGACCATCATCGCGAATGTGGCCAATGAAGACGTCTCAGGTTCACACCAAGTGCTGCGGAACTTCGTGCAGCACTACTCTGCCGGCGACTGAGTCGAGGCAGCAGCGTAGTAGCTGGGTTCGCGTTTCTTGATCTGGCCGATGACCCAGATCGTGACCGGGGCAAGCACTACTTCCACCCCGGTCTTATAGAGGAACCCGACCACCACATAGTTGATGAAGGTGGGGATGTCCCCGATCCCGATGACCTGTGCGGCAATCGAGCAGAAAATGAGCGTGTCCAAGAACTCGCCAACGCCGGTGGAGCCGAGGAGTCGGAAGAACAGGCCCCGTTCGCCCTGACGTTTTTTCATCCACACCATGACGGTGGCGTTCGCCAGCTGACCCACAAGGAAGCCCAACAGGGAGGCCACGACGATCAGCGGCACGGCCCCTAGGGTGGCCGCGAGCGCTTCTTGGCCCTCGTACCATTCGGCGGCAGGCAGCGCGATGATGATCCAGAAGCACAGCGCGGCGAACGCACTGAGCGCAAACGAGGTCACGATCGCGGTGCGGGAAGCCTTCAGGCCGTACACCTCGCTGAGCACATCCCCCACAATGTAGGCCAGTGGGAAGAGGAAGAATCCGCCATCGGTGACGATAGGCCCGAACATGACGCCTTTGGATGCACCAATGTTGGAGAGGATCAAAACGACGGCCATGATGGCCACCAAGATGGGATAACGGAAGCTGCCCACGCGGGCATACCGCGCCATAGCGCTCATTGCAGAAAAGTCCTTTGGTAGTGGTTCGCCCGCGCAATCATCCCGACTGCTGGCTCTATTAGCACTGCCCCTGTCACCGGCGTTCTTATTCTGCCATATTCTGTTGCGCACCCGGTTGCGCCAACAACCGGCGCCATTCATGGTGGATGTGTTGCCGTGCTGTCGCCGAAAAATCCGGGTCATCCGCAGCGAGCATGTGCATGGCGTAGCCGTCGATGAGCGCAAGCAGCCGCGGTGCCTCACGGTCCACATCCACGTCCTGGGCCAGCAGCCCCTTCACGTTCAGATGCTGCAGCAACTGGGTCATCAGTCCGACCATCACCGCATGAGAGTCGGATTTGAGCTGCCTCATCTCCGGATGGTTCGGGGACTCTGCATACAGTGACATGGTAACCATCATTTCGGCCCTGCGTTGGTCATCTAGTGGGAGTAACTCGTCGATCACGTTGCGGACCAGCAGGACCGGATCGGCTTCGGTGAAGTGGCGTTGGATTCGTTCGGTCGCATGTTCCTCAACCAAGGCCAAGGCGAAATCCATCAGGGCGGTCTTCGTGCGGAATGTGTTGCGCAATGATCCTGCGGAGATGCCGGCTCGGTCGGCGACACTTCGGACGGATACTGCAGATATGCCGTCGAGAAGGATGATCTCCCAGACAGCCGTGGCGATCTTGTAACGTCTGTTGCCGCGTTCAGCCTCTCGTGACATGATCTGATCTTAACACGATCGTGTTAACTTTGATGGTTCAGTGTGAGAGAGCGCCCATGACGATCACGACGGCAACCCGAACTCAGAAGCGTGAGCGGAATCTGCTGGATAGCGCCACGCTCTCCAGCGGCTCCGAGCAGGTCATCGATTTCCTTTTGCCCGTCTTTGCCGGAACCGTGCTCGGCCTAGTCCCTTGGCAGATCGGATTACTCGTTGGGTTGAGTGAGTTAACGGCCTTCGTTAGCCGCCCGATTGCCGGACGCATCGCCGATCGACATTCACGGCCGATCATGGCCGCGGCAGGCGCTGCTGGCTTTGGGATCGCATGCGTCTTGTACGCTTTTTCGACAGGATTGGCGGTGGCTTTGACGGCAGCCGCGCTGTCCGGTGTCGCGGGAGCCTTCCTGTGGGTTGGGCTGCGGGCCATGGTCGCGGAAAGTCTACACGAGGATTCCAGCGTTTTCGCCAAACTTCTCGGAGCAGAAGAAACCGGCTCCTGGCTTATTTTCGTTCCGGCGCTTTTCATCGCGATCTATACCAACTACTTGTACGCCTTCTTGGCACTTGCGCTGTGCTGCTTCGTTGCGGCCGCGCTTCTCTTCTCGGTGCCGAGGAATGCTGCTATGAGCCCAACGCACCCTGAGACTGCGACGCAAACGACGCCTCCTAGGTCAGGCACCGACCGCCCTTTGCTGATTGCCGTGGTAGTCACCATGGCCGCCGAGTCGGCACTCGGACTCTTGCTCCTGTTGCATTTGCAGCATCATTTTGATCTGGGTCTTGTTGAAATCGCGTTGGTGTTCTTACCCGGTGCCATCGCGATGAGCTTGCTGCCGAGCTATCTGCACAGGGTGGTTGCCGCGATCGGCCGGCGCAAAGCACTTGTACTGGCTTCAGCGCTCAGCACCTGTTTCGCTATCGGACTCGCATTCGCCACGACGCCACTGCTGATCGGGATCATCTGGGTGCTGTCGGCGATCGCGTGGTCAATTTTGGTTCCGGTTCAGCAAGCCGCAGTGGCTGATGCTGCTGGAAATCACGCCACCGGTCGCGCGCTCAGCAGGTACGAGGCAGCTACGTTAGCAGGCGGGTTCGTCGGCTCGGTGGCGGCCGGATTGATGTATCAATCAGGTTCGTGGCTGCTGAGCTGTCTTGCTGTGGCCCTCCTTCTAGCCTCAGGAATTTTTCTTCTGCCGTGGGCAATTCGCGCACTTGGCATCTCCGACGCGGTGGCCCCGGCAAGGACTCCGTCACGGCCGGAGCAGCTCGAGGCTCCAACTGGTCAAGTGGCGGAACGGGACGCAACAAGGAAGTCTCGAACTCAACTGGTCAAAGAGTTCCTGCAGCACAGTTTGGTATTTTGGCTCGCAGTGATCGCCGCGAAGTTATTCTTCCCGCAGCTTGAATACACTGGCTTGCTAGGTATTGGGCAGCATCCGTTGGGAATCTGGCGAGACCTTCAAGCCGCTTTCAACAACGGATTCGACCTGGCCCTCTTTGCTTCCGCCGCCATCCGGCTCTGGGCCATCTTGTATCTCATCGATTTGGTGTGGACCGGGTACAAGATCCTAACCGGTGACGATGCGTCAGCTCGAGCGCAGTCGGACTCCTAGGCGTTCCTCACGCAGGGTTAAGGCCAACGCGATCCCGAGCACGCTGGCGGCGGCGGTGAACCACCACGTGGCGTCCCAACCTGAGGTCATTTGTGCCAACACGGCCATGATGACTGGACCAATGAAGTTACCGCCATTGAAGATTTGTTGCATCAGCCCCACCACCGCGGATGTGGAACCGCCCTGTGGGGCAAGCTCGACGGCCAACCGCATCAACGAGGCCGGAATCAGCGAGCCGACTGCGGAAAACAGCATGACGGCACCGATCCGGACGGCGATCGGGACATCCAGTCCGAAAGCAATGTAGGACATGGCACCCATGACAACGAAGGTGGGGATCAAGAGTGCTCGTAGCGGGATGCCTCGCTCCAGCAACGGACCCGATGCGACGGCACCGATGATGTTGACCCCACCGATGAGGGCACCCCACACACCGGCCGCGGAGGCGCTGAATCCTTCTTCTTGCAGCACGGTGGGCATGAAACCGATCAGCGCACCCCACATCATGGTGTAGCAGGCAAAGGCCACCCCGGCGATCCACGGCGGTGCCGTCTTGATGGTACGGACGGTGCGCTTGCCGGCCGCGGCAATGATTTGGCTGCGGGATTGATCGGCGGGGACCACATCTTTGGGGACCCATTTCAGCAGCCACGGCATGGGCAGAATGGCTAGGCCGGCAAAGACCGCCCACCAAGCCCGCCAGTCCATGACACTCATGGCCGCTGCTGTGGCCAGCACCGCCACGAGGTTCGCGAAGCCCTGATATGCGCCCCAGATACCCATGGCTAGGTTGATCTTCTTGCCTTCGGTCACCATGCGGATCAGCTGCGGGGCGACCATGGTGACCATGACGAAACCGAGGCCTTCAACCGCGCGGGAAGCCATCAGAAAGGAGACGTTCGGTGCCGCGGCGCCGGCAATGGAGCCAGCCGCTAGTAGGCCCAGCCCAATGATGATGCCTTTGCGCAACCCGATGATTTCCGCGTACAGCGCCATGGGTAGGCCAACGAGCATGCCTGCCACCTGCACAATCCCCAAAAAGGTGCCGGAAGCAACTAGGTCCATGCCCAGTTCGGAGCGGATGAACTCAAGGGCGGCGGGGACTTTCCACACGTGTCCGGCAGCGATGACACCGGCGGCGAGCACAACCCACCAGGTGGCGGGATGCGCCTTGAGTTGTTGTTGGCCGTCCATAAGAAATCACTGTATCGAACCTGGACTAGACTGGAAGATTGTGACTAGGACAGCGAAGAAGAAAATGACCCGATCCGTCCCGACCGAGCGTCCCACCCTAAAGCTGACATTGGTGGGCTATGTGATCGCCTGGCTGGTGCCGACCATCATCATGGCTGCGATCGTCTTTGCCCTGTCAGTGATTCCGGGGCTGCGCATCGCCGAAGTCGTCTTGTCTCTGTTGCCCATCATCGCGATTTCCTCACTCGCGATCGGTCTGCCGGGTACTTTGTTAGTCAATTGGATCTTCCGGCATCAGCTGAACCAGTGGGTCCACGTGTTCGGGTACGCCATTGTGGGCATGCTTTATGGACTCACCGTCCTGTTTTCTGCGATCGGCGGTTCGGTGCCGCTGCTGATCCCGTATATCGGTTTCCCTGCCGGGATCTTGTTGGCCCTCGGCCGCATCATGGCTTTCCGGTTCACTGTGGTTGAGGACCCGAGCGCCGAGTCTGCCGAGCAGCCCACCGACGAGCAGGACTCTGCCGTACAGGATGCTGACGTTCACGATCCTGACACTGCCACCACCAACTAGATTTTTCAGATATAAGGAGCTGGCTCCATGACGACCAACTTTTCCGCCCCAGCCCATGCCATGACCATTGCCGGTTCTGAAGCGACCGGTGGTGCCGGTGCACAGGCCGACTTGAAGACATTCCAAGAGCTCGGTGTCTTCGGCTCCGTTGCCCTGACCTGCATTGTTTCCTTTGACCCCAAGTCCGAGTGGAACCACCGTTTTGTGCCGGTTGAACCGCAGGTGATCGCCGATCAGATTGAGGCGATCGTCGGTGACTATCCGCAGAAGCTGCGCACCACCAAATTGGGCATGATGGGTTCGGTCGCCACCATTGACACCGTGGCGAGTGCCTTGGAGCAACACGACTTCGAGCACATCGTGCTGGACCCGGTGCTCATTTGCAAGGGTCAGGAACCGGGTGCGGCGCAAGACACTGACGAGGCCCTGAAAGCCAAGCTGCTGCCACGCGCCACGTTCGTGACCCCGAACCATTTTGAGGCTGAGCAGCTCTCCGGGATCTCCATCACCGATGAGGCCTCCCTGATCGAGGCAGCCAAGATCATCTACGATCATGAGGGCACAGCTGTTCTGGCCAAGGGTGGCGTGCGATTGAGCGGCCCGGAAGCCATTGATGTGTTCTACGATGGTGGTGAGGTCACGGTCCTGCGGGCCGAAAAGATCGGTGAGCATGCTGTCTCCGGTGCCGGGTGTACGCTTGCCGCTGTGGTGACCGCCGAGCTTGCTAAAGGGGCGACCAACCTTGAGGCGGCGACGCGAGCTAAGGAATTCGTGACCGCCGGGATCCGCCAACGGGTCACCGGTGAAACCCCATTCACCGCTCTGTGGCAGGGCGGTTTGCGCTAACGAAGAAGAGGCACCCATGCGCACTGTTGAACTGGTCCCCGGACATGAACTTCCCGCAATTGGTTTAGGCACGTGGCGGTACGGCGAAAGCCCGCAGCTGCGCAGCCAAGAAATCGCCGCGATTCACGCTGCGTTGGAGTCGGGACCCCGCGTCATCGACACGGCCGAAATGTACGGCTCGGGAGCCTCTGAAGAGGTCATCGGCGAGGCACTGTCCACCACCGGTAACGCGGAGAACGCGTTCGTGGTCTCCAAGGTGCTGCCCTACAACGCATCGGCTGCCGGCACCGTCGCAGCCGCTGAGGCTTCACTGCAGCGGCTTGGCTTGGAGCGGTTAGATCTGTTCCTGTTGCATTGGCGCGGCGGGCACCCGTTCGCGGAAACCATCGCTGGCATGGAACAGCTGGTGGATGCCGGGAAGATTGGTGCGTGGGGCGTCTCTAACCTCGACAACCAAGATATGGCCGAGCTGCTGGCCGCTGACGGCGGTAGTGCGGTGGCGACCAACCAGATTCTTTACAACCCGACCCGCCGCGGACCGGAACTGGATTTGTTGCCGTTCCTTGCCGATGCGGATATTTCCGCCATGGCGTACTCCCCCGTCGAAGAAGGCCGCCTCATGAGCGAGCCGGGCTACGGGATCTTTGAGGAACTGGCGGACAAATACGAGGTCCCGGCGGCCACTATTGCGCTGGCCTGGGTGATCCGTTCCGGCAACGTGCTGGCGATCCCGATGAGCCGGAATCCGGAACATATTCAGGCCAACATCGCGGCGGAGGCCGTGGAGTTGGCGGCTGCTGATCTGCAGGCGATTGATCGGCATTTCCCGGCGCCGAGCTCGCCGATCCCGTTGCAGATGATCTAGCCTGCGGCGCTAGTTTTCTTCTGGGCTGGGGCTCTGCTCTGCTTCTTCGTCCGTTTCGGCGTCGAGGCAGTTCAGGGCCCCGGCTGCTTTGTTGACCTTTTTGGCTGAGCGTGGCGCCTTGAATTCGTAACCAAGGACCACGTCAACGCTGGCATCGGTCCGTCCGTCCGTGATGACATCGGCGTTGTTGAAGTGCTTCTGCGCCGTAAAGGCCGCGTCGAAGCCCTCGGCCCCGGTGACGATCAGCACGTGGGTGGACTGGGAAGCCAGTTTCGCGTTCCCGACGGTGCCGATGGAGAATCCACGCTCCTTCAACTGGTCGGCAGTTTTACCGGCCAGACCGGAGTGGTTCGTACCGTTGTACACGTGCACTGTGACGTCTTTGGGGTCCAATACCGTTCGTGCATCCGTGGGACAGGCAGGCAGAGCCGTGGGTTCGCGGTGTTCCCAGCCGGGGATGACGGCCTCGCCCTTGATGACTTTGTAGGCGAAGAAGACGATGCCGGCGATCAAGGCCAGCAGGATCAGGATGACCACGGTGTGCCGGGTGCGGCGTCGATTCTTGGCACGCTTGGCATCGGCCGGATCGACTTGCTCAAAGTAGCCTGTCAGGTCTTCTTCAGAGACGATCCGGTGGCCGTGCCATTCACGCACATCGTTCTTGCGCGCTTTGCGTTCGGCTTTACGGATCTGGCGAGGACTGGGATTCACACTTGTCAGTGTAGGAGAAATAGAAACTTTCGGGGATATTTTGCCTCAGCATGGCGGGTTAAAGATAGCGTCTTGTCACGCTGAGTCATGCAAAGTAGCTTGCTGTCACGAAGCTTCCCTCCGGGGTTCAACACGCGTTCAATAGTGCCCATGACAGCACAAGTTCAGTCCCTTGCCTTGGACATTCCCGTTCTCGACCTTGCCTCTGCCCGAGACGCTAGCGGCTCTTTCTCGCCGGAGTTTCTGGCTCAACTCGAAGACGCCGCCAGCCGCGTGGGCTTCTTCCAAATCACCGGATTTGGCGCCCGTCCCGGTCAGATCGATGAGCTGTTCTCCCAGCTAGCAGAATTCTTTGCCCGCCCCACCGACGAAAAACTCCTGCTCGACAACCGGTTGAATCCGCACTTCCGCGGTTACACCCGGATCGGCGCCGAGCTCACCAAAGGCCGGCCCGACTCCCGTGAACAGATCGACTACGGTCCGGAACAGGTCCCGGCCTCCGCCGACGAGCTGGCACAGCAGCCGTCGTTGTTGCTGAAGGGCCCGAACCAGTGGCCGGCCGGCCAGCCCCAGCTTGCCGAAACCGCGATGGCGTGGGCTGAGCTGATGCGTCAAGTTGGCGACGAACTACTCGCCGCTCTCGCTGTGGTGTTGGGTCAGGACGAGGACTACTTTGTTCAGCACTTCGCCGGTGACGCCAACTGGATGGGTAAACTCGTCCACTACGTCGGTGGCGTGAAGTCTGCTGGCGACCAAGGCGTCGGCGAGCACAAGGACTACGGCTTCCTCACCCTGCTGTTGCAGGACCAGATCGGTGGCCTGCAGGTATTGCCGGAAGGCGCCACCGAGTGGATTGATGTGCCACCAACTGAAGGCGCATTGGTGATCAACTTAGGCGAGATGCTTGAGGTCGCCACCGACGGTTTCTACCAAGCCACCGTCCACCGGGTGATCGCACCGGATGAGGGCGTGGACCGTTACTCGGTACCGTATTTCCACTCTCCGCGGCTGACCGCTGTGGTGGACCCGGTTCCGTTGCCACCACAGTTGGCTGCCAAGGCCCGGGGTGTCACCCAGGATCCGGATAACCCATTGTTGGCGAACTACGGTGAGAACGTGCTCAAGGGTTGGCTGCGGGCGCACCCCGAAGTCACCGCTAAGTACCACTCACACTTGGTGGAAGACTAAGCGATACATCCTCCCCGTTCCTCTTTGTGTTTGGGCCCCACGCAACAGCGTCGGGGCCCAAACCAGTTTTTACACGCGGAATGTGCCCATGCTCTTGGCGTAGTCGGGTGAGGGTTGAACGGGCGAACCGATAGCATGAAGGCATGTATGACGAGGATTCCATCACGTTTGTAGAGACGCTGCCCGCGCCCGCCGAGAAGATCTGGGATCTTGTCCTTAATGATCGTTCCCAGTGGTGGCCGCAACTTGAGTTCGAGCCCCGTTCCGGCGCCAGCCTCAAAGATCAATGGAGCGCCGGAGCTGCGGGACGGCCCGCATGGATCGCCACCGGCATCGTGCTGGGTATCGATGAGAACGGCACCGCGGAGAATCCTGCTGCCCGCCAATTGCGTTACCGGTGGGCCCAGCCAGGCTGGGGCGCTGAGACTCGGGTGAGCATCACGGTCGAACCGGCTGCGGATGACCCGCAGAATGCCTCGACCCTGACGATTGTCGAGAAGGATTTTGTGCAACTGGCTCGCGGCATCGAACAGGTGATCCGGAATCACCGTGACTGGGAAACCCACGTAGCTGATCTAAAGAAGGCATTGTCTGCATGAAGCACATCACCATGGTTGCGCTGCCCGATCCGGCAGCGGAGAATTTCACCTTTGATTTTGGTCCGGCCCTGACCCACGAGAACCTAACGCTGTTGTCTTGGCAGCAGGCCCGCACGGCGGAGACGAAACCCAATGCGCTTTTGGTGTACTGGGGCACGAAACCGGCGGACGTGAAGAGTGTTTTGGACGAGTTCGACTCCATTGAATGGGTTCAGCTTCCTTCCGCCGGGATCGAAAGCTACCAGGAGGCCATGACCGCCCACCCCGACCGGGTGTGGACCACGGCCAAAGGTTCGTTCGCCAAACCGGTTGGTGAACACGCACTGGCATTGACCTTGGCATTGCTGCGGGATCTGCCGGACCGGGTCCGAGCCACCACATGGGGGCCGCAAGGCGGGCAAACTCTCAACGGTATGAAGGTTGTCATCACCGGCGCCGGCGGTGTTTCTCAGGAAATCCTGCGGCTGATCAAGATGTTCGACACCGAAGTCACGATCGTGCGTCGTAGTGACGCCCCGGTGCCTGGGGCCGACCGGACGGTGAGTTTTGATCAGTTCGGTTCGGTACTGGAAGATGCCGATGTGCTGATCTTGGGGTCGGCGTTGACCGCGGAGACAAAGAACATGTTGGGTGCGGCCGAGTTCGCCCGCATGCAGCCAAGCTCTGTGGTCGTCAATATCGCCCGCGGTGGTGTCATTGACACGGATGCACTGGTGGACGCGCTGGATGCCGGCCAGATCAAGGGTGCCGGACTGGATGTGACGGCGCCTGAACCATTGCCGGATGGGCACCCGTTGTGGGCGATGGACAATGTCATCATCACCCCGCATAGTGCCGATACCCGGGATATGATTCGCACGCCGATGCAGGACCGTATTCGCGCCAACATCACTGCGTTTGCAGAAGGTACCGACTTCGAAGGCGTCGCAAACGCTGAACTGGGCTACTAGCCACGGACAAGAGTCGACCCCGTCAGGGCGGCGGCAGTGTTACTGCCGTTCCGCTCTGGCGGGGTCGATCTGTCATGTAGTCGGTTAGTCGCCGACAGCGTCTCGGCCGCGCTGAACAATCAGTGGGTCGGGTGCATGGACGACCGTCTCGTCTTTGTCCTCGTAGTCGAATTGGTTGAGGAAGTAGCGCATGGCGTTGAGCCGGGCACGCTTCTTGTCATTGGACTTGATCGTGATCCAAGGCGCGTGATCAGTGTCGGTCCGCAGGAAGGTCTGTTCTTTCGCAGCGGTGTACTCTTCCCACTTATCGAGGGACTCTAGGTCCATCGGGGAGAGCTTCCAGCGGCGGACGGGGTCGATCTGCCGGATGGCGAAGCGGGTTCGTTGTTCCTGCTGGGTCACGGAGAACCAGAACTTGGTCAGGTGCACACCAGATTCGATGAGCATGCGTTCGAATTCCGGCGCCTGCCGCATGAACACTTCGTATTCATCGTCAGTGCAGAAGCCCATGACCCGTTCCACACCGCTTCGGTTGTACCAGGAGCGGTCAAACATGACGATCTCGCCGAAGGTCGGCAGGTGTTGGATGTACCGCTGGAAGTACCATTGGCCCATCTCGGTGGAGGATGGTTTATTCAGGGCGACCACGCGTGCAGCACGCGGGTTCAGGTGCTCGGTGAAACGTTTGATGGTGCCACCCTTGCCGGCGGCGTCGCGGCCTTCAAAGATGATGACGTGGCGCAAGTTGTGGTCTTGGGACCAGTACTGGAACTTCAGCAGTTCAACCTGAAGCTTGTACTTCTCGATCTCGTACTCTTCTTGGCTCAGACGTTCATCGTAGGGATAGTTTTCCCGCCATGTCTCCACCGCTGACCCGTCTGGAGCGATCAGGTCAGGATCGTTCTCATGTCCGGCTTGAACCGTGTAGCCCTCTTCCACAAGTTGATCGATGAACTCACGCAAGTTTTGGCGTTGGTTCTCATCAAATTGGGCCAGCTGGTGTTTCGTCATGGAACCCTCTTTCTTGGTTCAGGAACCGCTTTATTCCTTACTTCAAGTCTAGTTGGGCTGGGTTACGAAAACATTAAAGTTTAGGCAATGCCACAGGCTTAGTGAAAAACAATAAAACGCTGATCAACAGGGCCACGCCGATCAGGATGCTAGTCAACACGGTGACTCCTCCCCAGCCACCCAGTTCGAAGCTGTAGGGGGTGAGGTTACCGGAGACGGATGAGCATGCATAGTAGAAGAGCATGTACATGGACGCGGCTTGGGCCGGTAGGCGGATGCCCAGTGCTGCCCGTGCTGCGACCCAGGCTGACGCGACAGAGTGCACGGAAAAGAAACCGGCTGAGAGCAACACCAATCCGGCAATGATCGCAATGATGCTTCCATTGTTGAGCACGAAAATCGCCGCCAACATGACAATGACACCGAGCGGCATGACTTTGCGCATCCCGACCCGGTCCGCAGCCCGGCCTGCCCACGTGGAGGCTACTCCCCCGACGGGGTAGACGAAGTAGAGCAAACCGACCAAGCCGATGGAGAAAAAGTAGGGAGCGGCTTCAAGCCGGAAACCCATCGAGTTGAAGATGCCCACAAACGTTCCCATAGTCAAAGCCGCCATGATGTACAGGCCAATGAGCACCGGATCGGTGAACGCTTTGAGGAAGTTGCGCGGCAGCTGCCGGAAGCTTCTGGGATTGGGGTTGAAGCCACGTGAGGCGGGAAGAAGTTTCTGGCACGCTATGGCGCACAGCAGTGCCAGGACGGCCGTGCCGAGCATGGCGAAATGCTCATGTTGGAAGTTGATCCACCCCAGATCCGGTAGCGGCAGAAACTCACTGAGTTCGATCAGTCCGGAGGAAACGACGCGTCCGGCTAGACCACCGATAGTAGTACCGAACACGTATATTCCGGTGGCCGCTCCCACGTACGAGACGTGTATTTCTTCGCGCAAGTAGACGGCAGCCGTAGCCGGCAACCCGGCCAACGTGACGCCTTGGATGAAGCGGGCGGTGAGAAACAGCTCCCAGCTGGGGATGACCGCCACGACCACACCAATGAGTGCGGAGGTGAAGAGGCTGAAGAGAATGAGGTTGGTCCGTCCGAGCTTGTCGGACAGTGGCGCAGCGACGAGGAGTCCGCATCCGAGGCCTGCCGTGGCAAGGGACATGGCCCATGAAGCTTGCGATGGGCTGATGTCGTAGCTGCGCGCAAAGTAAGGCAGGATGGCCTGCGTGGAGTAGAGCACCACGAACGTGGCCAACCCGGCCAGCAGGAGGGCTAAGTTGATGCGCCGAGCTTCTGGGTCGGACTTCCGGTACCCCGTGAAGGCTTCCTCGGCTGGCTGGCTCATGGCCTCATTCTATGCCCTATTTGAGACCGGAAAATTCAGTTGGTTCTAGGAAGATTGAGCTCATGTCGGCGGTGAGCGGGCCGTCGGCTTCGGTGCGAGCCTTCAGTTCCGTCCAACGTTCATCCGCGACAAAATTGGACCAATTCTGGCGAGGGTCACCCTCGTGTTTCACCAGATAGTGAAGTTTGTTCTCGTCGGTGGCATCTACCCAGAAGCCAACGGTGGTGATGTTGTGTTCGGTGAAGAGGGCGATGGTTTCGTCCCGAAAACGGTTGACGAGGGTCTCTCTGTTGCCGTCGGTCGCTGTGTAGGTGCGCAGTTCAAACATGGTTGCTCCAGTTCAGATGTGAAGTGCTGACGTTAGGAAGTCGCGGATTTCTCAGCCTTGGCGTGGACCTTTTGCACCTTTCGGATGCGTCGATTGCGCGCATCGGTGTACCCGGCACGCCACAGATAGAGTCCGATGGCAGCGTACGCTGCGCCGAGGAAGAGCAACCACCCTGGGAATCCTGCGCCTTGTGGAGTCTCGACCGCTTTGGCGTAGTCGGCAGAGCTCAGCGGTAGATCACGCTCAGCTGTGACCACGATCCGTGGCGCATCCTCCACCAAGGGGCTGGAGGTCACGAGTGTGATGTGGTCTGCCTTCTGATCGGCAACCAGTTCGGCGCTTTGCGCGGCCGAAACGGAGCTGACGTCGGTGATCTTGTAGTTCATGACCGCACCGTAGGTCCCGACTAGGATTTGGTCACCTTCAGTGAGCTCGTCCAATCGGTTGAACATGGTAGCGCTGGGCAGCCCGCGGTAGGCCGTGAGCACGGCGTTGGTGTTGTCGCCGCCAATCGGCAGGTGGCTGCCTTCAACGTGGCCCACGCCCTTGGCGAGGGTGTCATCGCTGGCTCCGTGGTAAATCGGCAGATCAATGTCGACCGCCGGTACTTGGAGTCGGCCCATCAAACCGGCCTCATTGATGTTCAGGCTGTTTTTGTAGCTTTCGACCTGACTAGCTCCGCCAACATCGGTTGCTGCGGGCATGCGTGTGTGGGCAGCTAGCAAGACGCTGCTGCCCATAACAGCTGCGTTGTACTCGGTAGCATCAGTGAACTCGGCTTCTCCGCGTTCCTGCAGGTCCTGCACCGTTGCAAGGTACTGCTCCACGAAAGCTGCCTGATTAAACGCCGAAAACCAGCTCGCAGCGGTGGTCTGAAAGACCACGGCGGTGCCAGCCAGAAGAAAAAGTACTATCAACCACGTTTGTGTGGATGGACGCCAGCCGAATACTCGACGCTGCGCGTGGCGCATCTTCGGAGAAGTCTGCGCTCCAGCAGGTTTGAACATCGCCCTTTTCCATTAATGATCGCGTTGTGTTTGCTTAACCTTCCCTAAACCGTAGCGCACGTCACAGCTTCTGCAAAAAACGAGATGCGTTTCGCTGCACTCTCCCGAGAACTAGGTGTCACTGGTGGGCGCTAGTGAAACCCGATTAGTGCACTCGACAACAATCACGGTGCTGATAAAACCAGCTGAGAGGAAAAGTGGCACGCGCGTTGGTCCCTCGTTCAACGCACGCGCCACCTTCGGAACGGTTTCTTAGGCGGAGCTAGTCGGAGCCCGCCCGGTCTCGGCTAACCGCATGAGCTCGTCGGCTAGGTGGCGTTCGAGTTCGCGCTGGGTCTTTGTTGGATCTGCCCAAGAGGCGATGTTGACCCGTTCATGCGGATCCACGGCGTGGTCGTAAACTTCCAGCTCGTCAGTACCGTAATACCGGGTCAGGCGGCCTTGCTGGCTGACCACCGTACGAATCCGGGCCGGGGCAGGCAGCCCTTCTGGAGAGAAGGGTTGGTCTTCTTCGATCAGTAACGCTGCCCGACCCGGTTCAATCGTGCCTGTCTCGAGTAACGGCACCAGCGATTGGCCTTGGATGCCTCGATAGCTCGGCGCTTGGGTTAGTTCCAGAATCGTGGGAGCGATATCTGTGGTGGACACTAAGTCATCACTGGCGTGGGAGCTGTGCTGGCCCGGCAGGTGCACCAGTAACGGCACGTTCGTCACCGCGGTGTAGTGCACAAAGTGTTTCAGCATCAGACCATGGTCGCCGAAGAGATCCCCGTGATCGGAGGTGAACAGAATGATCGTGTTCTCAGCTTGGCCACTGTCTTCGAGGTGCTGGAGCACACGCCCGATTTGCTCATCCATGAATTCGATCAGTCCGTACTGGGCTGCGAGCGCTGCACTGTATTGTTCCTCCGTGACGGCAAAAGTCATGGTGGGATCTTCGTCCGGGACGCCGCGACGATCGAGCATGGCACGGATGTGTGCGGGGACTTGTTGCGGGTCGTCGTGGAAGGTCTCGGGCAGGCTCAGCTGAGCCGGGTCATACCTGTCCGCATATTCCTTAGGTGGCGCGAACGGGTGATGCGGGTCCGGGAAGGACACAAACAGGAAGAATGGGTCTTCAGTTTGCGCGCATCGCTCTAGATTCTCGATCGCTTTGTCTCCAACAAATCTTGTTGGATGGGCAGCTGCCGGAATTTCCGAGGTGTAGACCTGCTCCCAGGACGGAGCAACTTGCTGTGAGGCGTCCGCCCCTCCCAGCTGCCGGGGCTCGACACCTTGTTGGCGTGCCCAGTGTTCCCAGTGCCCACCGGGTGCATCCCCGTGTCCAATGATCAGATCCACGTGCTGGTAGCCGTAGTAGTCATCGGGAAGCGGTAGGTATTCTGCGCTGTGCCGTTGCCGGTCTTCCCACTTGTCCCAGCCTTCCTCCCATGATCGTTCCACCGCGTCAGGAACATGTGGATCGAGGAGTTCCGGTGAAGTTTCTTCGATCTGGGCCAGCTGCTTACCTTCGTAGTCCCAGCCCATGTTTTGGTGGTGGAGTTTGCCGACGGCAGCCGTTCGATAGCCGTCACGGGCCAGTTGTCGGACGAAGGTATTCGCATCAGGATCTAGCGCGATGCCGTTGCAGCGTGTCCCGTGTGCCGAAGGCCAACGTCCGGTCAGCAATGAAGCCCGGTTGGGCATGCACGTCGGGTTGGCAACATACGCGTTCGTGAACTGGGTCGAGACTTTCGCGAGCCGATCCAAGTGGGGTGTCCTGACTTCTTGGTTGCCGGCGAAGCCAAGATGATCGGCACGCAGCTGGTCAGCGATGAAGATCAGGACATTGGGTCGTGGTGTCATGCCTGCGCCTTACGGATCAGTTCCAGGGTGTGGGAGCGAAGTTCAGAGAACTCCGGCAGCGCCCGGGTGGTGATCTGGTCTCGAGGCTCGGGTAGTTGCACGTCCATCACTTCCAAGACGGTAGCGGGTTTGTTGCCGATCGCGACAATGCGGTCGGAGAGGTACACCGCTTCATCAATATCGTGGGTGACCAGCAGGATGGTCATCCCGAAATCGTCGCGAATCTTTAGACACAGATCTTCCAGTTCGAAACGAGTCTGGGCGTCCACGGATGCAAAAGGCTCGTCCATGATGAGGATTTCTGGCCGGTACGCCAGCGCACGGGCGATGGCCACGCGTTGCTGCATTCCGCCGGAGAGTTGCCACGGATGCTGTTTTGCCGCGTGGGAGAGGCCGACAGCGGCCAGTGCTTCCTCAACACGGGAGGCGATCTCCGCTTTAGAGAGTTTCAGATGGCGTAGCGGCAATTTGATGTTCTTCTCGACCGTGAACCAGGGCATGAGGGAACGGGAGTAGTCCTGAAAGACCAGCGCCATTTCCTTAGGCGGGCCGGAGACCTGCTTGCCGTCAATGTAAATGGCGCCCTTGGTGTTCGGGTGTAGTCCGGCCAAGCACTTGAGCAGGGTTGTTTTGCCGACACCGGAAGGTCCGACAATGCAGACCATTTCTCCCGCATTCACGGAAAAGGTCAAATCCCCGATGATTTCTTTGGCGTTCGCCCCGGAGCCATACGATTTGCCGAGGTTCTCAACCACCAAGCGTGCGTTGGTGGTTTCTGCGCTGTGGGTGGTAGTCATGTGATTCTTCGTCTCCATAGTTGGGGCACTCATGAGTTTCGTTCCATTCGTTTCGATCCGATGTACCAGGCCAGAACCCGGGATTTGATGAGGTCAAAGGCGCTATTTGCGAGGAAGCCAATGAGGCCGAGGAGCAAGATGCCCGCCCACATGTCCGCAGACATGAAGCTCTGCTGCGCCAACAAGGTCATCGAGCCGATGCCTTGGGAAGGCCCCATCATTTCGGATGCAATCATCACGATGAACGCGACCTGCAAACTGACCTGCATGCCAGCTGCGATCTGTGGTCCAGCAGCCGGCAGGTACACAGATCCGAGGCGTGCCGCGCGCGGCAGCTGGTACACCGTGCAGACATCCTTCAGACCCCCGTCAACGGCGCGGATGCCATCGATGGTGGAAATCATGGTTGGGAATACGGCCGCGATGATGATGGAGGTGATCCGCATTTCTGGTCCGAAACCAACTAGGGTGATCAGGATCGGGACCAGCGCCACTGGTGGGATGCCACGAACAAAGTGGACCCCTGGTTCAAACATGGCCCGCAGGATTGGCACCGTTGCCAGCACGAATCCGAGAGCAACACCGAGAATGACTGCGATGACGTAGCCAATCGCCAGATTCCGGAGACTGATCAACACATCAGATTGGAAGTGGGCAAAGAGCCAGAGATCTTGGAACCGCTCCATGATGCGACTCAACGGTGGCAGGAAGCTGTTCGTTGAGTTAGCTGATCCCAGCCACCACCACACCAGCACCAGGATGGGGGTGATGATGGCAAGTGCCCACAACAGAGTCTTACGTGAACTCATCATGATTAGTGGGTTTCCTTCCGGAATGAGGGGTGCCACGCCAGCACCTTCGATTCAACAAACTCGCTGAGCCACTGGGAGCTCAATCCGAGGACACCGAGTACCACCACGAGTGCGTACACCAAGGGGTAGTCACCCGAGGCCTGCGCCTGATATAGGCTTCGGCCTAGGCCGGGAGCCCCACCGATCAGACCCGCCACCACGACCACGATGAGCGATGCCGGCGCGGAAACCCGCACCGCCGTACCAATGAAGGGCAATGCCCCAGGCAGGGTCACGTTGAAGAGTGTTTCCAACCGGCCAAGACCGTAGGAACGAGCGGTTGCTTGAGCGACCGGATCGGCATCGAGTACACCGGCAATGGTTTGGATCGAGATGGCCAACACGCATCCCACTAGAACCAAGAACAAGGCGGTAGTGGATGTCGGCCCCCAAATCATGACTGCCAGCGGCAGCACCACGATGGGTGGGATTGGTTTGAGGAATTCGGTGATGGCAAAGGTTGCGGCCCGTACCGGCTCGAAAGAGCCGATCAAGACACCCAGAGTCACCCCGATGACCAGAGAGATCGCGAGTCCGAGGAGGGCGATGCCAATCGTCATACCGACGTCTTGCCAAAACGAGCTGGTGGTGAGCAATTGACCGAGCTGTGCGAACGTGGCGGTGACCGTCGGCAGGCCGTTACCGTAGATCCCTAGGACTGCCGAGAGGTGCCAGCCGGCGAGGAGAATGATCGACCCGATCAGGCCCAGAAGCAGTTTTGCGGTTGGGGACTTACTTGCTTTCAAGGATAAGAGAGTCATCCAACTCGACCTCCTTGCTCAAGTAACCCAGATCCGCCAGCTTCTTGTTGACGTCTTGGATCTGCTCCAAGGTCACGTCCGTTGGCCAATAAGTGTGCGCGCCTTCCTTCAAGGTTTCGACGGGGATATTGGTCAGTTCGGAGGCGTACTGTTCGGCCTCCTCATAGTTTTCGTTGGCGTACTCGTTGGCCTTCTTCATCGCCCGCTGGAAGCTGGCGATTGCTTCAGCCTTGTTTTCGGTGGTCGATTCGCCGGCGACCCACAATCCGATGGCGCCTTCACCGAAGAACTCCACACCGGGTGAGGCGACGTACTTGCCACCTTCAGAGCTGGCCCTTGCGGTGAAAGGTGAGACGAGGCCAACGGCATCCACGCGTTTCTGCTGCAGAGACTGCAGTGCCGAGGACGGGTCGAGCACCATCCAGTTGATCTTGGACGGGTCGCCACCATCTTCACTGACCGAGTTGGCGATCGTCACTTCCAGTTGGGCCTTGCGGGCTGGAACGGAAACAGACTTGCCTTCTAGGTCTTTCGGGCTGTTGATTCCTGCATCAGGGTTCGCGAAGAGACCGGTATCGTCAAGATCGCGTGGTTCAACATCCTCGGAATTTTCCGGGTAGCCATCAGCTGCGCCGATCACCTTCAGCGGCACATTCTCGCTTAATGCGTTCAGCACGGGAATGGATGGCGCATAGGCGATATCGAGTTGTCCGCTCTGCGCGGCGGCGATCCCGGCTGGCGGGTTTGCAACGACGGTGCTTTCGACCTTGATGTTCTCTTCGGCGAAGTAGCCCTCTTCTTCCGCGATCTTCACCGCAGCGTCAGAACCAATACCGATCAGACCGACCTTGAGGGTTTGGGTGTCACCGCCACCCACGTTTGATCCGCCTGAGTCACCGCAGGCTGCGAGAGTTGTTGCTAAGACTAGTGCGGCGGCGGTTGCGCCGAGACGTCGGATGTTCATGATTGCCTCACTTATTGGTTTTGGCGGAGTACACAATTTCTCCACCCACGATGGTTGTTGCAGTTGGGATATGTCGCAGTTCTTCTACGTCTTTGGGTAGCGGAGCGGAAAGGACACAAATGTCCGCTACGTAGCCCGGTTCGATTCGACCCTTGAATTGCTCGGCCTTGTCCTGCCACGCCGGCTCACTGGTCATGGCCGCTAGCGCCTGTGAAAGACTCAAGCCTTCGCTGGAATCCTCTTCGATGCTGGCGGTGCTGGCCCGGGTCACGGCCGCGATCACTGAATTGCGCCAATCGGGCGAGGTGACCGGGGAGTCCGAAGCAATGTTGACGTGCACACCGTGGCGCATCAGTGAACCCAATGGCTGGTGACGCCGGTACCAGTCTTCGCCAAGGATGTTTGTCATCAAGGCACCAGCTGCAGCCCGGATGGCGGGGTTGGTGCTGACGCCGAAACCGTCCTCAGCCAGTTCGGCAAAGCGGTCTGCGTTCTCAAAAGCGCCGTGGATGACGTAATGCCGCAAGTCGTGCTTTCCGTTCACGCCAGCAGCATGAGCGAAAGCTTCAATCACAGCCTCGGTGGTTGCATCTCCGGTCGCATGCACCCCTGCTTGGAGTCCAGCGTTGTGGATGGCCGCAATGATGTCATTCAGCTCTGCACGTTGTTCGGCTTCCGTCTTCCCGGCGATAACGAGTCCGCCGTGGCCGTGACCGCAAGGCAGACAATATTGTTGCTTCATCCAAGCCGTACCGGATCGAGGGGTTCCGTCCGCGAAGACTTTCACGCCCGCCACCCGCAACCATTGGTCATCGGTTTCCGAAAGCGCAGCCGTCAGCTCGGACTCAAGCCCGGAAGTGGTTGCCTCCGCCGTCGCTCCCCCGGTCCCGCTGAACAGGAGCAGCACGTTGAGCCGGGTGCGCAGTTGATCACGCTTGGCCAGATCTACTAGGGCCTGAATGGAAGGTTCACCGCAGGCCCCGGAGAGCAACGTGTTACCGCCCGGACCAAGTCCTGGCTCCGTCAATGAAGTGATTCCTAAGGCGTGCAGGTCCGCTTGATACTTAGAGAACGCTTCAAGCAGGGTTTGTGCTGGCAGCGCAGGCAGTTGGTCGTTGACTAGGCCCATCGCTGCATCCGCAAAGTGCCCGTTAGGTGCGTTGTTGTCACGGCGGCCAACAACGCCGCCAGCCACATCATCCGCACTCTCGGAGAGTCCGAGCTCTTCTAGCCCCCGCCCGTTGACAATGAGCTGGTGCCCGGACTGGTCGAAGAGAACCGTCGGCACGTCGGGGTTCAGTTCAAAGAAGCGCGCCATATCCGGTGCGCCATGTCGAGCGTCGTCCCACCCATGACCACGCACCCAGCCGTCGGCACCCGGTGCTGTGTTCTGTGCGATCTCGTGGATTTCAGCCCAGTCGGTCGCATGTCCCACTGGGACCAGTACGTAGGCAGTCACGGCGCTCGCGCAAAAGTGAAGATGTCCGTCGTTGATGCCCGGCAGAATCGCCCCGCCGTTTGCATCGACGATCGCTGTTTCGGGTCCGCGCAGTTTTTCAAGCTCGGCGCCTCCGACCTCAACGATCTGTCCCTCGCTGACGGCAACAGTGGTTGGGCGGCCCTCGGTGCTGGTGGCGTCCGCGCCGGTCGCTGTCCCGATTTCCGGAACATAACCGTTGATGATCAGTAGATCTACTGAGCTGCTCATCGCTGACTCCTCTCTCGCTTATAGCTGCCGTGAACTTGTGATGTGGATAACATTTCCGCAATTATAGTCACATGACTTGGTCACTTGACCAGAACTTTTTCACATAGGCTGAAGCACAGACGCTTAAAGACAAAGACTGTGCGCGATAGGAGAAGGACATGAGCCGGGTGCCGCTGGCCCAACGGAGCCAACAATTCGTGGAAGCAGCCGCGCGCGTCATAGCTCGTGAGGGGGTATCCGCTGCGACAACCCGCCGGATTGCCGCTGAAGCGGACGCACCACTGGCATCCCTCCACTACTGTTTCCGCAGCAAAGAGGAGCTGATGGAGCAGGTCTACAAGCACCTCAGCGAAGATTACGCCCGCGCGCTTACCCCACTGTCAGAAGATGCGGGGCTTGAAGAGACCGTGAGCGGACACCTGCGACGTATCTGGAAGCGTATTGTCGCCAGCCCGTGGGAACAGATCACGACGTTCGAGCTGCTCTTGCGAGCCACCCGCATGCAGGACGAAGCTGAGAAGAATCGGAACGAACAGATCAATAGCGGCATGTATGGCGCGTGGACGAGGTCGACGGCGTCAATCTTTGGTGAGGGCGCTGCCCGCTCCGGCCTTCACGTTTCCGAGGAAAGGCTCACGACAGTGGCCAGGATTGCCATTGCTGGTATCGATGGCATCACGCTGCAACACATCTCGGACTCGCATGAGGACACGTGCGAAGAAGTTGTGGAGGACCTGATTCAGGCGTGCATTCATCTTCTGGATCCGAACAATCTGCGTCACGGGTCAGGACTGGATTCTCGGTGACGAAGAATCCGTGCTGTTCCCCAGGCCGCCATGACAGAGTTTCAGCCTCTGAGAATCAGCGGCCGCTGCCCGCGAGCGCACCTGATACTGCCGAGCGATTGATCCAAACGGTGGTACTACCCGGTGGGGCCTTCATGATGGGTGACCACTTCGACGAAGGCTACGCCCAAGACGGGGAAAACCCTGTCCACCGAGTCGAACTGGCCGGTTTCGATATCGACCGTACGCCGATCACAGCAGCTGAGTTCGCGCGTTTCGTAGCCGCCAGCGGATATGAGACTGAAGCTGAACGTTACGGCACGTCCGCCGTGTTCCATCTCTTCGTCAAAGCTGGCGAGAAGGAGATTCTAGGCCCGGTTCCGGGTTTACCTTGGTGGCTGACTGTAACGGGCGCCGATTGGGCGCACCCGTGGGGCCCCGACTCCGAGTGGACGGAGAACCCCGATCACCCGGTGACGCATGTGTCGTGGAACGACGCCGTTGCGTATTGTGAGTGGGCGGGCAGGGCGCTACCCACAGAAGCACAGTGGGAATACGCGGCTCGAGGCGGACTGTCCGGCAAACGTTTCGCATGGGGTGACGAGCTCACCCCCGGCGGCGACCACCAATGCAACATCTGGCAGGGACGATTCCCAGTCCAGAACACCGCAGACGACGGATTCGCCGCCACCTCCCCTGTCGGGACGTTTCCCGCTAACGGGTACGGGCTGTTCGATATGGCGGGCAATGTTTGGCACTGGTGTGCTGATTTCTTTGATCCCGGCTACTACCGCGCCTCCCCGATCGAGAATCCTTCCGGACCGCAAGCAGGACTGACCAGAGTGATGCGTGGCGGTTCGCATCTTTGTCATGACTCTTACTGCAATCGGTACCGCGTGGCAGCACGGTCTTCAAACGCTCCGGATTCCTCCAGCTCGAACACTGGATTCCGCACCGTCAGCAAACCTTAGAGAACGAAAAAGCCCCGGATCATGCCGATCCGGGGCTTTCTCCTTTGGCGGAGGATGGGGGATTTGAACCCCCGAGGGCGTGAACCCAACACGCGTTCCAGGCGTGCGCCATAGGCCGCTAGGCGAATCCTCCATATTTTTACCTCTGGTTCACTGCTGTGTTCCAAAGGCAGATTCCATCATAACGGAAAGGCGATGGCAATACATAATCGGCCCTTTCAGACAGATCCGTCAACGCTTTGCCGCTAGTAGCTGGGAGCCTCCGGGGCGTACTTTTCCGCCCAGGCGAGCACGCCGCCGCTGAGGTTTTTCGTCTGCGGGTGTTGTCCTTCGACCCCGGCTTGGTTCAGGATTTGTTGAGCCTGCCCCGAACGTCCGCCGGCCTTGCAGTGCAGCACCACAGTCTCGACCAACTCCGGTTTGATGCCGTGCGCTTCTAAGGCTTCGGTGACGGCATCCCAGTTGCGGTCTTGGATACGAGCCAGCGGTACGTGGATGGCCTCAGGAATCAGGACGACGTCGCGTTCCCAGTCATCCCGCACGTCAATCAGGACTCGACCCGGCTTGGTCAGCTCGTCCGCGAGCTGTTCTGGGATGACCTGCAGCCCAGATTCGTTGCGGAGTGCTGCTGGGTCGTCTGCACCTTCTGTCGGGTTGGCGGC
Source organism: Micrococcoides hystricis (assembly GCF_042434215.1). NCBI lineage: Bacteria > Bacillati > Actinomycetota > Actinomycetes > Micrococcales > Micrococcaceae > Micrococcoides > Micrococcoides hystricis. The sequence goes on along the minus strand of NZ_JBHLUB010000029.1, from coordinate 112,566 downwards.
GCAGACGAAAGCTGCCTCACTGAGGTCTCGAACCGGTTCCCGGTCCGGGTCCGGCAGCAAGTTCAGCGTGTTCCAGCTCATTTTCCACGCGTCGTAAATCAACACCCTGCCGATGGCTGGCTCTCCGATACCGGCCAGCAGCTTGATCGCTTCGGTTGCCATAGCGGTTCCGACGAGTCCGGGAAGCACCCCCAAAACGCCGCCTTCGGCACAGCTCGGCACCGAACTCGGGTCTGGGATCTCCGGGAAGAGGTCCCGCAGCGTGGGGCCCACCCCCGGGTAGAAGACTGAGAGTTGGGCGGCGAAACGGAAGATGGTTCCCCACACCAGCGGGGTGCCGGTCAACTCGCAGGCGTCGTTGACGAGGTAGCGGGTCCCGAAGTTGTCGGTCCCGTCGACCACAATGTCGTATTTGGAGATGATGTCTAGGATGTTCTGCGCCGACAACCGCTCGGTGTAGGTTTCAACCTGCACGTGCGGGTTCACGGCTTTGACGGCTTCGGCAGCTGAGTCGACTTTCAGTTTGCCAATGTTCTCGGTGCGGTGGATGACTTGGCGCTGCAGGTTCGTCACTTCCACGACGTCATCATCGACCAAGCCAATTGTGCCGACGCCAGCTGCCGCGAGGTATTGCAGCACGGGTGAGCCCAGTCCCCCGGCACCGACGACGAAGACTTTTGCCGCTTTCAACCTGCGCTGCGCCGTGACACCAAAGCCGGGCAGGGACAGGTGCCGGGCGTAGCGTGCGGTTTCTTCCGGCGTCAGTTCCGGACCTAGCTCTGCTAGCGGCTCAAGCGCCTCGATGCGTGCGCGGAGTTCTTCGCTCACCGGTCCCCTCCCATTTGTGAGGGGTCGGCCGGCAGGAAGTCCCCGCCACCCAGCTTCTCCCGTGCGGTCAGGTGTTCGTCCCCGTAGCTGGTCGTGGCCCGGCCCTCCATCGGTGAGGAGGCGAGCGCGTGTTTGCGCTTAGGGATGCGACCTGCACGGTTAGCCCAGTAACCGGCGGTGACCGCGGCGGACATGGCGGTGGCCATCATGGCCGGGTCTTGGGCGCGGGTCACCGCGGAGGCCAGCAGGACAGCATCACAACCAAGTTCCATGGCCAGGGCCGCCTCGGAGGCGGTACCGATACCGGCATCCAGCACTACTGGCACGGATGCTCGGGACGCGATGAGTTCGATGTTGTGCGGGTTGAGGATACCCAGGCCGGTTCCGATGGGGGCACCCAGTGGCATGACGGCGCTGACGCCGGCGTCTTCCAGCCGCAGCGCCAACGCGGGGTCGTCGGTGGTGTAGGCGAAGACTTTGAAACCGTCGAGCACGAGCTGTTCGGCCGCCGAGAGCAGTTCGACTCCGTCCGGCAGAAGCGTCTGATCGTCCGCGATGACCTCAAGTTTGATCCAGTCGGTGCCGAGGGCTTCGCGGGCCATGTGGGAGGTCAAAATGGCGTCCCGTGCCGTGTAGCAGCCGGCGGTGTTGGGCAGGATTTTGATGTTGTTGCGGTTGAGCATCCCGAAGAGGGACTCGCCCTCTGCCGGGGTGTAGCGGCGTAGGGCCACGGTCGTCAGCGAGGTCCCCGATGCGATCAGGGCCTCTTCCAAGGTAGCAAGGGAGGTGATGCCGCCGGTGCCCATGATCAGTCGAGAGGTGAGTTCAACACCGTCGATGGTCAGGGCCGGGTAGGTGGGAGTTTGTGTGCTCATGTGTAGCTCCGAAACGGTTGCAAGCTTAGCCGCCTTGGACGGCGGTGACGATTTCCACGCTGTCGGCCTCAGCGAGGGTGTGGGTGGCCCAGCGGCCACGTGGGATGACAGTGTGGTTGACCGCTACCGCGATGCCTAGCGCGCTGCCATCGGCAGCGGTGCCGGCGTCGGTGATGTCTTTGCCGAGCAATTCACTGATCAAGGGCAGCAGGGCCGGGTTTTCGAGTTCTTTGGGGTTCCCGTTCAGGGTGATGGTCATCGTCATGAGGTGGAGTTTCCTTCTGCGGTGAAACGGTGTGGGTTCATGGCGGCTAAGAGGGCCGCATCTGCGTCTGTGGGGGTGCCGACTTCGGCGCCCAATAGTTCCGTGGCCGTTAGTCGGGCAGCCAGTGCGGAGAGCAGGATGCCGTGGCGATGGTATCCGGTGGAAAGGAAGAGATTCGGGCCCAACCAGCCGGTGAGCGGCACATCGTCGGGGGTACCTGGGCGAGCCCGTGCAATCACTTCGAGCAGTTCGCACTCGCGCACCCCGGGCACAACCTCTTGGGCGTCCCGTAATAATTCGTACACACCGCCGATCTGCGGCCCGGTCAGATCGTCTTCCCGGCTGGTCGCACCAATCACCATGGTGCCGTCGGCACGCGGCACCAAGTAGACCGGGAAGCCACGCACTACGGCGCGGACGGTGGCGGTCAGAAGTGGTTGGAGACGTTGTGGGATGCGCACCCGCAAGATGTCTCCGTGGACCGGACGCAAGGGCAGGTTGAGTGCTGGCAGACCGGCCAGGTCGGCGGCCCCGAGGCCGTTGGCTACTACGATCTGGTTTGCGGTGATGGCACTGCCGTCAGCAAGCTGGACGGTCGTGTTGTCGATGCCGGTGGCGGCCTGTTCGATGTGGGTGACCGGGACGTCCGGACGGGCGAAGTAAGCCCCAAGTTCGGTCAGGAAGATACGCGGATCCACCTGGTGGTCGGAGGGGATTCGCACCGCAGCAGAAAGTCGTGGGTTGAGCGCCGGTTCTGCGCGGCGGGCTGCCGAGGCTGGAATCGGGGTGACCTCCATGCCGTGTTCGCGCTGCACGCCTGCTAGGTCCATCAGGTATTGGCGGTCTGCGGAATCTGCACCGACGACCAATGTTTCGGTGTGCCGATACCCTAGTTGGCTCTCGTCACGACCGGTTGCGGAAGCCACGGCATCAATGAGTTCGGGCCAGTCCGCACCAGCGGCGACCATCAACGGGTAGAGCTGTTGCTGCTGGTATTGGACCTCGGCGATGGGCGCCAGCATGCCTGCAGCCGCGTGCGAAGCTTGGGTTGCTGGCGCAGGATCGATCAGCGCCACGGAGACGTTGTTGGTTGCAAGGTGAAAAGCGGTAGCTTGACCAATGATGCCGGCACCAATGATGGCCACATCAAAGTTGTTCATGCTGTCCTTTCGTTCACGCTGCATCAACCAGTATATGGTTGCGGGCCGGTTACTATGGGCCGTATGGATGAGAACAAAAACTACACCGCCCCTGTTCCCGCGCTGAGCAAAGAAGAACGCGCGCAGAAGTTTGCCGATGTGCGGCTATACCTGTGCGTCGATGCGCGGCAAGAGCAAGGTGACTTAGAAGAATTCTTGCGTGCCGCGTACCGCGGTGGGGTTGATCTCATTCAGTTACGCGATAAGAAGCTCGAGGCTCGGGCCGAGATCGAGGCGCTGGAAGTTTTGGCCAGAGTTGCCCGTGAAGAGGGCAAACTGTTCTCGGTGAATGATCGAGCTGATGTGGCGTTGTTGGTCAACGCCGACGTCTTCCATGTGGGTCAAGGAGATCTGACCACACAGCAGGCCCGCGCCCTGCTCGGTGACGAGGTCATCATTGGTCGCTCCACCAACTCGGTAGAACTGGCCCAACAGGCAATCGACGATGAGGGACTCGATTATTTCTGCACGGGACCGGTGTGGGAGACACCGACCAAACCGGGACGGGCTGCTGTCGGTCCGGAGCTGGTGAAATATGCGGCGGAGCATGCCGGCGGCAAGCCGTTCTTTGGCATCGGCGGCGTGAACGCCCAAACCCTGCCCGAGGTTCGGCAGGCAGGTGCTGACCGGGTGGTCGTGGTCCGCGCCATCACGGAAGCTGAGGATCCGGAGGCCGCCGCTGCAGAGTTGAGCCAGCAACTGCGTGAGCAACGTTAGCGGAGATTCCTCCCCACAAAAGCAGTGTGGGCCGGGTTCAAGCGAACCCGGCCCACAGTGTTTAAGTAGCGATAAAACTACATAAGAGTTACTTCACCATTGGGATGTTGAAGATGTAGTTGGCTGGTTCACCGCGGTCGTACTTACCGCCGGCCGTTGCTGCAGCGATGATGCAGATGATGAGAGTACCGAAGCCCCAGATCATGTACACAATGTTCAGGATGCTGAACATCGCTATTGAACCGGATGGCATGCCGTACGCATCGTAGGTGAACGTGCTCATGGTCGCGAACAGGCCGATGACCAAGATGATCATGACACCGGCACGCAGGATCTGGAAGTTCAGGTTGTTGGCGTGCGACTTACGGACAATCTCTGGGACGTTGTCCTTGTTCATGAAGTAGAAGATCAACGCCGGGATGACGCTGAAGAAGACCGAGAGCCAGTAGTTCAAGAGGATCTGGCCACGGTACTGGTCCTGGGCAGGGGTTGCGCCGGCATACTGCGGGTACGCACCTGGCTGGCCCGGCTGCTGGTAACCCTGCTGTTGCTGGTAGCCTGCCTGGCTGTAACCGGACTGCTGCTGCGGGTAGCCGGCAGCTTGGTAGCCCTGCTGACCTTGACCGTAATCAGACTGCTGGCCGTAACCCTGGCTGGAGTAGTCCGACTGCTGCCCGTAACCGGACTGCTGGCCATAGCTCTGGTCGCCGTAGCTTTGCTGGCCGTAGCTCTGATCGCCGTAGCCCTGCTGCCCGTAACCCTGCTGGCCCTGCGCAGGGTCCTGCGACTCTGGTCCGGCAAAGTAAGGAGCCGCGGTTTCACCCTGTGGGGTTTCCTGACCGGACTGTTCCGGGTTGTACCCCTCCGGGGAATTCGGATCTACCGGTTCGCCCTCGGGGCGCTGTGGTTGATCAGTCATAATGCTTGTCCTCAATATCTAATTGGTGCGGATGTTATCTGGTCATAAGTATGGCGCGAAACAGTCGCAGACTCTATTAGATTGCATAGGTTTTCACGAAATGGAACGTTAACATCGGCTAAACAATGCAGTTACCGGCAGGTATAAAGTTGTATTTCAAATTCTGAGCGTCTCAAGCCCAGCCCAAATGTTTGCTACACTTATCTGCGGCCCCTCATGTGGTGCCATCCTGCTGAACTCCCCCAGGACCGGAAGGTAGCAAGGGTAAGTGGGCTCTGGTAGGTGCATGAGGGGCTTTACTATGCCCTGTCCCTGAGACAAGTTAGGGTTAACAACTGTGAGTACTGCCCTTTATCGCCGCTATCGTCCAGACACTTTCGCTGACCTCATTGGGCAGGAACATGTCACCGAACCGCTCATGGCTGCGCTCACTAAAAACCGGGTCAATCACGCTTATCTGTTTTCCGGCCCTCGCGGCTGCGGTAAGACAACATCTGCCCGCATTCTGGCCCGCTGCTTGAACTGCCACGAGGGTCCCACCGCGACCCCGTGCGGCACCTGCCCATCCTGTGTCGATTTGGCCACCGGTGGCCAAGGATCTCTGGATGTCGTGGAGATCGATGCCGCTTCTCACGGTGGTGTCGATGATGCGCGAGACCTGCGTGAACGCGCCACCTTTGCTCCGGCCCGGGACCGCTACAAGATTTTCATTATTGACGAAGCGCATATGGTCACCAACCAGGGTTCCAATGCGCTGCTGAAAATCGTTGAGGAGCCGCCGCCGCACCTCAAATTCATCTTCGCCACCACGGAACCAGACAAAGTTATCGGGACCATTCGCTCCCGCACCCACCATTACCCGTTCCGACTGGTGCCGCCGGAGACCTTACACAATTACTTGGAGGAGCTCACCTTCCAGGAAGGAATGCAGGCTGAACCCGGCGTGCTCTCACTGGTGATCCGGGCAGGCGGCGGTTCGGTCCGCGATACCTTGTCCGTGCTCGATCAATTGATGGCCGGAGCTGCTTCGCAGAGCTTGGATTATGACCGGGCCGTGGACTTACTCGGCTTCACCCACGCTGCATTACTGGATGATGTGGTGGATGCCTTGGCTGCACAAGACTCGGCGACGCTGTTCCGCATGGTCGATCACGTCGTGCAAGTCGGCCAAGACCCGCGACGTTTCGTTGAGGACTTGTTGGAACGTTTCCGTGACCTCATCATCATTCGGGCTGTGCCAGACCATCCGGGTCAGGTGCTGCGTGGTATCCCCCAAGACGTCTTAGCCCGGATGGAAGTCCAAGCTCACAATCTGGGGCCCGCCCAGTTGTCTCTGGCCGCCGACATCACCAATGCCACCCTGACCGCGATGGTCGGGGCAACCTCTCCGCGGCTTCAACTGGAGTTACTGATGGCACGCCTGATGTTGCCTGCCGCCGAGGTCACTCAGCAGTCGCTGGCCGCCCGTTTGGATCGCATCGAAGCTCACTTGGCCGGCAGCTCGGCAGTCGATTTCACCCCTGCCGAGGCGAGCACTCCGGCACCGGCTGCCGATTCTGCGCAGTCGTCAGCTTCCCCTACGTCCAGCGGTGATGCGCCACGCAGCGCCGCCGAAGTCAGAGCCATGTTGGCGAAGAAGAAGCAAGACGCCGAGCCCGCCGAAACCTCTCAAGCTCAAGAGCGGAAGATCGCTGCCGCACCGGAATCTGTCCCCGCTGCCGAGCCAACGCCGGTGAAAGCTGCACAGCCTGCGGAACAGCAACCGGAGCAGACAGCTCAGCCTGAGCCGACCACGGTAGCCGCTGAAGTCGAGTCCAAACCTGCGCCAGCTGCACCGGAGCCAGCCGAGATCACAACACCGGCGAGCGAGCAGGCTGAGCAGCCGGCCCAACAACCAGCCGACGCACCTGAAGCACCTGAGCAAAAACCTCAGGAAGAGGAGCAACCTGCCGCCGCTGCCCCCGCTCAGAGCACGAACATGGTGGAGAAAGCCCGTCGGCTCTGGCCCGAAATCGTCCAAGAACTCTCCCAGCACTCCCGCATGCTCTGGATGGTCGCCAAGGACCACACCAGTGTTGCCGGTTTTGATGGCCAACACTTGGTGGTCAATTTCGCCAATGATGGTGCTCGGAACACCTTCAGTTCCCGCGGCGGCGAGCAACTCCTCGTCGAACTGGGCACCAAGCATCTCGGAGTCGCGTGCACGGTAGACCTGATCAGTGGCGGCGGTGACGTACCGGGCCCAAAAGTAGCTGAGCCCGCGCGTCGAGGCGGGGGTCTGCCCGCAGCCGCCCCTTCCAGCCCATCCAAGGCTGCCTCCGAACCGTCGGGGCTGGGACCGGAACCAGATTGGTCCAAACCAGAACCACCAGTCTCCTGGGATGATGATTCCGAAACAGAAGCAACGCCGCAGGAACAACCCGGCGGTGGCGACGATACTTCTGATGACACTCAGGTAGACGAACCAAGCGTGCAAGACGCTCCCGAAGAACTCGGGGAGGCGGATCGAGATGCCGAGCCGGAAATTTCACACCCACAGGTTGAGGTCCTGAATGATCTGCCGGTTCCTTCCTTTGCCCGGAAGACCGGCAGTTCAACGCAAACCAGACCGGATCAGGCCGAATCCGACGAAGCTGACAGATCTTCTGCACAGCAGCACGCTGCTGACTCGGGAAATCAGACTGACACACCCCAGTACCCGGAGGATCCGTATGCCGGGGTCCCCCATGATGATGCCCGGTACGAGGAGCCCCCGCAGCAAGACGACGCTTATTCGGTGGACCCTTATCCATCCGATCCACACTGGTCAGAAGAAGATCCTTCGAGCACGGCAGAACCAGCCGACGAAGCCGTCGTGCCTGCGTTCTTGCGCCGAGAGACATCCGCCTCGGACCAGGAGCCAGCGGGCAGTCAAACACAGCCTGCTGAAGCTGCAACCGCGCAGCCAGCCGCGCCCCAGCGAATCTCTCGTTGGCAGCAAATGATGGCCGCCCAACAGGCCGAACAACGTCAAGCTGAACCGGAGCCGGAACCAACCCCGTCCGCCTATGTGGAAGACATTCCCAGCGACGATGACGAAGAAATCGAAGCATCCGCCACCCACGGGCGCGCTGCCTTAGAAAAGATTCTTGGCGCCCGGCTTATTGAAGAGCGCCGCCCCGGGCAAGACCCGGCCGGCTACTAGGCTCACTGTCAGAAGGAAGGTAAACCGCAACCGTGTATGAAGGTGCTGTTCAAGACCTGATCGATGAGCTCGGTCGCTTGCCGGGCATCGGTCCGAAGTCTGCCCAACGCATCGCGTTCCACATTCTGGAAGCAGACGAAACTGACATGCGTTCGTTGGCTCAAGCCATCATCACGGTGAAAGAGAAGGTCAAGTTCTGCCAGATCTGCTTCAACGTCTCGGAAGAAGACACCTGCCACATCTGCCGTGACCGGAAGCGGGACGAAAGCCTGATCTGCGTGGTCGAAGAGTCGAAAGACGTGCTCGCGATCGAACGGACCCGCAGCTACCGCGGCCGGTACCACGTGCTCGGCGGCTCCATTAACCCGATCGCCGGAATCGGTCCCGACGAGTTGCATATCCGTGAGCTGCTCACCCGTCTCTCCGACGAGAAAATCGAAGAGGTCATCCTCGCCACCGACCCCAACCTTGAGGGTGAGGCCACCGCAACCTATCTTGCCCGCATCCTGCAGGCTGTGGGGGTCAAGATCACCCGTCTGGCCTCCGGTCTGCCCGTCGGCGGTGACCTCGAATACGCAGATGAGGTGACTCTGGGCAGAGCCTTCGAGGGCCGTCGTAGCGTGTAACGGTTTCGCGGCTTTTAACGCAGCCAGAGGTTGCAGACGTAAACTAGTAACGCTCAAGATTTCTTTCAACAGAAAGTGAACCACAACCCACTATGAGCCTGATTGTGCAAAAATATGGCGGCTCTTCCGTAGCTGACGCCGCCGGTATACAACGCGTGGCTAAGCGCATCGTGGAGACTCAACGCCAAGGTCACCAAGTGGTTGTGGTTGTCTCTGCCATGGGCGACACCACCGATGAACTGCTCGATCTTGCCGCGGAAATCAATGACAACCCGCCGGCACGTGAAATGGACATCCTGCTCTCCGCCGGTGAACGCATTTCCATGGCACTTCTGGCCATGGGCATCGCCGCGGAAGGTTCATCCGCCCAATCCTTCACCGGTTCTCAGGCCGGTATGTTCACCGACTCGTTCCACGGCTCGGCCCGGATTGTGAAGGTTTCCCCGCACCGTATCCAAGAAGTCATCGACCGCGGTGACGTCGCGATCGTCGCAGGTTTTCAGGGCATGAGCCCCGAATCCAAGGACATCACCACCATGGGTCGCGGCGGTTCCGACACAACCGCGGTGGCCTTGGCTGCGGCATTGAAGGCCGACGTGTGCGAGATCTACACGGATGTGGACGGTGTTTTCACCGCTGACCCACGTGTGGCTCCTGCCGCCAAGAAGATTGACAAGATTTCCTCGGAGGAAATGCTGGAACTGGCAGCCTCCGGGACCAAGATTCTGCACCTGCGCTGCGTGGAGTACGCCCGCCGCTTTGGTGTGCCCATCCATGTTCGTTCCTCGTTCAGCCACCACGAAGGCACGTGGATCATTCCTGACCCTGAAGACAAAATCACCATCCCAGAGGGAGAACCCTTGGAACAGCCCATCATCTCCGGCGTCGCCCACGACCGTTCTGAAGCTAAAGTCACCGTCGTTGGTGTCCCAGACATCCCCGGTAAGGCTGCCGAAATCTTCACCGTGCTCGCCAACGCCAACGCGAACGTGGACATGATCGTCCAGAACGTCTCCCGCGCAGGCTCCGACCACACCGACATTTCCTTCACCGTCCCCGAGCTAGAGGGCAAGGCCGCCTTGGAAGCGCTGAAGGGTGAACAGAACCGGATCGGGTTCGAGGATATTGTTTACAACGACCACGTGGGCAAACTGTCCCTGATCGGTGCGGGCATGCGTTCGAACCCAGGTGTTTCCGCCAAGTTCTTCAACGCCCTGCACGAAGCCGGGGTCAACATTGAGCTGATCTCCACCTCTGAGATCCGCATCTCCGTGGTCACCAACGCTGACCTGTTGGATCAGGCCGTGCGCGCGGTGCACACCGCCTTTGACCTTGATGCAGAAGAGGAAGCGGTGGTCTACGGCGGCACCGGACGCTAAGTCCAGCACCTAAACAGACGCAAGAGCCGGCAGTTCGAGGAATGTTCCTTGAACTGCCGGCTTCTTTTTGTCGTGGCTGGTGATCCTGAGCGGTAGAAAAACCGGGAGCCAACGCGTGGAATCCGCGCTGACTCCCGGTGTGGGCTCAGGTGAGTGCTGAATGGTTACTCAGTGGGGGCGAGTACCACATCAAAGTTCACCTGAGACCAGGCCGAATCGAGCTCGCGCCCGTCCGGAGTCGGGGTGCCGGCAGGTTGGGATTCGAAGACCTTGATCAGTGAGTCTTTGACGCCAAAGACTGAGTCACCGATCTCCAGTTGTGGGTCACCTTCCACGAAAATGTGGGTGACGAGGGTGCGGTAGTTTTCAGCGGTGACCATGAAGTGCAGGTGGGCTGCCCGCACCGGGGAGCGTCCGACAGCTTCGAGCATCTGTCCGACCGGCCCGTCATGGGGAATTGGGTATGGGGTTGGTTTCAGGCCCCAGAAACTGTAGTTACCGTTCTCGTCGGTGTAGAGGTGGGCTCGGCCTGCAACCCGGCCGTCGGTGTACTGCACATCGTAGAAACCGTCATCATCGGCTTCCCACACTTCCACGCGGGCTCCGGCGATCGGGTTTCCTTCGGTATCTTTGACCGTTCCGTAGACCCAGCACGGTTCGCCCGAAGCCCCACCGGAGATGTCCCCACCGATCGGGATCTCTGGGGCGTCCTCCACGAAGAAGGGCCCGAAGACAGTGGCTTCCGTGGCATCCTTGTACGCTTCGTTAGACACGTTGATGGTCTGCATGGAGAGGCCTAAAACGTCCGAGAGCAGAATGAATTCTTGGCGCTTGTCGTCGGTGATGTGCCCGGCTGCCGTCAGGAACTCAATGCCTTTGTTCCATTCTTCTTCCGTCAGGCGAACGTCCCGAACAAAGGCGTGCAGGTGGGTTACCAGGCCCTGCATGATTTCTTTGAGTCGTGGGTTTTCGGTGTTCGCAAAACTCTCTACAACGCGGTTGATGAGATCCTGTTCAACCTGTTCTTGTGCGGGGGTGAGATTGGTTGTCATGACTGTTCTCCTTAGCTGGAACGCTGGCGCAGCTGGGCCGGATCTTCTCCGTGCAACGCGGCGCGTAATAGGTCGGTCAGGTTTTCTTCAGTGACGGTTCGAGGGTTGTTTGCGGGGATGGCAGGTAGTGCTACCTCCACGGCTTCGCCGATCCCGTCTTCGGTGAAGCCGTAGTCGGCTAGTTTGCGCGGCGCGTCCAGACGCTCCCGGAGCCGTTGCAGTCCGGCCAGAGCATCATCACTGCCGAAGGCGGAGGCAATCTTTGCTGCCGCTTCCGGTGCTGCATCCATATTGAAGGCCAGCACGTAGGCGAGCACGGTGGCGTGCGTTTGTGCGTGGGGCAGGTTGAAGGTTCCGCCTAGGACGTGGCAGATCTTGTGGTGCATCCCAGAGCCTGCAGAAGCGAACGCAACCGCTGAAAGGTAGGCGCCGTAGAGCAGTTGTTCGCGTCCTGTGACGTCCTGTGCGTCATCAACAATGGCTGGCAGACCCTCAGCCAAGGCGCGGATGCCTTCTACCGCGAGCGCCTGGTTGATGGGGTCGACGCGTGGCCCCCATAGGGAGTCGATGCAGTGGGCCATACCGTTTAGCCCGGAGGCCACCGACAGCTCCACCGGGAGGGTCATGGTGAGGTCGGCGTCGTAGATCACGGTTGTGGGTAGGACGGCGTCATCCACGCCGGTGGTCTTCCGTGCTGCCTCGGTCAGACCCCAGACGTTCGTGGCCTCTGAGCCGGCGTAGGTGGTGGGGACCGCGACAATCGGCATCCTTGTTTCCATGGCAATGGCCTTGGCTAGTCCCGTGGTTGATCCACCGCCTACGCACACCAGCAAATCGACCTTGTTGTCTTGGGCGACGCTGCGCGCTTCTTGTGCAACTTCGACGGGCACGTGCATGACGACATTGTTGTATTCCACGACGGGACTGATCTTGGCTGCGACGGTCGCTGCTAACTCCTGCTCAGTCTCGGCCGCAATCAGCATGACGCGTTGGGCGTTGAGCCGTTCGACTTCTTGGGCGAGGTTATCGGCGGCCTGACCGGTGCCGAAAAGCACCCGCTGGCCTAGGGTGATGTGTTCAAACACCAAGTTCATGTTTGTTCTCCTCCGCGGTAGCAAGGTTGTCGTTTCGGCTCAGGATCTGGCTGAGCGCATTGGTGAGTGCGGCAGCCGGGTCTTCGACCATGCGGTGTGAACGCCAACCGATGTGTTTGTCCGGTCGGACCAGAATGACCCCGTCTTCTTCTACGCCGCGGAGTCGTTCCCAGTCGAAGTACAGGTCAGTGATGTCTTCACCGGGACCGATCACGACCGCATTCAGCGTGATCCCTAGCTCAGCTGCAACGGTGGCTGCCGCCTCTGCCCAAGGCTTGCCGGTGATCCCGGTAATCAGGGTGAAGGCACCGTACGGGGCCAGATCGTGCGTGGAGTATTTTTCTTTCCACGTTCCGACCCAGCAGTGTGGCAGGCGTACACCTGGATGGGTGCTTGGTTCGTAATAGAGTTCCGGGTCGCGGGTCGGTTCTGGTTTGACGCTGCCGTCGGATACCACCGCGGTGGAAGTGTAGTGCTGACCGAGTTCGACCCCGTGCGCGTTGAACTCGTAGTTCTTTAGCTCCATGGCTTCTCGCACGGCCTTACGCTTGGCTGCGCCTTCTGGGCTCGGGTCTTTACGGGATTCGATCGCAGCGTTGATCTCTTCCACGGTGGTCGCGTGAGTAATTCCTAGTGCCTCGATCAGGGCCATGAATTCACGTCCTGACTGGTTGGCCCGGGTCACGATTTGTTTGGCTACCGGTGCGCGTTCGGCCGAGTAGCTCTCCAACAGCTCCTCCCCCGCCTGGCCTTTGAGCACGGCAGCGAGTTTCCATGCCAAGTTGTAGGAGTCTTGGATGGAGGTGTTGGAGCCCAGACCGTTGCTGGGTGGATGCTTGTGGGTAGCGTCGCCCGCGCAGAAGACCCGTCCGGACTGCATGTGGGTGGCGTACTGTTCGTTATTGCCCCACAGGGAGATCCCGGTGATTTCCGCATCAAGGTCCGGTACCCCAATCAGGTTGCGGACTACCTGAAGGGCGTCGGCTTCGGTAACTTCTGGAACCCCTTGGGAAATGTCGAAGCCCCAGACGATGAGCCATTCATCCCACGGCCGGACCATGCGCACTAGTCCGGCGCCGATCCCACCAATGGAGGAGCCAGGTTGGATGACCCAGTAGAGCACGGAAGGACGGTGGCCCACCAGCTCGGCTAAGTCGGCTTTGAAGGTGATGTTCATGGAGCCCGCGATATCCATCTGGCCTTCCATCGGCAGGTTGATATCGGCAGCCACTTTGGAGCGGGCACCGTCTGCACCGATGAGGTACTTTGCGCGGATCGTGTAAACCTGTCCGGTCAACCGGTTCAGCACCTTAACGTTGACACCGTCAGCGTCTTGTTCGTGTGACAGGTACTCCGTCGAGAACTGGGTTTGGGTGCCCCGGACCGTGGCGTTCTTGACCAAGATAGGTTCTAGGTAGGTCTGTGGGATGTCGCAGTTCAAAGAAGGCGAGGCCAGCTCATAGTCGGCGTGCCGTGCTGGATGATTACCCCAGGTAAGAATGCGCCCGATCTCTTCTCCGGCGATCGAGGTGCAGAAAACGGTGTCACCGATCATCTCGTGTGGCGTCGCATCTTCAAGGACCTGATCTTCGACGCCTAGGTCACGGAAGATCTCCATGGTGCGCTGGTTCGTAATGTGGGCCCGTGGTGTATTCGCCGTCCAGCGATACTTGGTGATCATGATGTTCGGAATCCCAAGTTCGGACAAGAACAGGGCCGCCGATGAGCCGGCAGGACCAGAGCCGACGATCAAGACATCAGTGTGGACAACACTATTCTCCGGGGTCTCGGTTTCTTTAATACCATCGTGGAAGACAACCATTGTGAGGCTCCTCGTACTGTAAATTCGCGGAAACTTTCCATCCAGTATTCACGTGACCCACACCACATTTTCCGAGTTGGAGAAACGTGGCGGAAATAATCAAAAATGAGATCATCAGGCTCAGCTGGCGATCAGTTCGCGACGGTGCCGCAAAGGCGTAACGCCGTATGCGGCCCGGTAGCACCGGGTGAAATGCGCTTGGGAGGCGAAACCGGATTGGACCGCGATCGCCCCGACCGACAGCTGTGCTTGTTGCGGTTCACTCAAGGCCCGGTGTGCTGTTTCGAGCCTGACGGCCAAGAGTTCCTGCGCAACGGTGCGCTCACCGGAGGCAAAGATTCGGGTCAGTTGGCGAGTTGAGACGCCGAGCGCGGCCGCTAAGTCTTCGGCTCTGAACCGTGGATTTCGGTGATGGCGCTGAATCAGACCTCGAGCTTGAGTGAGCTGATCTGATTCTGCCGAGCCCAGCAACCCGCCAAGCAGCTGGCCAGCCTTTTCCTGCAATCCATCCCAGTCCCGTCGCTGATCAGTGAGCGCCGCAGATGCCAGCGTCCGCAATTGCTCGATAAGTGCCGCTGTGGCGGACTGGTCGCTACCATCAAAGATCTGCGGCGTCGCGAGGTTGCGCTGACGCGCGCTCTGCTGCAGCAGGTTGCGGGATAGTCGGAAAACGAACTCGTCAGTGCCGCGGGAGAACTCCCGCGCGAAGCCTTGGTCACCATCGACAACAAGTAACTGCCACGGCGCAAGTTCAAATTTTCGTCCGCGGTGCCAGAAGGTGCCGCACCGGTCGAGGTTCAGGTACGCGATCGCGCCATCCACCGGGTGCTGACTTATATCCGCATCAGTTCTTGCAACCCTGTGCGGTGTGCAGCGAACGCGCGCAACGTCCATTTCCGGGAGCGCAAGATTGGCCCCGGCTGCTGCGAATTCTTGTCCCGGGGCCGAGTGGGCTTGGAGCGCCACGAGAGCATTCGCGTTGTGCCGCTCCCAAGCTCTGATCCGTTCGCTACGCGGCAAAGCGCTGGAGACAAATCTGGATGGCCCCAACTGGGTGATGGTCGAAGCGTTAGCTGTTGGCGGCATCATCCACCTCGAGTTCTAACAGTTGCAGGAATGCTGCGAGAACGCCGTCTGGTCGCTGGTCTTTCCGCCACACGACGACCGAATACAGCGGTCGAATCTGATCGGTGAGTTCTACCGTTTTCACCCGCGGACTGATGTGATTTCTTACCTCGTCCGGCATGAGCGCCACGCCCATCCCGTCGGCAACGATCGGGATCGCCGACTGCAAGGTCGAGACCTCCCAATACCGGGGCGGACCGGTCGGGGACGTATCCCAAAGTTCATGGAAGATATCGATGGGACCAGGAAAGCCCAGTAATTTGCCAGGCACAATCCACGGCACATGGGTGAAGTCATGCACGGAGGCCCGCTCAGGGGCATCCATCTCTGCTGGCACGATCAAGACCGGAGGCAGTTCGGTGAGCACCTGCATTTGCAGTTCGGGGTGATGGCGACCGACTTCTGCCGGATCAGCAGTGACCACGAAGCCGAGGTCGGCACGACGGTTACCGACGCGCGCGAGTGTCTCGATGGGCGGCACGTCGGTGAAATCCAGCTCAACCTCAGGCAACCGTTCGGCGCAGAGCTTGAGGAGACCCGGCAACTGGAACCACCATGATGCTGGAGTGGCGGCAAGGCTCAGTGAGCCGCGCAGTCCGCGAGCAACATCGCGGACGTTCTTGATGATCTGCCGCTGCTAGTCCAGCAGTGCCCGACCATCTTGAGCTAGGACCTTCCCTGCCTCGGTGAGCTCGACACCGCGGGGCTGTCGGTCTAAGAGGGCCACTCCCAAGTCGCGCTCTAACGCAGCGATCGCTTGCGACAGTGGCGGCTGCGTCATATGCAGCTTGTGTGCAGCAGCAGTGATGGAGCCAGTTTGCGCGACAGCCAAAAAGTACTCCAAGTGCCGCAGCTTGATAGTCGCTTCTTGAATGACGAACCCCCACAATTCATATTAGTCATATGGCTACCCCCTCAGGATACTAGAAAGTGTCCTAGCGCACATTATTTATTTGGAGGGGATATGCACTACGGATCTGAACGTCCGTCGGCCCCGCTCTCAACCCAGTTCACCCGCCGACAACTTTTCCTCGGCGCCTTTGGTTTGGCTGCAGCAACCACCTTGGTAGGCTGCGGGATCGGCGAAGGTTCGGCGATCGACGTCACCGAAGACACCGAGTTGAGTGTCGGAGTTATTCCGGTTGCCGACTTTGCCCCGGTTTATGTAGCCGCCGAACAAGGCTTCTTTGCCGCTGAAGGGTTGAAGGTGCGCACTCAGGTGATGCAAAACGCCGCCGCGATCGCGCCGTCGGTCATCAATGGCCAGCTCACCTTCGGCACGGCCGCAGTACCACCGTTTCTGGCCGCGAGCGCCAAGGGGTTACCGCTTCTTGCTGTTGCCAATGGCACCTCCATCGCGCCCGAGGCGGACAAAGACCCGTCCGCATTGGTGGCGACCAAGGCCAGCGGTGCCACTCGTCCGAAAGATCTGGAGGGGCGCACAGTTGCCGTCAATGCGTTGACTTCGATTGTCCACGTGGCAGCCGCCGCAGCCATCAAGAATGATGGCGGCGATCCCAGCAAAGTTAATTTTGTCGCCATGCCGTTCCCAGACATGGTGCCAGCACTCGCTCGGAACGCAATCGATGCGGCCTGTTTGGTTGAGCCGTTCCAGGTTCAAGCCGTCAATGGCGGTGCGACAGTTCTGGAACACCCCTACTCGAAGGTCTTTTACCCGAACGGTAGCTTCACCGTGATCTTCACCGCAGGACCCTTCGCTGAGAAGAACCCGGATGTTGTCGCTGCCTTCCAGCGCGCCGTAGACAAGGGAAGTGAGCTCGCCGCGGAAGACCCCAAGGTAGTGGGACAGGTGCTCCAAAAATACGGCAAGCTGCCTCCCGAAGTTTTCGAAAAGATGCGCTTACCCATGTTCTCCACCGAACTCAGTGAACCTGCGTTGGCTCACGCCTCCGAGCTCATGCACTCACTGGGTTTCCTCCCCGAGCAACCATCCATCGAAGAGGCGGTGTGGAAGCCATGAAACAACGCACTCATTCACCCGCCCGCCGATTCATTCTTGGTATCGTTGGCGTCGGCCTCGTTTTCGCCCTGTGGGAACTGGCCTCCCTGACCGGCATCTTGCCAGCAGAATCCATTCCGCCAGCCCACGTTGTGGTGGCGGACTTCATCGCACAACTCGGCAGCCCGGAGTTCTGGAAAGCCCTGTGGGATACCCTGCGCGTGACCTTGATCGGCCTGGGGCTGATCATTCTCATCGCGGTCCCAGCGGCGCTGTTGATCGGGCTGATCCCGGTGATCAACGAATCAACTTGGTTCATTCTAGAATTTCTCAAACCTATTCCACCGGTGGCCATCATTCCTTTGGGTCTGCTGTTGTGGGGTCCCACTGATGGTTTGAAACTCATCTTGATCGTCTTCGGCGCGATCTGGCCGCTGCTCATCCAATTGGTCTATGCGATCAAACAGATCGATCCGGTTGGCCGGGAGATGTCCCGGTCATATCGGCTTGGCTGGTGGCTCACCACGTCGCGGCTAGTTGCTCCGACCATAATGCCGTTTGCGCTCACCGGTCTCAGAGTTTCCGCGTCGATTGCCGTGATCATCGCCATTGTCACCGAGATGGTCGGTGGCGCGGCCGGGCTAGGCCAGTCAATCGTGGTCGCCCAGTCAGCCGGGGCCTTAGGACCCATGTACGCGCTGATTCTTGCTGCGGGTCTGCTCGGCCTGCTGATCAATGCCGCGTTCCGTACCGCCGAGAAACCACTACTGTTCTGGCATCCATCCGTCCGTGAGGAGTCGGCATGAGCACCGCAACACGATCCCGTTCGTTCTGGCAGTTAGTCCTGCTGCGCAGTTGGCTTCCGATTCTACTGCTGCTTATCTGGTGGTTCGGCAGCGCCAACAGCGAATCCTTATATTTCCCATCTCTCCAAGAAATCCTGCACACCCTTCGCGTAGATTGGCTGGGCAATGGTTTCGCCCAACATCTGTTGCCGTCGCTGGGCAAGTTCCTGGCAGGGTTTTTGATTGCGGCAGCCTTGGGCATCGGACTTGGACTGTTGATTGGACTTTCCCGCACCCTCATGGACCTGACGGAACCGATCATCCAGTTCCTGCGTTCCCTGCCACCACCGGTGCTGCTACCGATTGGCCTGTTGCTGTTCGGTATTGGCCCGGCGATGAACATTGCCATCATCGCTTTCGGGGCCATGTGGCCAACGCTGCTGAACACCGTGGACGGTGTGCGGTCCCTTGACGGAGAGCTACGTGAAATGTCCCGCTCCTACCGGCTCAGCTTTAGTCAACGACTCAGGTTCGTGGTGCTGCCGCATGCCAGCCCGCAGATCTTTGCCGGCCTGCGCACGACTTTGCAGATTTCGATCATCCTGATCGTTGTTGCAGAAATGGTCGCCGCGACCCAGGGCGTAGGTTTTTACCTGCTGAACTCCCAGCAGACGTTTGAAGTCGCTGAAACTTGGGCTGGCACCCTCCTGCTCGGGGGTATCGGCTATCTGACCACTCTGGTCTTCAACATGGTGGAAGCTTCCATCCTGTCTTGGCATCGTCAACGTAATCAATTGGCACTGGAGGCCGCATAATGTCCACCCCAACGAAACAAACTCCCATTCTGGAATTGCACGAGCTGAAGAAGAGCTACGGCGAAGCAAAAATCTTGGACGGCGTGACGTTCGACATCCGCCAAGGCGAATTCGTCTGCGTCGTTGGCCCGTCCGGGTCCGGCAAGACCACGCTGTTGAAGTGCATGGCAGGACTGCTTGCCCCTTCAGACGGCTCGGTGGTTTTCGAAGGCCAGCAGGTCACCGAGCCACCGGCAAAAATGGCCGTTGTCTTTCAGGACTACTCCCGGTCGCTGCTGCCCTGGCTCTCGGTGGCCAGCAATGTGGAATTGCCGCTTCGGAACAAGGTCAGCAACAAATCCGAGCGTGCCGCCACGGTCGAACGCGTCCTCAACTCTGTCGGTTTGGCCGGTAAAGGCAAACTATACCCGTGGCAGATGTCCGGTGGCATGCAGCAACGAGCTGCGATCGCCCGCGGTCTGGCCTACCAGCCAGATGTCCTGCTCATGGACGAACCCTTTGCTGCGGTCGACGCCCAGACGCGCATCGAACTCGAAGACTTGGTACTACGAGTCCGCGACGAATTCGATACGACCATCGTTTTCGTCACTCACGACATCGATGAAGCCGTGTACCTCGGGGACCGGGTAGTGGTCCTCTCCGGTGCGCCAACCACGGTGAATCGAGACATTGAAGTGAACCTGCCGACCCCGCGGGATCAGCAACAAACCAAGCTCTTGCACGAATACGCCGAACTGCGAGCCGAGGTCTTCGGTCTCATCCAGTCCGCGAAATCCCACGCCAGCATCTAGAAAACGAAAGAACGAGTAATCCCGTCATGTCACACACGCTCCTGAACGAATCCAACGCCGACCAGTACCGCACCCGAGTCACACTTCTGGGCACTGCTGGCGGCCCACCTTGGTGGGACGGATCCGACCGCACCGGCATCTCCACCGTGATCTCCGTGAACGATGACCACTACATTGTGGACCTAGGTGAAGGGTGGGGTCCGCAGTTCCGCAAGTCGAACCTGGGCCCGGTCGGATTCCAAAAAGGCTTAGACAATGTGCGGGCGGTGTTCGTCACCCACCACCACTCGGACCACATCGTGGACCTGCCAAATTTGCTGCTGTTAGCGTGGCACAACGGATCTGACGGGTTGAAGTCACCCATCCAGATTTATGGTCCGGGCAACCGGGGCGAGCTGCCACCGATTTTTGCACCGGAGAACCGCGAGCAACTGCCGGAGGTTTTCAACCCGGACTCCCCTACTCCAGGGCTGACCGAGTCAGCGGCGAAGCTCATGGAAGCCTATGCCCTCGACATCAACGACCGGATGCGCGATAACGCCAAGCAAGACCTGCGGGATGTGTTCGAATTCCATGACATCGAATTGCCCGGCACCACCGGCGATCGCCCCAACGAGGACCCCACGCCGGAAATGGAGCCATTTGAGGTCTACCGGGATGAGAACGTTCGTGTGACCGCGATCTTGGTCGACCATCGCCCGATCTTCCCGGCCTTTGCGTTCCGGTTTGAAACCGCGGATGGTTCGGTCGTAGTTTCTGGGGATACCGGTGTCTGCGAGAACATCGTCAAGATCTCCGCTGACGCTGACATGTTGTTACACGAGTGCATCGACATGGACTGGGTGGACACCCTGATGGGCCCCAATTCACCGAAGCCGGATGCCAACCTCATGCAGCACATGCTCGCCGCCCACACCTCCATTGAGCAGGTCGGCCCGCAGGCTCAAGCTGCACGGGTCAAGTCTCTGGTCCTGACGCACTTGGTGCCGGGAAATACTCCTGCCGAGAAGTGGCAGCAAGCGGCCGCCGGTTACGACGGTGACTTCTACGTTGGTGAAGATCTGATGCAGTTCGGGATTGGTGCACCACGAGGATAAGCGATGACTGAATTTACACTGCGCCAGCTGCAATATTTCCAAGCCACCGTAGAGGAAGGCTCCATCACGGAGGCAGCGGCGCGGTGTCACGTCACGCAAGCTGCCATTTCGATGGCTATTGGCCAACTCGAACGGGCACTCGATACACCCCTGTTCATTCGGTCGCACGCCAAATGCGTCGTACCCACCGCTGCCGGGGTGACCCTCATGGAGTATGCGCGCAACGTCCACACCTTATTGGACGAGGCGCGCACCGCTGTGCTTGAGGAAAAGGACCGGTTGCGCGGGCCGCTGCGTATCGGCTGCACCACAACAATCTCCCCACACGTCGTTCCCGCACTATTGGCCCATTTCAGCCAAGAGTTCCCGGAAGTAGAACTCAGTGTGCGGGAAGACGATGCCGTCTCCCTGAGCCGTGACGTGGAAGCCGGGCGTCTAGACTTTGCGCTCTGCTATGAGATCCAGCGTCCGCACGATCTGGACTATCAACTCATTCGGCACACCCGCCAACATGTCGCCTTGTCCGCCGACCATCCGCTCGCCGACGCTGAAGAAGTGTGGTTGGCGGATCTGATCGAGGAACCGTTAGTCCTCTTTGATATTGCCCCTACCGTGCAGTCGGTGCTGGCAATGCTGCACACACTGGGGCTAAAACCCAAGTTGTGGTGGAGCACTCCGGTGGCAGAAACTCTGCGAGCCGTTGTGGCCCGCGGACTGGCCTGGTCCGTCATCAATCTTCCGCCAGCGCAACGTTTCAGCGTGGAGAACATCCCTCTGGTTTATGTTCCCATTGCTGATGAACTGCCCGATAATCCGGTTGTTGCGGTGCTTCCGAACGAAGCGCACGTACCCACGCGAGTGCAGGCCGCCATTGATTATCTGGCTGACCTGCACTGCGACGGGGACGGTGCTACTCGCCTCACACGTCAGATTCCGAGCTTCTCGTAGAGTTCCACGAAGCGTTCCCGTTCTTGCGGCATGAAATCCTCGAACCAGCCGGCACCGGTCTCCCCCGGTACCCAGCCAGCGAATTCGTCCAAGAACTCTTCGAATCCTTCTTCTTGAACCGCTTCAGCGGATGCCTGTTCCAGCTTCTCGACAATGTCTGCTGGAACATCTTTCGGGACCACCAGCGCCTGTGACCCAACGAAGGCGATGGTCTCTAAACCCTCTTCCTTGAAGGTGGGGACGCCTTCAAGCTGCTCCATGGACTCATCCTTACTGATGGCTAGGGCGCGGACATCACCGTTGCGCAACGGCGCCAGAGCGGTGCTCACATCTAGGACAGCGAAGTCCACGTCGTTATTGATCAGCGCCTGAGTGGCTTCCGGCGAGCCTTCAAAAGCAACGCCTTCACCGGTGGCCTCTTTCATCTTTTCTTGGACAAAGTATTCGCCGATCACATGAGTGCTGTGTCCCTGGCCCAAGTGAGCGTACGTGAGTCGACCATCGAGCTTCTCCAAGTCAGCCAAGCTCTGTACCGGCGAATCAGCTGGGACCGCGATCATGAACGCGTTGGCGGAGACCGGCTGGATCGAACGAAAGTCGTCAATCTCGTAACTGACTTCCTGACGCAGCATCCCGGAAGTGAACGCCCCGGTGGGGGCAAAGAGCACCGAGTATCCATCTGCGCTGGCCCGAGACGCCTCAGTCGCGGCGATCACGCCGCCACCACCGGTACGGTTAACAACCAAAACCTTGCTGCCGAGCTCCTTCTCAAGAGCAGCGGCGAATTTGCGGGCCGCGGTGTCATTCTGGCCACCGGCGGCAAAGCCGACGACCATCTCGATGTTCTTATTTGGGTAGTCATCTGCCGACTGGTTCCCACCCTGTGGGCCACAACCGACCATGAGTGCGGCGATCGCAACGAGAGCGGAGCCTCTCTTCAATCCATTCTTAATTCCTCTGGACACCTTCGATCTCCTTCGTGATTAATATCTTCAAACCACTACAAGCGTGACTCAGCTCACAGTTATCCGAAAGCGAATCTTGTTGACCCGCAGGCATAACGACTGCTTATGCGACGATAGTGATCATGGCCGTCTACACCGAGGAAGAAGCACGCGAAGCTGCACGAGCTCATCGTGCGCGAGTGCGCCCATTCACCGAACCCTTTCTCGAGCGCCGCGCCACCGGACGGAGTCACCCGGTGGAGGATTTCCTTTTCACGTACTACTCGCACCGACCGGCCGCACTGCAGCGCTGGCATCCCGGACTCGGTAACAGTATTGCTGTCGGCGGCACAGAGCAGATCGAACAGGAAACGTGGAAGTACTATCGTCGCGAACACGGCCAGGTCAGTGTTGATTTAGCCGCCTTCATGGACCGACAGCTAACGAATGCGCGCTTCCACTACCAACTGCTGGCAAATACCTTGGATGCAACGCCTCGCTTTGGCTGCTTCGGTCTGCACGAGTGGGCGATGGCTTATCGCGCAGAGAAACACGGCATCCGGCATTCGACGGTTCCGTTACGACTGGGGTCATCGGGCACCAATGAGGTCGTCGAATCCCACACCATTGCCTGCACCCACTACGACGCATTCAGATTCTTCGCGCCGGAAGCGGTGAGTTTGAACACACTCCAACCGAGCCGGCAGAGCCAACTAAAGCTCGAGCAGCCGGCATGCTTGCACGCCAACATGGACCTTTATCGTGTTGCGTACAAGCTGACGCCACTGTTCAGTTCGGAGCTTGTGATGGATTGTTTCGAGCTGGCGTGGGATATCCGCACCATGGACATGCAGGCCTCGCCGTACGATTTGGCTGATTGGGGATACGAACCGGTCAAGATCGAAACCCCAGAAGGAAAACGGACTTATGCGCGGGCACAGCGCGAATTCTCCGCCCGTGCGCAGCTTTTGCGCAAGAAGTTACTTCAAACCCTCGATTTGATTCCGGCAGATCTGCGCACAGACTTCTCTGCGGCGAGTAGCTAAACCTTCTTCTTTCGGTTGTGCCGGCGTACCTGTTCGGCCCATTGCGGCAACCGGTCCGCTTTCTTGCGATCACGCAGTGCCCGCACAGTGATGGAAACCAAGCCACCGAGGATGGCGGTTCCGAGCAGGTAGGGCAGGTTAGAACGTCCTTGTTTTGCAGCCATATGGCCAGCCTACTGACACTGCTAGACACTTCCTAGAGGTTGTATGCTTAGAGAACCGAAAACTCCCATATTCTCTAGGAGATTCTCTATGTCACGAATCGTCGTTGAAGTCATGCCGAAACCGGAAATTCTAGATCCTCTAGGGAAAGCCATCAACAACGCTCTCCCTGACTTTGGCTTCGACGCTTTCACTGACGTCCGCCAAGGCAAACGATTCGAATTGACCGTCGATGGTGACATCACTGATGCAGTCTTGGCACAGGCCAAAGAAGCCGCAGAAAAGGTCTTCGCTAACACCGTTGTCGAAAACGTCATCAACGTCTACGTAGCCGACGACCAGGCTGGTGTGGCCTAATGACCACCGAACTACCGTTGGTCGGCGATTACTCCACCGACTCCGTTGCCGATTCCGGCCTGCGCGTAGGTGTTGCCGTTTTTCCCGGCACCCTTGGCGACCGTGACATCACTCGAGCGCTGACCCGCCACGGCATTGAAGCGGTCCAGCTCTGGCACCGCGATACCGACTTGCAAGACGTTGACGCTGTCATCCTTCCCGGCGGTTCCAGCTACGGCGACTACCTCCGCCCAGGCGCCCTAGCCGCCAACGCCCCACTGATCAAAGCCATCAAGGCCGGTGTAGAAAAAGGGCTTGCCGTCCTCGGGACCGGCAACGGTTTTCAGATTCTCACCGAAGCTGGACTACTGCCAGGCGCGTTCAAGATGAATGACTCCGCCCGCTACCACAACTCCGCAGAAACCCTGACGGTCGCCAACAACAGCACCGCCTTCACCAAGGACTTCAGCAAGGACGAGCGCATCGTCCTGCCACTGTCGGTTGGGTACGGAAACTACTGGGTTGATGAGGCCACCGCCGCCGAGCTTGCTGAGAACAATCAGATCGTGCTGCGCTACGCGGAGAACCCGCACGGTTCCACCCAGGCAATCGCCGGTGTCGCCAACCGTGAAGGCAATGTGGTGGGCCTACTGCCGCAAGCCGAATACGCTATCGAGGCCGGATTCGGCCCAAGCACCGACGGCGCCCGCGTTTTCACTTCCCTGCTGAGCAGCTTGGCTGGAGGCAAATAAATGACCGATACACCAGAATTCAACATCGATACCGTAGACAACGCAGCCGGCACCCCTAACGAATCTCAGCCGTGGGCCGAGTTGGGCCTGAAAGAGAACGAGTACGAAGAGATCCGCAAGATCCTCGGCCGTCGCCCCACCGCTGGCGAACTGGCCATGTACTCCGTGATGTGGTCCGAGCACTGCTCCTACAAGTCTTCCAAGGTGCACCTGCGCCAGTTCGGTGACAAAGTCACCGAAAAGATGAAGGAAAACATGCTGGTCGGCATCGGCCAGAACGCCGGCGTGACCGACCTCGGTGACGGCTGGGCCGTGACCTTCAAGGTGGAGTCCCACAACTCCCCGTCCTACATCGAACCGTTCCAGGGTGCCGCCACCGGCATCGGCGGTATCGTGCGCGACATCATCTCCATGGGCGCCCGCCCCATCGCGGTGCTCGACGCACTGCGTCTTGGCAAGATCGATCACCCAGACACCAAGCGAGTGCTGCACGGTGCCGTCGCCGGTCTGTCGCACTACGGCAACACCTTGGGTGTGCCCGGCATTGGTGGCGAACTGGTCTTTGACTCTTCCTACCAAGGCAACCCGCTGGTCAACGCCATGGCCATCGGCGTCATGCGTCACGAAGACATCCACCTGGCCAACGCCTCCGGCGTGGGCAACAAGGTATTGCTCTACGGCGCTCGCACCGGCGCCGACGGCATCGGTGGCGCCTCCGTACTGGCCTCTGAGTCGTTCGACGACTCCAAGGAAGTCGAGCGTCCAACCGTCCAGGCCGGCGACCCGTTCACCGAGAAGTCGCTGATCGAAGCCACCTTGGAGCTGTTCTCCAACGATCTGGTGGAAGGTATTCAGGACTTGGGTGCTGCCGGTATCTCCTGCGCCACCTCCGAGCTGGCTTCCAACGGTGAGGGCGGCATGCATATCGAACTCACCAACGTCATCTGCCGTGATGAGGGCATGACTCCGGGCGAAATCCTGATGTCCGAATCTCAGGAACGCATGATGGCTGTGATCCCACCACAGAACGTGGACAAGGTCGAAGGCATCCTGAACAAGTGGGACGTCGAATACGCCTGGTTGGGTGAAGTGACCGACACCGGCCGACTGATCATCGACTGGGATGGCGAGACCATCGTGGACGTCGACCCCCGCACGGTGGCGCACGACGGCCCGGTTTACGATCGCCCATACCAGCGACCAGCTTTCCAAGACGAGCTGCAGGCCAACACCTTCCGCTCGGCAGTCACCGACCTGCCAAGCACCGGCGACGAACTCAAGGCCGCCACCCTGGACCTTCTTGGCTCAGCCAACCTGTGCTCCAAGAAGTGGGTCACCGACCAGTTCGACTCCCGCGTGCAGGGCAACACAACCATGAGCGCGCCGGATGATGCCGGCGTGGTCCGGGTCGATGAAAACACCAATATGGGTGTGGCCGGAACCATGGACTGCAACGCTCGTTACGTCTACTTGGATCCGTACCACGGCTCCCAGTTGGCTTTGGCCGAGTCCTACCGCAACATCGCTACCGCAGGCGCTGTCCCGGTCGCCGTCTCGGACTGCCTGAACTACGGTTCCCCGGAGAACCCGGAAACCATGTGGCAATTCGCCGAGTCTATCCGCGGTCTGGCCGACGGCTGCCAGGAACTGGAAGTACCTGTCACCGGCGGTAACGTTTCCCTGTACAACCAGACCAACGGCGTGGATATCTTCCCAACCCCGGTCATCGGTGTGCTGGGCCGCTTTGATGACGTCACCCGTCGCACCGAGTCCGGCTGGACTGCCGACCAAGACGGTGCCGCCATCTACCTGATGGGTACCACCGCTGATGAGCTGGATGGCTCCGAATACGCCAACCTGCGCGATCACCTAGGCGGCCTGCCACCGAAGGTAGATCTGAAGAAGGAAGTGCTGTTGGGCGACCTGCTTATCAACGCTTCCCGCGACGGCATGATTGATGCCGCGCACGACATCTCCGAAGGTGGCCTAGCAGTCACCCTGGCCGAGATGGCACTGCGCTACGGTGTCGGCGCCCGCATCACCCTTGAAGAGGTTGCTGAACGAGACGGCATCGACATGTTCACCCTGCTGTTCTCCGAGAGTCAGGCCCGCGCCGTCGTGGTAGTCCCACGCAGCGAGGAGGTCCGCTTCAATGACATGTGCACTGCCCGCAACTTCCCAGTTGCCCGCATCGGTGTCGTGGACGCTCAGGCAAACGCACTGCAGATCCAAGATCAGTTCGAACTGACCGTGGACCAGATGCGCGAAGCCAACGAGTCCACCCTGGTGAAGCACTTCGGCTAATGCGGCAGTAACAACCACACGCTGAACTGTGGGACCCGTTCCGTCAGGACGGGTCCCACAGTGTTTATCGAACCCTTCAGGAATGACACCATGACTAGGCTGCACGCTTCATCCACGATTGTGGAAAGCAGCACTGGTATTCGCCGGACAGTTCGCACACACATCGGGATCCGCTACGCAGCACTGAGAGACGGCCGCCGGTTCGACCCGCCCCGGGCCGTGGACCTGCAGGACCAAGCGGATGAGCAAGCTAACTTCGAGCACACCTCCGAAGTCCCGATTTTTCCGCAGTTACCCTCCCGGTTAGCGGCACATATGGGGACACCGGCCGGCACCTACCCGCACAGTGATGACGCCTTTTTCCTGAATATCAGCGCACCAACGAACACCCAGAACGCACCCGTGGTGTTGTTCGTCCACGGCGGGGCCTGGATCTCCGGGGCTGGGACCTACCAGTGGTACAGCGGAGAATCTCTGGCAGCTGAAGGAGTGTGCGTCGTTAGCGTCAACTATCGACTCCATGCCGCCGGCATTCTGAATCCCAGCCCGGAACACTTGCCACTGCAGGACCTCACATGCGCTATCCACTGGGTTCACCTACATATCGAAGCCTTCGGTGGTGACCCAGAAAACATCACCTTGGTCGGGCAATCAGCTGGTGGCTGGTATGTCCACGCCTTGG
Source organism: Micrococcoides hystricis (assembly GCF_042434215.1). NCBI lineage: Bacteria > Bacillati > Actinomycetota > Actinomycetes > Micrococcales > Micrococcaceae > Micrococcoides > Micrococcoides hystricis. Next base: position 84,859 of record NZ_JBHLUB010000029.1, on the reverse strand, counting down.
CTCAGCAGCAGAACTTGGCTGGCAAGTTTCGTCGGATCGCTTTGCTGTCCATGGCAACCCGAACGCCGTGGCCGGCAGGATTACACGAAGAAATTAGGGACCGTACCGCGGCCAGTTTGGGTGTATCCGATCTCCGAGATGTCCCCGCCCGCAAGTTCATGGTCACCGCGTTGGCGGAATCTGTTCGGACTCGGGATAAGCACTTCGGCGACCCCTGTTTGGGTTATGCCCCGACAGCGCTGCTTCCGAAAATCTCCGATAACCTCCCGGTCGATTTTCTAGACCCGGAAGCCTCTGCTGCACGGCTCATCGTTGATGAAGTCTTCTTGCGTTACACCAGTGATGAAACGGCCATTTTCTTTGCTGACTCCCCAGCTGAGCGCGAAGCTACCCACGAGCAGGCGGACAAGGTGGTTGCTGCGGTGCTTGAACAAACAGACCAGACACGGTTACCGGAGCACCTGCGCTCTCGGATGGTGGACCGAAGTCTGAGCGGATACGAGCGTATTTGCACAGCTTCCTCTTGGCTACAGTTCCAACAGCTGCCGCATCAACTTGCAGCCGCCTACCGGATGGCGGGAAAGAGGGTCGAACTACACGAGTTCACGTTCCGGAGCCCCGACCCCCGACTCAAGTCCTGTCACTGTTTCGACTTGCCTTTCCTCTTCAACAACCGGCCAACATGGAAAGATGCGCCCTATCTGCAGGGAATCGGCGACCGAGAATTTGCGCAGATCGCTCGGGCAAGCATCAATCAGCTGCTGCGGTTCATTACTACCTGAACACTTAGCCGGCAGAGTAAAAAGTGGTCAGAATCCGGCTAACTCTTCCGTAACCGGTCAGCTTTTTCTAGTGTGAACCTATGGCTGACCTACAGAAACAAACCGAATTCGACGTCCCGGCAGAACGCGTGCGACAGTGGCTCTCCAGCCCGGGCGCCACTCAGCGTCTGACACCGGCTTATCTTGGCAAGTACCCGGGCACCAAAGATCTCACGTGGGTGTCAGAGGTGGGCGTTGATTCTCTTGGGGAAGGCCGTAGCGTCTTCACGGACACGATTCGGTATGAGCCTTCCGGTTTCAACAAAGCTCAGGAACGCCAGATAGAGGTCTTCACCGAGCTACTGGATTACCGTAGCCGGCAATTGGCGGTAGAGCTTGAGTTCGCGCAATCGGTCGCCCACGTCGAGCCGATGGTCGTTGCCATGAGTGGGTCATCTGGCATGGTTGGTACCGAGCTAACTGCTTTGTTGCAGACCCTGGGTCACACGGTCCGTCCGCTGGTTCGTCGGCCGGCAGAAGATGACCTAGAAATTTCTTACAATCCAGGGTCCCAGGAGATCGAACTTGAGAAGCTGCGCGAATGTGATGCCGTGATCAATCTGGCGGGTGAGTCGATCTTTGGCCGCTACACGGAGCGGAAGAAGCAGCAGCTCTCCACCAGCCGCATCATGCCAACTCGGTTATTCACTAAGAGTCTGGAAACGCTAGCGGAAGATGGCAAGAAACGTGTCATGGTTTCAGCCTCTGCTGTCGGTTACTACGGTGCGCACGCTTCGCACGGGCCCAATCCACCACTGCTGACAGAAGAGGACACGTGGGGCATCGATGTGTTGGCCAAAACTTGCCTGAACTGGGAAGCTACCGGCACCTCTGATGTGTTCCGCACCGTCAATCTGCGGTTAGGACTCGTCATGACTCCTGCCGGCGGGCTCATGGGCACCCTGATGCCGCTGGTTTCGGCGGGTCTGGCCGGTCGACTTGGTGAGCACCTGTGGAATAGCTGGGTCAGTGTCGGAGATGCCCTACGTGCCTTTGTCTTCGCGATGGTTAATGAAGACATGCGTGGGGTCTACAACGTGGTCTCTGACAAACCCGTGCTCAACGATGAGCTGATCACCAAATACTCTGAGGCCATGGGTCAGAGCCCATTCATGCCGGTGCCGTCCTTCGCACCGAAACTGATTCTGGGTGCGGAAGCCGCCGATACGCTCGCGCTTGCATCCCAGCGGGTCAGCAACCAGAAGATCAAAGAAGCCGGTTTCCGCTTCCGAATGAACGACTTGGACACCCTCTTTGCCCACATCTTGCCCTCACCTCACCCGTCGCCGCTAAGCAACGTAGCGCGGGTGGTCCGCACGATCGCCTGACAGATCTTCGACAGGCCGCGGCCGTCTTCCGACCTGCCTAGAACTCGGTGTTCTCATGGCACCTTAAACGCCAGCTGGCCCGCCCCGATGATTCGGGGCGGGCCAGCTTTGTTGGGGACCCTATTCTAGCGGGTACTTAGAGTGGGCTTAGCCTTCTTGGGCCCGGCGACGGGACCACAGGTAGAACCCGATACCGGCTGCCAGTAGCAGCGCACCACCAATGGCTAGGCCTGCAGCCTGCGCACCGGTGACCGGTAGTGGCTGGCTTGGTTTCGGCTCAGTTGGTGTTGGCTCGCTCGGTGCCGGCTCGGTTGGTGCCGGTTCCGTTGGCTCCGGGGTTACCGGCGGCTCTTCGCCCGGCTCTTCACCGGTGACTTTCACGGTCCAGTCGTCGGATGACTTCGGCGTATCACTGAGAACCGCAATATTCTCCACGGTGACGGTTTCACCGGGTTTCACCGAACCTGCATAGGTGTAGGTGAACATCTCGGTGTGGTTGTCTTTGGCGTGGACGTCATGCCAGTTCAGTTCTTCATCGAAGGTGCCTTCCGGCGCCTTATCGTCAGTGACGGTGACCTTCTCGTCGACCACTACATCTGCGGTTGGCTCTGCGTCCACTTCAGTGGTTGCCGAGTCATGCTCAGAGTAGATGCTCTCCTTGTCCCAAGTGACGGTGGCGGTGTTGGTTACCGTTTCCAGTTCCTCTGGGGAGCCCGTGCAGCTGTAGGTGAATTCAGCCGATCCGCCGGCTTCAATGGTGGCGGTGCCATCATCGGAGACGGAGCAGTTGAAGCCTTCCAGCTGGTCGGTGACGTCAACCTCTACATCGGACCACTGCACCGGGTTGGTGACTGTGATGGTACCGGTGACACGGTGGTTGGTGTCGGTGTAGTCAACTGCGGTGACCGCGACCCAGTAGTCCAGGGTGAAGTCGACGGGCTTGCCGTCGGTGGAGGTCACGACTTGGTCGGATTCTCCGGTCTTCTCAATGGCCCAGTTGTAGGTGCGATCGTAGGTGTAGTCCGCGGTCTTTTCGATGACCAGATCAGCGCCGGCACAGACCTTGGTGTTGTAGTCTGCTGAACGCTCCGGGATCCCGATTAGGGTCGCGGTGTTGTCCAATTCGACACATTCACCGGCTGGGACGGTGCCCGTGACGGTGTAGGTGTATTCCTTGGTGTGATCATCGTTGGCGTTGTACACGTCCCAGAAGTGCAGCTCTTCGAACTCGGTGCCCTCCGGGGCCTTCAGGTCTTCGACCTGAACGGTCTCGTGCGCGTCAGCATCCAGGGTTGGATCCACCTCAATGGTGTGGCTTGCCGAGTCGTTGGCGGAGTAGGCAGCTTCCTTGTCCCAGGTGACCTTGGCGGTGTTGGTGCCCGGTTCTGGGGTTTGGCCGTGCTGATCCGTCATGCCATCGCATTCGTAGCTGACGGTTTCCGACTGACCAGGGGCGAGCTTAATATCCTTACCGTTGATCACGGTACAGCTCACTCCGTCAAAGGACGGGACGTCGGTGATTTCCGCGGCGGTCACGGCATTCCAGGTGGATGGGTTGGTTACGGTGATGTCGCCGCCGAATTTGGCGTCGTGATCCTCGTAGCCTTCAGCCTTGACGGTCACGGTGTAGTCCACGCTGTAGTCGACGTCTTCGCTGCTGCCAAAGACGTGCTGGTCAGCGGAACCGGTTTTCGCGATCGACCAGTCGTAGGTGCGGTCGAACTTGTAGAAAGTGACCTTCGAGATCTGAAGATCGGTACCGGTGCAGATCTTTACCTTGGCGGTGTCCGAGTTGTTGTCGTCCATATTGGTGGACTCGGTGACAACCGCCTTGTTGGTGAAGTCGGCACAGGTGCCGGCATCCGGAGCATCGAGTTCAACGTCGCTGTAGCTGAAGCTGTTTTCGCCATCGATCTCGCCGGTGGCGTTATCGACGGTGACGGTGCCCAGCACGTTGGATTCGCCTTCAACGGTCTTGTCGTCAGTTACGGTGACTTCATCATCGGTGAAGGTTCCGTTGAACTCGACACCCGCCTTGGCGACGGCTTCCTGACCGTTCTCCCAGGTCACGGTCGCGTGGTTAGTCACGGCCTTCGTTGGGACGGCGTCCAGTTCACAGCTGTAGTTGAGTTCCACGCTGGCGCCGGCGGCTACCTCAACGGTGTGTGAGGCATCGCCCTCCACCGTACAGGTGGCTCCTGTCAGCGCGTCATCACCGGCATACAGCTGGTCGGTGACGGTCGCGGTCTGTGTTTCGCCGAAGTTGTTCGGGTTGGTCACGGTGATGGTGCCGTCGACAACGACATTCGTATCGGTGACTTTTTCGATCTCAGCGGTGACCGTGTAGTCCGGGTTCACGGAGGTGTCCGGGGTTACCTTGTAGTCGGATTTGGCGACCTTCTTGGTGAGCTTCCAGTCGTAATCGCGATCGAAGCTGCCGGCAGCGGTCTTAGCGGCTACTGGCGGCTTGTTGATGCACACTTGGGTGCTCGCGTCATCGGACTGTTTGGTTTCCTTGATCGTCGCGGTGTTGTCGAAGGTGGTGCACTCACCCGCGGTGCCTTCCAACACGCGTGAGTAAGTGTAGGTGTGCTTTTCGCCTTGCTTCGACCACGTGATGGTTTCACCGTTCAGTGGTGCGTCCGCGTACGTGTCGGCCAGGGTGACGGTCTTGTTCACGTGGCTGACATCAGCATCGGCAAAGTCGTAATCGGCTTCGGCGGTTACGCTCTTACCGTTCCACGCAGCAGTGGCCGTGTTGGTGCCGGTTTCGTTTTCCGGTGTGCCTTCGAAGGTACAGCTGTAGTTCAGTTCCTTGGTGCCGTTGGCCGGGACCGTGACATTCGTGCCGTCAGTGACGGAACAGGTTGCGCCATCGAGCTCGTCGGTGACATCAACATCGTTGATCGCGATCGGGTTCGGGTTGGTGACCGTGATCTTGCCGGTCACGGCGTAATCCGAATTGGTACGCGCACCCTCGGTAACTTCTACCGTGTAGTTGGCGGTCGGGTTCTCGTCACCTTCGTTGATCACGAAGTTGGTCTTGTCGACATCCTTGGTGATGCCCCAGGCGTAGCTGGACTTGTAGGCGGTTTTGGCCGTCTTGGTCAGCTTCAATGGTTTTGGAACCATCTTGTTGATCACGGTACAGACCACTACTTGAGTGGATGTGACGTCCACCTTGAAGCCAAGGTCGCCCGCGTTGGTGGCGGTCACAGGTTCCTGGCTGGCCCGATCCACGCAGACGGCATTCTTGCCGTCTTGTTGTTCAAGCGCGTAGCCCTCCTGCAGGGACTCGGCGATTGTCACGGCACGGGATTGGTCCCAGTCGATGCCTTCAACCTTGAAGTTGACGACACCGTCAGCGTTAGTGGTCCCGGATGCCGGTGTCACATTGGTGGTGTCAGTGCTGAAGTCCCAGCCCGCACCGGCAGACAGGTCACCGTTAAGATCGCGAACCTGCTTGTTGACGGTGATGGTACCTTCACAGTTCTTCAGCCCGATTTCACGGAGCTTTGCCTCAAGAAGATCGTAATTTCCGATCAGGTAGTAATCCTGATTGACATTGTCTCCGGAGATGTACCGCAAGTTCGCTTCGGTGAGTCGACCCACGCCAATTCCCATGACAAAGGCGCCCCCACGTTTCAACGCGTTTGATGAAGCTGTAGCAGTATCAATATCAATCTGGTCGAAGCTTGAACCCCAGTCGGAGTTCCCTGGAGTGCCCGGGGTTCCGTAAGCGGTGGGGTTGCCATCCGTCACGAATAAGACGATGTCATAGCCGGCTGGGATCTGGGCTAAGCCACGATCCCAGTTGGTGCCACCGCGGTTCGAGGGTGGGCGCACCAAGTTCTGGATCTTGGACCGAACCTGGTCACTACCCTCTGCGGTCGCGATCGATGTCAAACCGAGGTTGGTGTTGTTGGGCGCTGGAGCCAACGAGGCAAAGCTGTAGATCCCCATCGAGGTAGGGGTCCCTTGCAGACTGTCAACCAAGCTCACGCCAGCGTTCTTCGAACTGGTGATGTCAGCGTCCGTCAGCGAGTTGGACAGGTCAAAAACCAAGGCAATGTTGAGTCCACATTTTTGTGGCAAGTTCGGGTTCGGCAGTGGTGCTGGAGTCGGGAAGGCCTTGATCCCGACACCGCTGTCACTGAGTGGACCACGTTGGTCGGCTGGCGCACTCGGGCTGGCCGGTGCTGAAGGTCGTTCCGAAGGCTGCGTTGATGGTTTTGGTGCAGCCGGTTTTTCCGGCTTCTTGGCCGGGTTGGATGCCTGCTCAGTTTTTTCCTGAGTCGCTTCCTCGGTTGTTTTCTCCGTCGTCGGAGTCGCTTCAGCGGTTTCCTCAACCACGGTTTCGGAAACTGCTGATGTTGGTTCTGGTAAGTTCTCGCCAGTGGCGATGGCTCCGCCGGTAAACACGGTTCCGAAAACTACCATCAAACTAGCTGCAATCACGCCGGACTTTTGGGCGGTGGAAAGCAACCGTTTCTTGGTGCGAGTTCGGACATCGCGAATACGGCGTGGACGTGCTGAAACAGCCACGAATCCCCCTATTTAGATATCCCCTATTTACCGCGCAAGGCGGTGATGATTGGGAGCGTGATGCCGTCATAAAGTCGGCTACACGACCCCCACATAAGGATATGGAAGGAAGAAGCGTGAAGCTGTTTGTGACTGAAAATGCTTCTTTTCCGTCACTTTTTCTACGGAGAACTCTCCCCACATAGAGCGATCAGCACAGCGATCCACGCGATTTGGCGAGTGATAAATAGAATTTGTTTATTACATCGATAACCGGCGAAATAGAAGTAATTCAGCAACCATGTAATCGCATTTTCATCGACATAGATAGATTTAGCGCAGGCTCAAGAGAACGCTCTATGAGTACTTCGCCGATTGGAAGGATGGGCTAAAGCTCAACAATGATTCATTGATCTTGAATCCGCTCAGCAAAATCTTGGAGCGCCACGCTGCGGATCAGCCCCTGCCTTACTTCTTTACGTTCGGTGCAGCCAACGAAAATGGCATCGCTCGAGGATACGTGCCATGTGTGTGGGACCCAGCGGCGCTAGTGTCCTTTGAAGGCTTCGGCCAGCCACCACGAGCCACCGTCATTGGCGATCTTGGCATCGATCACAATCGGTGCTTGCGGGTTCGAGTTCACCCAGTCTGCAAGCTGATCCAGATCCGCAACGTCCCGAACGGTGATGCCTGTTGCACCATAACCGCGCGCTAACGCAGCAATGTCGGTGTCCGGGAAGATGACGGTATCGAGATCTACGTCGCTACCGAAGTGGTGAACTTCAGCGGCGTAGGCGGCATCATTGTAGACGATGACCACGAGTGGCAACTTCAGCCGTACAGCCGTTTCCAGCTCTTGAGCTCCCATCAGGAATCCACCGTCACCAGTGCCAAGAACTGGCATCCGATCCGGCTGGGCTAGGGCAGCGCCGATGGAAGTGTAGAGTCCCAGTCCGATTGCCTGGAACGCTTGCGTGAAGCAAAATCCGAACTCGTCTGGCACGTCCAAGTATTGGCTTGGGTAGCCCATGAAGTTGCCGGAGTCGATCGAGACGATCCGTTCGGCTGGAAGCAATTCATTGACCCGTTTACTCAATTCCCGTGGGTCAATGCTTACCCCCGGCTCCCCCAGATCTGGGGTGTCGGTCTGGTCCCAACGCGCTTCGTTGGCAATCCGCTCTTTGATTTCTTCGGTACGATAACGCTCGCCTAAATCATTGAGCAGGGCCTCACGCAGGGCGGTAGCCGTAGCCGCACTGTCACCGACGATCCCGATATCGACCGGTCGGTGAGCGCCGAGGTTGGCGTCTTCAATATCGATTTGGGCGACCGTGGTTTCTTCCCCGATGAGTGTTCCATGGCGCATGGTCCACATGTTCAACGCGCAGCCGAAAGAGAGGATGAGATCGGCCTGCGAAATCAGTTCTGCGGTCAATGGTGAGGAGAACCCGCCGGAGATTCCCAAATTGAAGTCGTCACCGTTGAACAGACCTTTTGCCACCGCGCTGGTCGCCACAAGGGCACCGACGTCATGGGCCAAAGCCTGAATCTCTTCCTTGGCGCCACGCCCGCCGCGGCCAGCAATAAAGACCGGACGCAGGCTGTTGCGCAAGGCTTCGGTCAATGCGTTGACCTGCTCGAGACTTGGTGCCACCCCTGGCGCAGGTTCGACTGTGTCGGTTGGCATCTGCCCGACCGGTTCAGCGGCTTGAACGTCGAGAGGGAGATTCAGCACCACGGTTCGCCGCTGCCGGACCGCCGTTCGATAAGCCCGCAAGGTGTCCGCGAGCGCAGAGGCCGGTGAGTGAATCCGTTCGGCCACCGCTCCCATCGATTCAGCGAAGGCCTTTTGATCCATGGCGAAGTTGGAGTGAATCGCGGAGGCTGCAGTCTCTGCCGCCAACACGATCATCGGGGTTCTGGACTTGGCGGCCTCACCGATACCGGTGGCGGCGTTAGTCAGTCCACAGCCTTGGTGCACGGAAAGAACAGCTACCTCACCGCTCATGCGAGCGTAGGCGTCTGCCATGGTGGCTGCGCCACCCTCGTGACGAGTGGCGGTGAAGGGCACACCGGCTCGACGAAGTGCGTTAGTGATAACAAAGTTGCCACTACCCACGACTCCGAAGGCATGTCCTACACCGAGTTGCGCCAGATAAGTTCCTACTTGGTCTGCAACGGTGTTTGTCATGAGTTGGTTAGCCCTCCACCAGCGCAAAGACGCGGCAAGGACTACCGGTTCCATCAACGATCGGCAGTGGGCTAACCACCACAACGGCACCGGTAGCCGGCAAGGTGGAGAGATTCTGCAGAGAGGTCACCCCGTACTTATCGTTACCCAGCAGGTAGTAGTGCATGGGGAACGGTGGTTCCAGTGTGGCTGCGTTACCTTGGTCGATGCCAACAGTTTCAACACCAACACCGGAGATCTCGGTGTCCTCGGCCAGCCAACGGGCACATTCTGCCGTGAAACCAGGTGTGTGGGAGCCGTTCTCGTCAATGTTGACGAATGCTTCTTGGTCTTGGGCGTACTGGTCCCAGCCGGTACGTACCAGCAACCAACCGTTCTGCGGCAGCGGGCCATGTTCGGCTTCCCACGCCTTGATGTCGGCTACATCCACCAAGAAATCCGCGTCCGCAGCAACTTGCTCTGAAACATCAAGTACGGCCGCTGGGCCGACAAGTCGCTCTGGTTCAATGGACGCCACGCACTTGCCATCCTTGCCACTGATCCAGTGAATCGGCGCATCAATGTGAGTACCAATATGCTCACCCATGGAGATGTTTTGGTGACGCCACAGCGGGCCGTTTTCGTCGTAGCGGGCCACCTCTTCCAGGGAAAAGTCGTTCAGGTTCTTGAAGGGCTCCGGCAACTGCAGCGTTGGAGTTTGATCGGAGAGCTTGTTAGTCAGATCCACGATCTTGACGGACTGATCCGCTAGGGCGCCAGCCAGCTGAAGGACAAGATTTTGCTTCTGAGTTTGGACATTACTCACGATTGCGACTCCTTGAACGACTCTGTCACCTTGGGTCTTCTATACCCGCTAAATGAATGACGTGAAGATGGGCTGCCCCGTTCCGCTTAGTTCTGACAGCGAGCTGAGATGGAGCATCTGACCCGAAAACGGAACTCCGCGAAACAATTAGCAGATTTCAAGTATGTCACGGCAACTTGGGTTCACATATTGTTCGTTGAGACCATGACGAGCTTGGCCGTCTATGTGAAATTCAGGCCAACGAAAGCTGTGTCCTATCGATCTAGTGCATTTCAGACGATAAGAGGCTTAGGCAGTAGCGAAACTTTTAGGTAATGCATTTTGGTGCTCCTTAAATTTCGCACTTAGAGTTTCTTCATGGTTACACAACAAACCTCCGCCACTATGGCGCCGTCGACGCCGTCATGGCCGGTGCCCGCCCGAACGACAAATCGGGTCTTGTTCCTCTGTTGGATCTCTATTTTGGCTGAGGGTTATGACGTAGGTGTCCTTGGTGCTGTCATGCCTGCCCTCATTGCATACGAGCCTTGGTCCCTGACCCCACTGCAGGCCGGCGCACTCGGCTCCCAAGCCCTGATCGGTATGATGATCGGCGCCATGCTCATCGGCAGCCTCTCTGACCGGCTAGGTCGCAAAAAGATGCTGATCATCTCCGTGGTCATTTTCACCACCGCTCAATTGGGCGCCGCATTGGCACCCACCCCAGAACTCTTTGGACTCTTCCGCCTCATTGGCGGTCTGGGGATGGGCGGCATCATCCCCGTTGCCGCGGCCATGACCATTGAATTTTCGCACCCGCGCAAGCGCTCTTTGAACTACGGCTTGATGTATTCGGGCTACTCGCTCGGCATCTTGGCTGCAGCGATGGTTGCTTTCGCAATTCTGGAGCAGGCTGGCTGGCGCTGGGTCATCGGCATTGGCGCCGTCCCAGTACTTTTGGTCCCGCTGTTGATCTGGAAGCTTCCGGAATCGATGGAGTCCCTACTCATTCGCGGCGAACGCGAGAAAGCTCGCCAGCACGCTGCCGAGCTTGGCATCAACCCGTACCATGAGGCCGAATGGATGCCGGCAAAGTCCCCGCAGAAGCAGCACACAAGCTGGAAAGACTCACTATCGGTCATGTTTTCGCGCGGCTACCGAGTGGCGACCATCGGGTTCTGGGTGGCGCTGTTCTGCGGACTGCTCTTGGTCTATGGCCTGAACACCTGGTTGCCAAACATCATGAAGGAGGCAGGCTATGAGCTAGGCTCCTCGATTCTCTTCTTGGCGGTCTTCTCCCTAGCCTCCGCAATCGGCGGCATTCTCATTGGTGGTGCAGCCGACAAGTATGGCAAGAAGTTGATCCTCGTTGTCTTCTACGTGCTCGGCGCCGCAGGCATCCTGCTGCTGATGTTCCCGAACAGCATGCTCGTGAACTACATCTTCGTCGCGCTGGCCGGTGTTGGAACAATTGCGACCTCGCTGGTACTCACCGGTTGGGTTGCAGACTACTACCCCGCTTACGCTCGAGCCACCGCAACCGGCTGGGCACTCAGTTTCGCTCGCGTGGGTGCGATTGCGGGACCGCTGCTCGGCGGTTGGATCGCAGGCATGGCACTCGGATTCGAGTGGAACTTCATCATCTTCGCTGTCGTAGGCGTCTTGGCCGCGGTATTCGTGGCCATTATTCCCACGACCCGCAAGGAAACCCCCGTGGAATAGCGCACCGATTTCCACCACAGCTTTGGACTCCGCCTACAGCTGGCGGGGTCCAAAGCTGCTTAAGTGGCAACTTATAGTGCCGGCACTATTCATTATGAGAACTATTCTCATGTAACTTGTTGAGAATGAAACTCATATTGCTATCGGCAAGCGACCAGCTCGCTTCTCATCAAGGGTTGAGAGCAGCTGCCGAGCTGACCCGGGCCGACGTGGTGGTCCGGGCCATTGGTAATGATCACTTTGAGATCCTAGATACTCGTACCGGCGTCATGCAGCGCACCGAGAGCTCAGTCTGGAACGTGCTCGTAGAACTCAACGCTCGAGAGCCTCAAAGCAGCAATGGCGTGATTGCATTGCCTACGCTGACTTCCAGTTCCAGCCTTGCCGCCCGCGTAGATGCCGAGTTATCCAACAGCACGGTCATGACTTGCGGGATAGCCGTTGACCCAAATTGGATTGAGGATCAGCTGTGGGACACCACTGATGAGCAACACCAATTCCTGAACACGGAACTTGATTTCGTCGACACCGTGTTCTTGGCAAGCTCTGAAATTTGGTCACCCAGTGGAACGGCTCGCGAGCGCGGCATCGACCTCATCAGCACCCTGTCCCCGCACGCTCGGCGTATAACGTGCCCTTCTCAACAGCGGAGGATCTGCGGTAACGCCTCACGGTTAGGCTCCCACAACTTGGGAGATGCCCTACACAGGGTCAGTGCCGCGCTCGGCGAGAACGTCCACACTGGACGCTTCCAAACGGTGGTTCTGCACCATGAGCTGCCTTTACCCTCTGAGCAGTTCTACCGGTACTTGCCGGAGCTCGCTGCCGGCAGTGTCCGCATCCGGGGTCAGCTGTGGCTGGATTCGCACCTAACAGACCGGTTGCACGTCCAAGGCTGTGGCCCACAAGTGTGGGTCGAGAACCGGGGCCCGTGGCACCCAGTTGAGGAACTTGCCTACACGGAGGTTAGTTTCACCGGAGAAAACCTGGATACCGGACTGTTAGAACGGTTTCTCCCAAGCACTCACGCACCCATTAGTCACATCACGGAAGAAGGAACACTATGAAAGTAAGAAATTCACTCAAAACACTCAAGCAGATCCCTGGCGCTCAGGTAGTTCGGCGTCGCGGACGGGTCTTTGTCATCAACAAGAAGAACCCGCGATTCAAAGCGCGGCAGGGGTAAGACCCCTCCATCTCTGGTCCTCTACGTTCCATCCCGCCCCGTCAGACTTCGTGAAGAGCTGCGAACTGGAGGTGTCAAGGACCATCGTTCAGACTCCTTGCTAAGCTTTGAGCTTCGACGCTAACGCGCGCTCACCAGTTGGGAATCCTCGTTCAGACTCCTTGCTAAGCTTTTGCCCCCGGAACAAACTCCGGCGCAGCAGTTGGGAATCCTCGTTCAGACTCCTTGCTAAGCTTTCCGAGTACGACGACCTGCCACGGGTCAAGTTGGGAATCCTCGTTCAGACTCCTTGCTAAGCTTTTGGCTATTCTCCTGTTTATTCAGCAGAAGTTGGGAATCCTCGTTCAGACTCCTTGCTAAGCTTTCTATTGCTTACCGATGCGCGCGCGATGAGTTGGGAATCCTCGTTCAGACTCCTTGCTAAGCTTTCTATTGCTTACCGATGCGCGCGCGATGAGTTGGGAATCCTCGTTCAGACTCCTTGCTAAGCTTTCCTCTCAGCAAGCACAGTCGTGTACTTCGTTGGGAATCCTCGTTCAGACTCCTTGCTAAGCTTTTCCCGTCATCGGAGACGAAGACGACGACGTTGGGAATCCTCGTTCAGACTCCTTGCTAAGCTTTACGCTAACGGGCGGTTGAAGAACGGGAAGTTGGGAATCCTCGTTCAGACTCCTTGCTAAGCTTTGTGCGCACCGGTGGGTTGTACGAACTCGGTTGGGAATCCTCGTTCAGACTCCTTGCTAAGCTTTTCCGCGACGATCTGGTTAGGGTCATGAAGTTGGGAATCCTCGTTCAGACTCCTTGCTAAGCTTTCGTTCTTCGATGCAGCAATCAATTTCGCGTTGGGAATCCTCGTTCAGACTCCTTGCTAAGCTTTCCGTGCAGAAATGGCCGCGAACGACAACGTTGGGAATCCTCGTTCAGACTCCTTGCTAAGCTTTCTAGCCAGCGAGCTTGCTGACATCATCAGTTGGGAATCCTCGTTCAGACTCCTTGCTAAGCTTTCCAGTGTCAGGTGGCGTCCCATCGTATAGTTGGGAATCCTCGTTCAGACTCCTTGCTAAGCTTTTGGCGCATCATGAACCGTGTGGGGATCAGTTGGGAATCCTCGTTCAGACTCCTTGCTAAGCTTTAATACCCTTGAAAATCGTTGAATTCAGAGGGCCACAGCGGAAATACACATAAGAAAAATTGGCTTCCACCTGCGTGCCAGAGCTTCTACCACGCTGTTTTTCTGTTATGATTAACGCAGCTTAGCAGGAAGTTTGAACGAGGCTTCCTAATAAAGGTCTCTAAGACCAAACTTATTAAAGGCCCCCGCCAAAACGGGGGCCTTCCGTTTTTCTCAAAACAGGAATAGTTGAGGAGGCTCCTTTTCTGGCTCGATCTCGATGTCTCCAAAAAATACCGTAGAACCGTGCCACTGAGTATCGGATAGTCGATAGACCCTCACCGCACCGCCAGCGGGAATATTGTAGGTGATTAGCCGCAATAGCCGTGTCGACTGAGCAGCTGTCGGCAGATATTTGGAATAGACGCTTAATTGAACCATCGCGAATCCCAAGTTAACGAGCGATTTTCTGTATTCTGTAGCGTCTCTTCGTTGGACAGCTGTCTTAACAGGCAGGTCAAACATGGTCAACATCCACATTGGATCACTCACTTTCCTGCCTCCAAATACGCGCCGACCCGCAACTTGTCCTTCTCTCCCTCGACGTAGGAAGCGTAGCGTTGCGTTAGATTCAAGACCGCTGTCGCTAGTGATTCTCCTTTTCTAGACCAACAAGTTTCCAAGACACCCACTAACGCGCGTTTAGTTTCGCTATCAAGCGACTCCGCACCTTCGTTTACAATTCGAACAGCAAGCGCATCAACCGCCGGCCTGAAAGGTTCTATGAGATCGTCAGCAAGTGCGAATACGTTTGCTCTATGGCGGTGGAAGACACCTAACGAAGGTGAAAGTCCTGCCGCAACAATACTCTGTATTACCCGACCCCTTAAGATGGTGTAGCCGTAGTTCAACACTGCATTATGAAAGTCTCGAGCTCCAGGAATTCGGCGATAGCTACTATCGCCGAAAAGAGATTTCCAATATATCTGCGCTGCCTGAGCTTCAACATTGGTCGGATCCCCAGACCTAACCAGTCGGGACAGTGTTTCCAGACGAGCACTCGCCATCGAGCCAATATGATCGAGAACTCTGGATTGGCCCAACACCTTGGCTTTGACAATCCTTGCCCATGCATTCTTTTGCCTCGGAATACTCAGTTGCGCTTGAGCACGATGTCTCGCTCCAACCCTCGAGTTTTCCGAAAACGGAAGGACCGTGGCAATCGGCACTCCACGCCAATCGCAGAGTACGACAGAACAATCGTGTTCAGCCGCATGATGCGCAACACCGTGGCCCCAAGAACAATCCGGACCAATCAGTATGGACCCCACGTTAGCTAAAGGAAGTTTGTCCTCACCGACGTGAAGCCAGCCGGTCTTGGCAGACACACTTCCGTCAAAATTAGTGAGATCAACTACTTGCCACTTCATTTGCTTCATCGCTTTCTAACAAGTGCTCTGCTCGTTGAGTCACATTAAAGGAAAAGATCTGTTGCCTCCCATTACTCGCCCAAATCGGCATTCCTAAGGAAGCTCTTCTAATGAATGTGGTTCCCGGAGCAGACAGGAGACTCGAAGCCGAAACTCTGCACCCTTTCTCCCAAACCTGTTGAACGTCCTTACTCAAGGAACTAGGGATCTGTTCCGTCGACAAATAGTGTGGCCTCACTAAAACCAATCTTGACTCAGGCAGTCCTCGGACTTCCCACCTCGTTTCCGGCATTTCCCTTAGGAATCGGGAGAATTGATCTTTACCATCTTCAAAATCTGCAGGATCAACTTCGAGCTCATCACCGACAACAAACCACCCGATTTGTTTTGCCAACCCATTTTCGAGAGTTTTGACAACAGTGGCCTGCATGTCCCTATGTCCGAACGACCATTCTGGAATTTCGCCCGAGAACAAGTCTCTTTGTTTGTAATTAGGCCCAAATATCAACGGTAGTTCAGCTGTAAAGATCCGCTGCACACCAAACAGCATTGCGCCGTTTCGATCCTTCCAAGAAAATATCCGCGCGTGATGGATATTGTCGCCGATGGTCGCCGATCCACCGCGAACGATGATTTGAGGCCCGGGCCTTCGGAACAGTTGAATTTCTGATTCTGGTTTCAAACCGCAATCATCCAGTTCGCTAGCGTTTGCTGGAATGAAAGTTTTGGTTTTGCCCAGAGCACTCTTGAATCGTAGGTACACATCAGGCGAGGCGATACGCGCTACATGTTTGGACGTCCACTCTTCTCCTGCTGTCTTTAATTCCAAGGCAGCGATCGTATCGGCGTGCACGGATCCGCGTTCTGGTCTGAGCCGGAGAACATTCTTCACAACGATGCGGTCCTCGCGGACCGATTCTTGAAGTAATTCGGCAAGTGCTTGCATCCGCAATTTCCAACTCTCAAACTGGTTCCTCATGCCTGCCGTTGAGCCTGTGAACCCTTGCCAGTCTGGATAATTATTCGTGAATCGATGGGCCTCTCTGAGGGACTCTCGTTTTGCCAAGGTTCTGGCAATACTTGGATTCATCATCGCGATCACTGCAGCGTCGATCGCATGATGACGATAATCTGAGCGAGATTTTATTTCCGCGCCCCTGAGACGGAGTTGTCCATCGATTCCGGAAGCTTTTCTAGCAGCCGAAACAATCCGGCCCGAATATACCTGAACCTGAGGGGATGATTGACCGCGCTTATTTGCTTCAGAATCTAAGAATCCTTGTAACCGGCTCCTAACTTCCAGAGCCGAATACTGCGTTGAAGCAAGACTTCTGTCGTCGATAGGCTCATCATCCTCGGTCTGTCTCAGACGCTGGATAACCCGCTGCTGTAGTCTTCTGAGATCTCTCTGAGAATCCAGCTGCGGTTGCTGCCAGCTACGGACCCTAGCGACCGCTTCCGCGACGCTGACGCCAGGAAGTGAACTAGTTTTGGCGAAAACGGCAAATGGCCTACGATGTTTTGCCGCATTGCATTTCCGGCATGCCGCAACCAGATTTTCACGTGTGTTTGCGCCTCCATCCGCACGGGAAACTATGTGGTCAAGCTCGAATCCTCCTTCAAGGCCACTTCCGCAGTACAAACACTCCCCACGTTGACGCTGGAAAACGATTTCCCGACGGATATCGACCCCTGTCGGATTATCAACCTGTTTCTCTGTCTTGAGGTTATTTGCGATTTTTTGTCGCCGGTTTCGGTTGGCTGCGATCTCCCGTTGGTATTCCGCTCTCGCTTGTGGTCCCATCAGACCCGACCGAGCATGTTCGACAACTACGTCATCAGGAATTCCATACTTGCTGACTAAGCCCATGATCGTCTGTCGTACGATCGCCAATACCCGGTCTACAGCAGGCTGTTTAGTTCTCTCCTGAATACTGGGGGGCTTTGGTTTCCAAGAGTCATCTACTCCAAATGCTTTCTTTCTAGCCTCATGCAGGTTTAGCCTTTCGTTGAGCATCAGGTCAGTAAGCTCTTGCAGGGACTGCTCCGAATAACTTGCTCTCCCCGCAGTCAGATTGGCACCTTCCAAGGCACCAATCAGTTCTTCTGGCCAAGTCGCGACCAGTTCAGAAATCTCTTCGCTAACTGGGTCTTCATCGTCTTCTGCAACTTCGTCAAGAAAACGAATCAGGTCATTTCTGTCTTCAGAAGACGCCTCCAACCACCATTCGTATGCCTCAGATGCGTTTTTCTTGTTTTTCTCAAAAACACCGTTCAGTTTTAGGGCAGAATCCAGCACTGGCACCCCAGTTGTTGGATCGCCGTCGAAATTGCCCTTTCGAATCCATGGAAGTTCAACATGCAGAACCTCAGCAAGATCTCCCCATGTCGGGCGCTCCCCTTTCTGCCCTCTTTCAAGATGCCATCGTGTTAGGAGATCTAGGAGAGTTTGAAACTGTTCCTCATTAAGAGGAATATACTCTTCGTTCGGAGCATTTTTTACGCGTAGGTTTCGCAGAACCGCAACGAGTCGAAATCTTTCAAAAACCTCTGAGGATCGAAGCGCCCGTCGCAGGTGAGCTCGACCCGGCAAGGAATCGCGACCTACATTCTCTGCAGGCACCCCTGGTTTTTCCTGATGAAAGATAGCTTTGGTCAATGCTTCTAGGTGACGGTGCGGAAGACCTTGGGTCTTCCAAATCATGCGAATTTCTTGGAGATGATCCTCTTGCATGAGGCGATGATTGAAAAGTGGCGTACGGCCAGTCTTCTTCGACCGCTCGTTTTCACGGGGACGGATCAACGTATCTCTATTAGCACCCAGCCAACCGATCTGGCCGAGCGTGATTTCTCCGTTGCTAAAATCTCGACCTAGGGTTGCAGCTGCATCAACCCGAATTTTTTGCAGGCTCGCAGAGGGTACAGGGGCTTGTTTCAACCGCGACCAAGACCAATACGGATTCCTCCAGCCTCGGTGACGAGCAATGTGGCGCAGCCCCATGCTGACCAATTCCCGGAGCTCCCGCTCATCATGAATTTGCTCAGTCACAAGCCTCGAACGTGCATGCCAAGCTTCATAAGTTTGTGGAACTTCAACCGTCGGAACCGGGTAACCAAGTTCTCGCAATTTGGCATCGAGTTTTCTTAAACGTGCTCTTTTTCGTTTGATGAGCCGTCTCATTCTTCGCGCGATGCCACTGGTAGCCCGACGGCTGACGGGAGATTTCTCGCTACCCGGCTGAAGACCTCCATCGTGCCTGACTGACTGGAATGAAAGTCGCCGTAATGGAATCCCAGCATCGTCAACCTCAAACGCCGCGATTCCGACGCTGCGGTCGCCTACGTCAATCCCAACTAGATATCGCATTTCCTGCTCCTCAATCCGCTAGAAGGATGGTGCCAGTGACAATGGGATTTACCTTATCCCGTTTCTGACTCCGTGATTGAGATCATAGAAAAAGCCGGCGACAGTTTAAGGAGAAAAATAGGCAAAGAATACAATATCCGAATATCTATTCGAATGTAATTCGATTATTACAGCGCGTGTTCGAGGGCTACCAGTTATGGCGGCCGGCGTCCTTCAGGTCGTTGACGTAGCGGGAGATGTTCATCAACGAGATGACCTGCCGGGGCAGGGACACTTCGACCTCTTGCTCGGCTTCAACCTTGTAGTCGGCGCCGGCCACGGTGAAAGTGAGCCCACCTGCTGCTTTGATGGTGATGCATTCGAGGAAACCAATCACGCGGTCCCCGGCCATGGTCTGAAAGTTAACGACGGCACCTAGGTTGCGATGATCAACCTGCGCGGCCGTGACGGTCAGGATGCCGCCGGCAGAGGTGCTAACCGAATCCTGACGCTCACTACTATTCTGCACAGCCGCACCCCATTCTGATTCGATCACATTCGATAGTTCGTATAACCCCTATTCTTACACATTCGAACCCTTGCTTACTATTTTGATTACCCCTACAGGATGAGGAACACAGGCGTAAGATCACCCTCAAACACGAACACATGTGGCGCGCGGTGACATAGATTAAAGGCGTACCTTGCCAATCATTGTAGATATAGAGGCCCCTGTTGCAGTCGACCACCGCATCAGCCAGTACTGAGCTTCCCCCGCACGCCTATAGTGGGCTTACCGCCGACCAGGTGGCCGAACGTGTAGCGGCGGGCAAGGTCAACTCTCAGCGGATGGAAACCTCCCGCTCGGTGTGGGCAATCCTGTCCTCGCACCTGTTTACGGTCTTCAATCTCGTGTTGGGCGTGTGCGCGGCTATCGTCATCATGCTGGGGCGCTGGTTCGACACACTCTTTGTTTTTGCCGCCGTCTCCAACGTGGTCATCGGCCTGATTCAGGAGTACTCGGCCAAGGTTAAGTTGGATCGCATTGCGGTATTGAATCAGGATGCGATCAACGTGATCCGCGACGGTGAAGTCATCGGCATTAAGATCGCGGACATTGTGGTGGACGATGTGATCGTCCTGTCCCGCGGAGATCAGCTTCCCGCTGACGGGGTCATCATCAGCTCTGATGGCCTCGAAATTGATGAGGCTCTGCTCACGGGTGAGGCCGACCCGATCCCCAAGGTCACGCACGACTCTGCCTATTCAGGTTCTGCCGTCCTCTCCGGCAACGGCACCTACCTGGTGACTGCTGTTGGTGCAGATTCGCATGCAGCCAAGATCACCAAAGAAGCGCGTAAGTTCTCCAAGATCAACTCCGAACTCCGCGGCAGCCTGGAACGGGTGGTCAAGTGGATCACCGTCGCTTTGGTGCCGATCATCGCGATTGTGCTGAACAGTCAGATGATCGCTCGGGGTGGCTGGGCCCAAGCCTGGCAAAGTGGTGAATGGAAAGACGCGGCCGTATCTTCCGTCGCCGCCATCACCGCGGGCATCCCGCAGGGCCTAGCCCTCATGACGACGATCGCGTTCGCACTGGCGGCCCTGAAGCTCGCCAGCAAGCAAGTGCTCATCCAAGAGCAACCGGCAGTCGAACTGCTGGCCCGAGTCGACACGGTGTGCCTAGACAAGACCGGAACCCTGACCGAGGGTGGGGTCAGCTTTGGCGAATTCCATCCCGTTGGCGAAGCCACGTTACCGGCCCGCTCAGTCTTGGGCTACATTGGCGCAGATCCGCATGCCAATCCCACCGCCATGGCCCTGCATGACGCGTTCAGCAACGATCTTTCTGACCAGCCCTGCCGACAGATCCCGTTCTCGTCTGCACGCCGTTTCTCCGGTGTCGTGTACGACCGGGGGCCAGCACGCGGCAGCTGGTATCTAGGTGCGCCCGAAGCGCTCTTATCTGCTGACCGGGATAACAACGAAGTCGCCCGAGCCAGAGAATTCGCACAGCAGGGACTGCGCACCATGGTGCTGTCCTACCATCCCGAAGAGATCAGTGAAGAGCAGGCCACCAACGCGTATCTCCCAGCGGACTTGCAGACGCAAGCCATCCTGACGTTCACTGAAAACGTGCGCTCGGACGCAGCGGAAACACTCAAGTTCTTCACGCAGCAAGGCGTGGATCTAAAAGTCATATCCGGGGACAACCCGCTCACCGTAGCTGCGGTGGCGCGGGAGGTCGGATTCCAGAACGCCGAAACCGGGTTCGACGGCCGCGACCTGCCCACCGACAAGGAAGAGCTGGCCGAGGTCATGGAGGCCTACTCTGTTTTCGGCCGGGTCTCCCCCGACCAAAAGAAGGCCATGGTCGAGGCGTTGCAGTCGCGTAAGCACGTTGTTGCCATGACCGGTGACGGTGTCAATGACGCCATGGCGCTCAAGACCGCAGACGTTGGCATTGCCATGGGGGATGCAGCTCCGGCCACCAAGGCGGTTTCGCGTATGGTGCTGCTGGATAACAAGTTCTCCCGGTTGCCCCACGTGCTTTCTGAAGGCCGCCAAGTCATTGCGAACACGGAACGGCTGTCGAATCTCTTCCTCACCAAGACAACCTTCGCGACATTCTTTGCGTTGGCGTTCGGCGCCTTGCTCTGGACGTTCCCGTTCCTGCCCCGGCAGTACTCCACGATCGATTTCCTGATTTTGGGTGCACCGGCATTCTTCCTGGCCATGCTCACCAACCCACGGCGCTACGTACCTGGCTTCTTGGGACGAGCATTGCGGTTTGCGATCCCGTCAGCCTTCGTCGTGGCCAGTGCCGTTGTTTTGGTCAACACATACGCCTACAAGCTCAAGGACTCGTTGACTCCTACCCACGGCGACTACTCCTTGGAGCAGGTCCAGACGGCTTCGGCGGTGACTGTGGTGTTGCTGGGCCTGTGGCTGCTGAATGTGGCATCCCGGCCGCTGAATGCCAAGAAGATCATCCTGATCGTCTCGCTGTACGTCTTGCTGGTCCTGGTGCTGACGGTTCCCATTTCGCTGTTCTTCCACCAGTTCCAGCTCCCCGATGCACCATTGTGGTGGGCCGTGGGCATCGTCTCCACTGTGGGGATGGCCGCCATCGAAGGTATTCACCGGTGGCACCGGAAGAAGTATCCGTTGGCCCCCTTGGACCCGATCGTTCTCGACATCGAAGAAGCAGAAGAAACGCCAACAGCGAAAGCTGGGTAACTAAGACTTCGATTCTTGGCTCGAACCAGATAAATTAAAGATGACAAGCGCGCTTAGCACTTTAATGGTGATGAGCTCAGGCTAGGAGGAAAATATGAAAATCGGTCGACTACTCACCCTCGGACTTGGTGTAGGAATTGGCTTTGTCCTCGGTTCCCGTTCCGGTCGTGACAGCTACGAACGTATGAAAGACGAAGCTCGTCGCATCTGGGAGGACCCTAAAGTTCAGTCCACCATTCACGATGTCACTGACAACGTTCGCGAGCACGCTCCAGAGGCTGTGAACAAGGTTGTCGACACCGTCACCGACCTCACTGGTCGTGACGGCAATGACAAGGACAACGCTACCCCTAATCACAAGCCTGACGTGGTTTCTGATCCAGAGCTCGGCGGCAGCGAAGCTGCTTCGGACTGGGCTTCCGAAGGCGGAGCCCCAAGCCCTCGCCGTAGCAACTAAAACATCCCGCTCTACCTAGAGCAAGCAAAAGTGGGCCTGTGCCGGTTTTCCGGTACAGGCCCACTGCTGTGCTGAGGTAAAGGTTCTAGTTCTCTAGAGCCGCTGCACCTTCCTGCTGGAGTCGCTCCGAAACACCGATGCTCCACAACGGGTCAGCCGTGCGCTGATTGACCGCAAAATCACCCAGGATCCTTGCCTTGTAAACCTGAGGATTATGCGAGGCAATCGTGCGCGCATTACGCCAATACCGATCGAGCCCGGTCACCTTGCGGACGGCAGATGCCCCAAGGGCATCAAACAGCGCAGTACCGTTCGCCAAGGAGAGCTCATTGACCACCAGCTGGGCGGCAGCGGTTGCCCGCTCCACCGCAGCAAAGGCAGCTTGCTGTTCAGCCACCGATCCGGTGGCGCTGCGTGCCGCAGCATCTAGCTCAGCGGAGGTTGACAGCACAACCGCCTTCGCCGCTGCCGCACGTGCATGCAACTGCCCAACGACCGCCAACAGTTGTGGGTCTTCACCGGCACGCGGAGCATTCCCGTGAGAATAGGTCCGTGTCCGTTCAGCCAACAACCGTGCCGCGTGAGCGGCGGCGGCCTGCGCCGTACCAGCTTGTGCAATGTTCAGCACATGCTGGTACAACGCTGTCTGATAACCAAACCGTTCAATGGCAGGACGTACCTGCGAGGTTGGGGCAACCGCTTGCTCTAACTCCGCAGCGCCGGTACCACTTTGCTGTTGACCAAAGCCATCCCAGTCATCATGCACCCGGACCCCGTCTTGAGCCTTCGGGACCAGTACCGTCACCTCCTGCCCGGTTTCGTTGATCGCTGTGACGTCCAACAGATCCGCAAAGATGCTGCCGGTTGTGTAAATTTTCTGCCCCGTCACACGGACAGAATCCTTATCCACCTGTTTGACCTGTGTCTGACTACCCGTCAGGTTTCCGACTCCAGGTTCCGTCCACGCGTTGCCCACTAGCTGTCCTTGGGCGAACCACCGGAGCCGTTCTTGGTAGGTGTGGGCTTTGAATGACCGCTCGGTGGAGACATGTCCGCCTTGCGACTGTTCGTCACCAGCTTGCTCCGCCCGGTGCCGATCCTTTTCGTAGTGGAAGCGCGCGTCTTCAACTACTGCCAGGTGTCCTCGGAAGATTTGTGGGATGGCGCTGTCGGCTGCGGCCAGCTCAATCAGCAGTTCGGTCGTTTGGTACCAGTCCAGTTCCAGACCGCCAAAATCTCGGGGAACACGCAAGGCCGTGAAACCGTGGCGGCACAACTCTTTGACCTGTTCTACCGGGAGCTCGTGGTCGTTTTCTCGCTGCTGGGTACCGAGCTCAATCCGGCTAAACAGTTCCCGCAGTAGAGGTAGTTTTTCGCTCATGATCATCAATCCTTCGGGTGCCGCAGCTTAGGTGTAGAGGCTGATGGGCTGGTATTCGCCGAGCAGGAAGTGGGCGCCCACTTCGATCTTCTTGTAATCAACCGGGTCATGCAGCGAGTGCGTGCGCACGTTCCGCCAGTACAGGTCGAGCCCAGTTTCTGGCTTGGCTGAGGAGGAACCGGTGAACTCGAAGACACGGTTGGTCACATCGGTCGCCACGTCAGAGGAAACCACCTTGGCTTGGGCAATCTGAACCTCTAACTCGCTGCGTGCCTCTAGCGTCAGTGCCCGTCCAGTCGCCAGCGTGGCGTCAAGAATTCCGTTCACTTTCTCGGTCAGGGCGGCTACCGCGACCGTCCGGGCGTGGAGCTCTCCCACTAAGCGTTGGAAGATGTGGTCTTGGTTGTAGCGTTCTGCCTTCGCCAAGAACCAGGCGTTCTGCCGCTGGTTGATCAATGTCTTGCCTTTTTCCAGCGCCCCTTCGGCGATTCCAAGGTAGAAGTTCACGAAAGCCAGTTGGATCAGTGGCGCGATCAGAGCCTGCCACGCGGTCCCCTTGTCTAGACCGACTAGAGCGTCGGCACCAAGTTCAACATCCTCGAAGGTCACTGAGCCTGAAGACGAGAGCCGCTGGCCCAATGCGTTCCAGTCCCCGTGGTGTTTGACACCGGCTTGTTCTCGACCGACCAAAGCTGCCTGGCCGATTCCGGTGTTCGGTCCGTCAGCAAGTACACCTAAGACAAAGATGTATTCTCCAACTCCAGCCCCGGTAGCAAAACGCTTAGTCCCGTTGAGCAGTAAATTCTCGCCGACCTGACGCAGGTTCAGATGAGGATCAGTCGGATTGACGGCATCGCCGACAAGAGCCTGTTCATCTGCAATCTTGCGCCACAGGCGTGCGGTTGTCTCTTCGTCTCCGAAGACACCGATTCCGGCGACGTTCACGCTGTGGTAGGCGAACAATTGGGCGATCGAGCCGTCTACTTTGGCCAGCTCCCGCACAATCTCGAAGACGGTGGAGAAGGCTGCGCCGCCGCCACCAAATTCACTCGGGATGATGGCCGTGATCAGGTCGTGCTTGCGCAGGATCTCAACTTCGGCAAATGGTTCTTGGTTGGCAGCGTCCCGAGCGAGTACGTCTTGTGCTAGTTCTGCGGCGGCTGCTTGGGCCTTCGGCACCCAGTACTCAAGTTCACCTTCAGCCGCGGGTTTCCAATAAGCGGTGGTCTGCGTGGTTAGTGTGCTTGTCATTGTTCTTCTCCTTGTGGTCGGGTAAGCGGAAGCGCCCACCCACCTCACAGAAGAAGAGGTGGGAAGGAAACTTCCATCGATCCTGGCAGGAGCACCTTGTCCCCGCTGTGGTGGAGCCGGTTGCTGCAGCGTCATTGAGCCAGATCTCTCAGCTGCTCTAGATGGTCGATTTCTTTCGTATTGAGTTCTCTATATTTAGTTTTGTGTACTGGATTTAGGACACGAGGCTGCGGGCGAGGCTGTAACAAGCCGCGGGGTGGGTGTCCTTAACCTTGTCACCTTCACCGAAGAGCTTGTTACGCAAAGAGCCGTCCGTATATTCGGTCTTGTACGCTCCGCGTGCCTGCAACTCAGGAACCACGTATTCAACGATGTCTTCGAAGGTTCCCGGGGTGATGGCGTAGGCCAGGTTGAAGCCGTCAACATCGGTTTCGCGCTGCCAGCGGATGAGCTCTTCGGCGACGGTGGCGCCAGAACCAACGAGAGTCGGTCCGAAGCCGCCTACCCCAACCCATTCACTGAGCTTGCGCACTGTCCACGGTTCGTTGTCAGCGGTTCCAGTCTGAAGACTGGTGACCAGAGATTGGATGGCATTGGATTCGACATCACCGATTGGATCATCCAAGTCGTACTTGGACAGATCGACTCCCATCCAACCGGAGAGAAGCACTAGCGCGCCCTTGGGGTCGGCGGACTTGACGTATTCTTCGTACTTGGCTTGAGCTTCCTCATCGGTCGCGCCGGTGATGATGGTCTGCATGGTGAAGATCCGGATATCGTACGGATCGCGACCTGCAGCGACCGCATTCTCACGGATAGAGGCGACCGTCGATTTCAAAGTCTCGATGGTGTTGTTGTTTACGAAAACGGCTTCGGCGTGTTTACCTGCGAACGCTTTACCTCGCGGCGACGCTCCAGCTTGGAAAATAACAGGGGTACGCTGTACTGACGGCTCGGTGATAGCAATGCCCGGAACTTTGAAGTATTTGCCTTCATGCTTGATCGGATGCACCTTGGTCGGATCAGTGAACACACCGGTCTGTTTGTTGTACTGAACAGCGTCGTCTTCCCAGGAGCCTTCCAACAGCTTGTAAATGACTTCTAGGTACTCGTCCGCGTGATCGTAACGCTCATCGTGTGCCATCTGATCGTCATTGCCCATGTTCTGGGCTGCCGACGGCAGGTATCCGGTCACGACGTTCCAACCAACACGCCCGTTGGTCAGGTGATCGAGAGTAGCGAGGCGACGAGCGAAAGGGTACGGATGCTCGTAGGCGGTACCGGCTGTGACACCGAAACCAAGATGCTCGGTCACGGCAGCCATAGCGGAAATTAGCAGGGCTGGATCATTGACCGGCACCTGAGCCCCGGTCAGCAGAGGCGCCTCGTTGGACCCGCCGTAGACATCGTAGGTGCCAAGTACATCTGCAATGAACACACCGTCAAATAGGCCCTTTTCGAGGGTTTTAGCTAGGTGCGTCCAGTACCCGATCGTGTTATAGTCACGAGCTTTATCCTCTGGGTGGCGCCACAAACCTGGGGACTGGTGAGCAACACAGTTCATGTCGAAGGCGTTGAAAAGGATCTGACGGGACGCTTGCTGTGCGTTGGTGCTCATAAAGCTCCTTCTTCTCTCTCGCCGAAGGAACCTTGCCAAACACGACGTGGCGCAGCCTTGGTTTTGCCGCAAAAGCGCCAAGGTTGTGGACCTGTGTGAATGGAATTCTCCATCGGTCCTAGCGGTAGCACCCTCTCAGTAGTATGAACTACCGGGGTTGCTGTGGCTTCAGCGAGCTAGGTCTCTCAGCCACTCTGGATGGTTACGAGTTCCATTGAAACACGGTCCGCGAACGTGGCCTAATCCACGCTCTTCACAAAAATTAATCTTTGCTGACCCAGCACACTAGTCCTCGTCCGAATACTCATCGAAGCGCGGGTCATGTGTCAGGTGCATTTGCAGTGTGAACCCGTGGCCGAAGTCGACGCTGACCGGCTCTAAGGTTTCCGCCACCCGTTCACGAGCCTCAACAGCCTTATCAATACCTGGCCAGCGTTCACGGATACTGCTGCCGGGTTCCATTCCGACCGCGAGCGCGATTTGCTCATCCGGTACTTCGTCTGCAGCGGCTTCGGCTACTTGCCAATACAGCACTGTCGCTGCGGCTTCTTTGAGCAAGTGCGCGATGTATAGCTGGGCTTCGCGCGCGGAAACCCCGGTCGACTCGTGCAGGTCGTACGCCATTTCGTGCATCCGCTGCACGTTCGGATCGAGGCATTCTTCTACGATCCGGTTCTTGAGCTCGAGCACTTTGGCGGTGTCGCCCAAGAGATGCTTCAGGTGATGTGGTTGCTCCGTGTGATCTTCGCTCATATGCCAAGTCTAGGTGTGTCTAGGAGGCAAAAGATAGAAAAGAGCTTCGCTCCGGGACAATACTGATGACCTTCCCAGCCATGTCGGTGTGAACATGAAGTCGAGTTTCATACACCGCAGAAAGGATCTCCGGGTCGCAAACAACCTGAGGTTTTCCGGCACTGACAACTTGTCCCTGTGCAAGCAGAATCAGCTGATCTGCGTAATGGGCGGCGAAAGACAGGTCGTGCAGAACCACCAACGCGGTACGTCCTTCCGTGCACAACCGCCTGATCGTCTGCAGGGTTTGTTCCTGATGTTTGATATCCATTGCGGCCACCGGCTCATCCAGAATGATGAGCGGGGTGTCTTGGGCTAGAACCCGGGCAAACGCGGCTCGCTGACGTTCGCCCCCGGAAACTTCGGTGATGCGTGCTTCCGCCAAGTGATCGAGCTGAGCTAATTGGATGGCTTGCGTGACGTTTTGCTGGTCCAGTTCCCGGCAGGGTGTCTTGGCCCAACATTGCCGACCCATTTCCACTATTTCCTCAACCGTGAAGGCGAAAGAAACGGCGGTTTCTTGGGCCATCACCGCCCGCTGTTGTGCCTGTTCCAGCACCGTCATCGAACGGAGATCGCGACCGAAAATCTCCACTTTTCCGCTACGGGGTTGGTCTTCTCCGCTCAGGACATCAATCAGTGTTGATTTTCCGGCACCATTGGGTCCAATGATGACGTTCAATGTACCTTTCTTCAGTTGCATATCAACACCACTCAGGATGTTTCGTCCCCCGCGTGTAGCGCTGATGTCCCAGGACTGTAGGGCAAGCTTTTCCATCACAGAACCCCCTGTTTCTTGAGAGTTTGGCGCAGCAGGATGAAGAAGACCGGCCCGCCAACCAATGCGGTGAAGATCCCAATGGGCATATCGGCGAACGGAATCAAGGTTCGGGCAAAAATATCTGCGCTCATCAGCAGCACCGCTCCGCCCAATGCTGATAGTGGCAACAAGTACTTGTGCCCGGGGCCAATCAGCAAGCGCAATGCATGTGGCACAACGAGTCCCACAAAGCTGATGATCCCGGCGTAGCTGACCGCAGCAGCTGTGACGAGCGCGATCGTAAGAATCGCCCCGACACGTACACGTTCTACGTGAATGCCCGCTTGTCTGGCGGATTTATCACCCAGCGCCAACACATCCAGCTTCCGACTCAAACCAGTCAGCACAAGGATGCCAAAGAGCACTACAGCACCGGCTGTACCAACGGCCTGCCAGGTGGCCCCGTTCAGGGACCCGAGTTGCCAAAAGACGATCTGTTCTCTGGATGTTGTCTCTGCCATGAAGGTCAGGAACGCGATTCCGGCACCAGCGACCGCATTGATAGCAATACCGGTCAGCACCAGGGTTAGCACCACGGATTTTCCGCTGCTGCGGGAGAGCATGTACACCAGCCAAGTGGCAAACACGCCACCAACAAACGCGCTCAGCGGTACTGCGAAGGCAAAGCCTTGGTCCCACGCGAAGACGATCGCCAAACTTGCTCCCAAGGCGGCACCGGAAGAAACCCCGATGATGCCCGGCTCGGCTAGTGGGTTGGCAAAAATCCCCTGCATGGCTGCACCAGCAATGCCGAGTCCTGCACCAACAATGATGCCCAAGAGCACCCGCGGAAAACGCACATTCATGATGGTGCTATCAGCCATTTGCTGGGCACTGTCTTGATGTATTGGTCCGCCAAACAGCCCGGTCACGCGCCGTTGCAACGCACCGAACACCTCTGGCATCGGTAGCTGATACTGTCCCGTGGCAATAGAAACCAGTCCAACACCAGCCAACAGCACTACGAGGACAACCAGTGTGACTGGGCGCCAGTATTTGCGGCGGTCTTGGCGTCGGGCAGCACCCTGCAGACGGGCCGGCGGCTGTGGGGTGCCGGACGTCTTTTGAGGGGTCTGCGTTGGTGGTTTGGACAGTGAAGTTGTCATGGGGCGTGACCGGATTCTTATTTTCCGGAATCGGCGGTAAAGGCCTCTTGGATGATCTTTTCCACCATGTCCGGGTAGCTAGGCCCGAAGGACAGCGACTGGCCATCGGGTAAATCAATGATGCGTTTGTTCTTGCCGGCAGGAGTCTGGGCAACTCCCGGGCGTTTGAGCAATTCTTCAATGCCACCGCCGGACTCTAGACCTGAGGACATGACGATCAATACATCAGGTGCCAGCTCGGCTAAGGCTTCCGCGGTGGCAGGCTTGTAGTCGGTAATCCCTTTCTCTGAGGCGACATCCTTAAGTCCTAGGGACGTGATCAGATCGTCAGCCCCCGAATCTTTACCAAAGATGAAGAACACAGATCCACTGCCACGGATGTAGAGGAAGGCAGCTGCTGGCTGTTTCTGAGTTTCTGCGGAGCGGGCTTTGATCTGTTCGGTGACTTGCTCTAGCCGCTGGGAAATCTCTTCAGAAAGTTCCTCCCCTCGGTCCGCCACGCCCATGATGTCACTGAGGTCTTGGATCATCGTGGGCATGGTGGCCAAGGTTCGTTTGGCGTCTAGGTAGACGACCGGGATTCCCGCGTCCGCCAATTGGGTGAGTACTTCTGGCGGGCCAAGGGTCTTATCCGCTATGACCAAGGTCGGTTGCAGGTTCAGGATTGCTTCAGCATTCAGCTGGTGACCACCGACCGTGACCATGGGAAGGTCAGCGATTTCCGGCTGCGTGTTGGAGCTGGTTCGCCCCACAAGCTTGTCCTGCTCGCCGAGGGCGATGATGGTTTCAACAAAGGTGCCGTAAATGTCCAAGGCAAGAACCCTGGATGTGTCGGTAATCTCGTGGGTTCCACCAGTGACGTCTTTAAAGGTGACCGGCAAAGCAGGTTCCGCTTTGGAGGAGACCGGTTCTACCGCCGGTACCGGGGCAATTGAAACAGGGCCACTGGGTAATGAGAGCGGCTCAACGGCGCTGGTAGACGGGGTCGGCGACTCCGAGCTGTGGGATGAAGCCGCCGACGCTTCTTCTGTCGCATCCGTCCCGGCAGGGATCGGAGAGGAGCAACTTGTGACGAGCAGAAGACTAGCTAAGATGCTGGTTCCGCCTACCAGCAACCGGTTGAGCCACTTATTCATTTATTACTGACCTCCAGCTTCGGTTTTGTTGCGGCGAGCGGCAAAGAATGCTGCCACACCGAGCAAGAGTGCCCCGAAACCGGTGGCAGCCAGTGGGGTTGCGCTTGCCCCAGTTTTGGCAAGGCCACCCTTGCCTGCGCTGGCTGCTGCGGCAGAGTCCGCTGGGACCATGCTGCAGCTGCCGCCTTCCCCGATGGACGCGGAGAAGGAGATTGGATCCATGACCTGACCTGCTTGGTAGAAGCCCGCGAAGGCGTCTGCGCCGGTCTTGGTCAACTTCACTTCAGCACCAGATACGCTGATCTTGTCATCGGTAACGGAAATCGGTCCGGAAATGGAGGCGAATTCAACGCCAGTAGCGTCTACGCCGCCTTGGCCTTCGTAGCCCTTGGAAGAGACGTCCCAGATCATCGTGGCGGAGTTAGCACCGTTGATCTTGATCTTCAGGTTGGTCATCTTCATATCTAGCGCGCCGGAATGTCCCTTGAAATGCAGGGTTCCGGGCAGGGATAGCACACCGGTGCCGGCGGTCTTGTCGAAGGTTCCGGTACCGTTGCTGAAGTTGAACGCACCGTTACTGTGGGTAACACCAGTCAGGTCCCAGTCGCCGTTGGCGATGGCACCACGGAGGTAGGCGGCAAAGGAAGACTTCACACCCCAAGAGGCCGTGCCGTTGACTAGTTCGTGGTCGGCACAAACTTCCACCATGTCGGTAGCGGTGGCGCTGCCGCCCCCAGTAGCCGTAGTAGCGGTTGATCCCGAGTTCGTTGCGCCGGTTCCGCCAGCAGTAGCTGCGACGCCGGCTGGGGTCTTAGCGTTTCCGGTCCGTGATGAACCTGTCTTTGCAGGTGAGCCGGTGGATGTTGGTGCTTTGGTCTTGTCAGCTGCTACTGGCTTAGTGGACTGACTGTAGGAAGCGGTGATAGACACTGGGTCCAGCGCGTTCTCAGCTTCGTAAAAACCACCGAACGCTTCTGCGCCGTCCTTGGTGAGCTTCGCTGCTGCGTTCTTCAAGCTCAGGCTGGACTTGGACACTTTCAAACTAGCCGCGTCCACGGTTGCCAAGGCAACTTGTTTGCCGCTGTAAGTTCCGCCAGATAGTTCCTTTGCGTTCACATCAGCCCGGAGTACAGCTGTTTTGCTTCCATCAAAGTGCACGCTGAAGTTGGTGAACGTGGTGTTAAGCGCACCGTTGTGCCCGGTGAAGTTGACACTGCCTGGGAAAGTAACGTGCCCCTTCTTTGTGGTCGGGTCAAACACCCCGTTGGCCTTAGCAAAGGACAGCGTCCCGGCGTTGTTCTTCCCGCCGTTGACCGTGACCTTACCCTTAGCGATCGGGCCGTTGATGTAGGACATGAAGGACTTCTTCACACCCCAATCAAACGTACCTGCGCTGACACCAGCTTCAGCAGATTTGGCAGAATCCGGCTTGGAAGTTGCAGGTTTAGTAGGCTTCGGGCTCTGGGTAGATGGATTTGGTGTGCTTGGCTTCGGTGTTGCTGGCTGCGTTGGCTCCGGCTCAGCCGGGGCTTCCGTCTCCACTGGCGCCGGCGGGCATGCAGACCCGAGCGCTCCTACCTTAGCAGTGAGCGTGATCGGAGCTAGCGGTTCATTTTCGGGATAGAACTCCGCCATGGTGCGCACGCCATCAGCAGTTAGATTCGTGGCGGCATTTGTGAAAGACAGGGTGGAAGTCGCCCGGTCCACTGTCATCGCGGAAGTGTCAATGGTGGCAAACTTAACGTCTTTTTCGTTGTAAGTCGTGGACTCATACGTCGCCATATTCAGGTCGCCTTGGTACTTGACGTCGGCGACGAAGAAGGCTTTCTTTCCGCCTTCAATCACGATTCGAACGTTGCTGAAGGTCGAGTCCAAGGTTCCACCGTGGCCCCAGAAACTGAACGAACCAGGGTAAGAGATGCTGACGTCATGAGTTGCAAATGAATATTCACCGCTGCCACCGGTAAAGGAGAAAACATGGTTTGTTTCGGTTACAGGTGAAGTGGTTTCCACTTTGCCGTTAGCAATACGCCCGGTGAGATACTTCATGAAAGATTCACGGAAGCCCCAATCCATCGTCGACTCAGAGATGACCGCGTCACGGCATTCTTGGGTGGCTGACGGTGGTAGCTGCGTATCCGCGGTGGCGAACGGAAGGGAAATCGGGGCGAGTAGTCCGGCGGTCAAAGCCATACTGAGCGCCAGCTTTTTGGCGCGGCTGCGGGTTGTCCCCTGGAGAGCAAGCGTCATGATGGACGTTTTTCCTTTTGAAATAGTGCGAAGTGTGACCAAGATTTCCACCTCAGTCGTTGTCGTTAGCTCCCACAGCCAACACTCACAATAAAGCAAGGCTCACCTAAATGCAATAACGTAAGAAAACATTGCGCTAATTGCTTCAGGTGCGCTAACTTGGTCACCAATCGACCGATTCTCTTTCGCAAGAACGCACGGAAAGACCTGTGAACATGCTTCCCTTCAGCGAGCGCCTCAAGCACGAAACCACTGCACAACACGAGGCTGCCGAATCCAGCGCCTTTATCTCCTCCCTCATGAAAGGCGAACGCGACGCCACGGACTATGCCCGATTGATTGGTCAATACCTCCATCTGTACCGGGCACTAGAGTTCGCGGTGGCGCAAGTCCGCCACCAGCACCCTGAACTGCATAAGCTGCTGGATCCTGAGCTCGAAAGGTTCGACCTCTTATCGGCCGACTACCGATCATTAGCTCAGGAGCATGGACTGGACATGGCCCCGGTTCCGACGGCAGCAACAGCCCAATATGTCTCCCGGTTACATGTGCTGGCGCAACAAGAAAATGATTTGGATGCGTATCGGGTTCTGGCGCACCACTACCTGCGCTATTTGGGTGACCTTTCCGGCGGACAAATTATTTCCGCACTAGTCGATCGGCACTATGGGGTTCCAACACAGCAACGGACGGCGTGGCATTTTTCCAGCATCCCCAAACTCAAGGCTTACAAGGATCAGTACCGGATTCTGTTGGCAGAAGCAGTCACTGAAATCCGCGCCCAAGATGCCCTCATTGTTGAAGCACAGTACGGTTTTGACCTGAACCGGGAGCTGTTCAACTCTTTGGATGAACGAAAGGAGCTGGCCCCGACACACTGATATAAATCTCACGCATTTCTTCAGAATTAGCTGCGTTCCCCTAGCCGTTTCGCCAGGTTCGTCATCTCAATTGGTTTACCCGGATTAGGGGATCACGCAGCTAATTTTGTATGCTCGCAGTTGTAACCATCCCGAGCGGCCGAGAGATCTGGCTTGTTGACGCCGCAGCAACCACCGCCCAAAAGCGCATCACTTCTTCGATGTGAACTTCGGTAGCGGCCGGTGCTACTGCCAGGAGTCGATGGAGAGTAATCATGACTGCTTCTGTTTCTGCACGCTCGATTTCCGCTGGGCTCATTGACAAGGTCGATCCCCGCAACGGCGAGATCAGCGAAGAGGACCGCCTCGAGTTCTGGGCGCAAGCTGCTGCCGAACTCGATTGGCATACCCCGTGGGACGACGTTTACTCCTTCACCCGTGATGAGGACGATGTCCCGCACATCCGCTGGTTTGAAGGCGGCAAACTCAATGTTGCCTACAACTGCTTGGACCGGCACGTCGCCGCTGGCCGCGGGGACAAGATCGCCCTGCACTTTGAAGGGGAACCCGGAGACCGCGAATCGGTCAGCTACGCCGAGCTGAACCGCCGCGTCAATCAAGCAGCCAATGCCCTCACTACATTGGGCATCACTAAGGGCGACCGCGTAGTGGTTTACCTGCCCGTACTGGTAGAAACCATTGTTATCACCTTAGCCTGCGCTCGGATCGGTGCCATCCACTCGCTGGTCTTTGGCGGGTTCTCAGCAGAAGCCCTCAAATTCCGGGTTGAAGATACCGGGGCCAAGCTGCTTGTCACCACTGATGGCCAGTTCCGTCGCGGCACAGCCGTCGCCGTCAAGGCGGCCGCCGATGAGGCCGTTTCTGGTGAGAACAACATTGAGCATGTGCTGGTGGTTCGCCGGACCGGTTGTGAGATCGACTGGACCGAAGGACGGGACCTGTGGTGGCACGAGACGGTCGAGACAGCCGCCGATGAGCACGAGTGCGAGTTCTTCGACTCGGAGACCCCCCTGTTCATCATGTACACCTCCGGCACCACCGGCCAGCCCAAGGGCTTGGTGCACACCTCTGGCGGGTATCTCACGCAGACTCACTTCAGCTACAACTACATTTTTGCCAACCCGGATGAGTCTCAACGGGACAGCGACGTGCACTGGTGCACGGCCGACTTGGCGTGGGTGACCGCGCACACCTACGAGATTTACGGGCCGCTGTCCTCCGGTGCCACCCAGGTGATCTACGAAGGCACCCCGACGACTCCGCACCCGGGCCGGCACTTTGAAATCATCGACCGATACGGGGTGACCAGCTACTACACGGCACCCACCCTGATCCGCTCCCTGAAAGGCGCGTTCCCCGACGGCGTCCCCGCCGAGTACGATCTGTCCACATTGCGGTTGCTCGGTACCGTGGGTGAAGCCACGAACCCGGAAGCGTGGAACTGGTTCCGCACCCACATGGGACGCGGCGAGACCCCCATGGTTGACACTTGGTGGCAGTCCGAAACGGGCTCGACGATCTGCTCCCCGCGGCCAACCGACGCTGACTTCAAACCCGGGTCAGCCACAGGCCCGCTACCCGGGGTCGACGTGGACATTGTTGACGACGCGGGCGAACGCGTGGCACCAAACGTCCAAGGCTACATCGTGGTGACCAGGCCCGGGCCGTCCATGGCCCGCACCGTCTGGGGCAACCCCGCCCGTTACCGTGACTCCTACTGGGCCGCATACCCGGAACAAAACTGGTTCTTGGCCGGAGACGGTGCCCGCTACGACGAAGACGGTGACATCTGGATCTTGGGCCGGATCGACGATGTTATTACCATTTCCGGACACCGCCTCTCCACCATCGAAATCGAATCCGCTCTGGTAGCCCACCCGGACGTAGTCGAGGCCGGGGTGTGCCCAGTCTATGACGAGAACACCGGCCATGCCGCCGTGGCCTACGTAGTGCTGAACCAGGCAACCGCGGAGGCCGTGAAATCTGCCGACTCGGCATTCATCGCGGTTCAAGACGAACTGACCAACCACGTGCGCAAACACATTGGTCCGATCGCCAAGCCCAAGCACATTGTCTTTGTCCCGGACGTGCCCAAGACCCGTTCAGGAAAGATCATGCGTCGACTACTCACCCAGCTGTTCGAAGGCAGCAAGCTTGGAGACACCACCAGCTTGCAGAACGAACCCTGCATTGCAGCGATCGCTGAGATCGTTGACTACCCCAACAACAAGACCGTAAAGGACTCATACCCCGTGTCCAAGAAATCAAGACCCCGGATGATCGTTCGCTAGACCTCAACGTCTCAGCTTTGCCACGATCACGCTAGAAAGGACAGTGCCTCCACATGTCATCGCAACGAAACTTCGGGTTCCGCACCCGTGCACTGCACGCCGGTTCGGTGCCCGACCAGATCCACGGCTCCCGTGCCGTGCCGGTCTACAACACCACCTCATTCGTGTTCAAGGACACTGATGATGCGGCGAACCTCTTTGCTTTGCAAAAGTACGGTTCGATCTACTCCCGCATTGGTAACCCAACGGTCGCTGCTTTTGAAGAACGCATCGCCTCGTTGGAGGGAGGTATCGGTGCAGTAGCCACGGCTTCCGGCATGGCTGCAGAGTTCATCACTTTCGCCGCACTGGCCCAAGCCGGGGACCACATCGTTGCTTCCGCATCCCTGTACGGTGGCACCATCACCCAACTGGACGTGACGCTGCGTCGCTTCGGTGTTGAAACAACCTTTGTAAACTCCCAAGATCCAGCTGACTTCAAGGCAGCGCTGACGCCAAAGACTAAGGCGATTTACACCGAGATCGTTGCTAACCCTGCCGGTCGGATCGCTGATCTTGAAGGCCTGTCCGCGGTGGCCAAGGAAGCTGGCATCCCATTGGTGGTGGATTCTACGCTGACGCCTCCGGCATTGATCCGCCCGTTCGAACACGGAGTGGACATCATCATTCATTCGGCGACCAAGTTTATCGGCGGCCACGGCACCACTTTGGGTGGCGTGGTTGTTGAATCCGGTCAGTTCGATTGGGGCAACGGGAACTTCCCATCCATGACCGGGCCTGTTGCTTCCTACGGCGGACTGTCGTGGTGGGGCAACTTCGGCGAATACGGTTTCCTGACGAAGCTTCGCTCTGAACAGCTGCGTGACATCGGAGCCTCGCTCTCCCCACAATCCGCCCAACAACTGATCATTGGTGTCGAAACGCTGCCGCAGCGCATGGAGAACCACGTGGTCAACGCTCAGGCTGTCGCCGAATGGTTGGAGAACGACGATCGCATTGCTTACGTGAATTACGCTGGTCTGCCTTCCCACCCAGACTACGCACGCGGCAAGGAACTGTTGCCTGATGGCATTGGTTCGGTATTTTCCTTTGGATTGGCAGCAGCTGATGGTTTGGACTCACGCGCATTGGGTGCAGCCTTCATTGAAAACCTGCAGCTAGCCTCACACCTCGCCAATATCGGTGACGTCCGCACCCTGATCCTGCACCCAGGTTCAACTACCCACCAGCAACTCACAGATGAACAGCTCGTCGACTGCGGAATCTCCCCCGACTTGGTGCGCATCTCCGTTGGATTGGAAGATTTGGACGACATTATCTGGGACCTAGATCAGGCCTTGACTGCGGCATACGAGCAAGTCCGCGCGACCACGGAACAGGTCACTGTATCGGCAGGGGTGCAATAAATGAGTTCTGAAACTACATCACAGCGTACGTGGACAGGCCCGACCGCACGGGAGCGACTGAATATTCTGCGCAGCACCAAGTCCATCGCGATTGTGGGTGCCTCCGACAAGCCGGCACGCGCTAGCTATTTTGTGGCCACCTACCTGCTGTCCTCCACTGACTACACCATCTACTTTGTAAACCCGCTCCTTGCTGAAAAGGGTGCAAAAATCTTGGGTCACAAGGTCTACGCATCGCTGGCAGATCTGCCGGAGGTTCCAGACATGGTGAACATTTTCCGTCGCGCGGAGGATACCCCGGCCATTGTGGAAGAAGCTCACAAGGTTGGCGCCAAAACCGTTTGGTTGCAGCTCGGGATCTGGAGTGAAGAAGCCGCCAAACTGGCTGAATCCTACGGATTGAAAGTCGTCATGGACCGCTGCGTAAAGATTGAGCACGCTCGCTTCCACGGCGGACTGAACCTCGCCGGCTTCAACACGGGGGTCATTTCCTCCAAACGCCAGCCATAACAAAATCATCGCCTTGTTGCTGGGGTGAACTCCGGTTAAGGATTCACCCCAGCACTCAAAACAACTGAATACGTAATTGCCCATCTAGAGCGGCCGAGAGATCTGGCTCGCTGACGCCGCAGCAACCACCCGAGACTTCGGGGGAGGTGCTCCCGCCAGGACCGATGGAAGGAACCACTGTGTCATTGACGCGCTCTCAAGTGGCCACCACCGTGAAAAAGCTTCGTGTTGCCACTTCCTCAACCCACCCACTCGCCTCAACCTCGACGATTCGTGGGCACCAAATCAGCCTCGATCAACCCGCAGTCGCTGGCGGATCAGACAGCGGCCCATCCCCCATGGAGGCTGTTCTAGCGAGTGTTTTGGGTTGCACCCAAGTCATTGTCAGCAGAACTGCTCAAGACCTGGGCATCACCGTTGGCTCGCAGCACGCCTACGCCTTGGCGCTCCAAGACGATAGGGGCCAACGCGGTGTCACCGGAGTTCAAACATACTTTGATCAGGTAGCACTGCAGATCGCCGTTTCTGTAGAAGCCGGCACCTATCCTGAATCTGCGCTCAAGGACTTTGCACAAGAAGTTCACCGGCGTTGCCCCGGCCTGAATCTCCTCGCCGATGCCAACGTCAAGCTTGATGTCGTGTGGGACTTCGCAAGTTCAGCAGATGCATCGGTTACCGAATACAGGCTCCACGAACGACTTGATTTAGAGGCCCGGGTTGAAGGACCGACAGCATCGCAGCTGCCTCACACGAGCATCAGCTTCGCGGCCGAGGAGGTTTCAGCATGACCAGCGTTGGACTATGGACCATCGGCCTTGCCGTCATTTACACCTTGGCATTAGTTGTTGGCAACCGCATCATTAATAACCCGACACGAAACGCGAATAAGGTCGGCTCGTTCTTTGTCGGTGGACGGACCTTCAAACCCTGGGTGATCGCTGCCGCAATCACCGGGTTGTTCTCCGGCTCCAGCTACATTGCCATCTTGGAGTTGTCGTATCGAACCGGGGTTTCCGCCGTGTGGTACGGAGTCGCCGAGACGGTACAAGTCCTACTGATTGCCATTTTCTTAGTGAAACCCATGCGGCAACGAGCGCTAATCACCGTTACAGGCATGATTGGGGAACGTTTCGGACGAGTCGCCCAAATCTCTTCCGGGGCAATCACCGCGATCACCTTCCCCATGTATTCGGTGGCAACAACCATCGCCTTCGCCTCCGCCTTGCATGCCTTTACCGGTCTCGACCTAGGTGTATCCGTTGCGGTGACGGCGTTGCTGCTTCTGGTTTTCCTCACCTCCGGAGGGATGCGGTCGCTGGCCTTCAACCAAATCGCCAATGTCATCATGTTCGCACTCATGACGATTGTCGGCATTTGGGCGATCGCCGTTGCTGCCAGCAACAACCCGTTAGCCGAGCTGCTTCAGGAACAAGCTGAACTCTTGACTCTGGGCAACGCTGGGACTCAGCTGATCATCGCGTGGTTCGCGACTTTCATCATCAATGTTCCGCTGGCCCAGGCCGCATTCCAACTAACAATGTCTGCCCGTTCCGCTGAGGACGGTCAGAAGGGACTCTACCAAGCTGCTGCCGTAGGCATCCCCCTCATCCTTCTAGGCGTAGTCATCGGAACACTGGCCGCCGTCCTCTCCCCTGCCGAGGGACTGCCTCTGGTCAATATTGCTCACTTTATGCAAGAGACCCTGCCGCCATGGGCTGTGGGAGTGTTCTTCGTTGGGGTCTGGGCTGCAGCGCTTGGTTGGGCAGGTCCTTGCCAGTTCTCGGGCGCCTCATCCCTAGGACGTGATGTGATCGGTGCTCTCAAAAAGGGTGCCTCTGAAGCCGACTTGGTGCGCTACACCCGGTACTCACTGATTGGCTTGACCGCGTTGATGGTCCTCTTCGGACTGGCACGCATGGAGCAGTCTGCATGGTGGAATATTCTGGCCTGGACGCTACGCAATGGCGCTACCTTTGCGCCCGTTCTTGCCGTCTTCTTCTGGCCACTTGCAACGCGCACCGCGGCAGTAGCTGCGGTCCTGACTGGCTTTAGCGCCGGTCTAGGCTGGTACGCTGCGGCCGGATTCTCCGCCACCGAGTTCTTCTTAGGGATCCATCCGGTATGGATTGGGATGAGCGCGAACTTGCTGGCTTTGGTCACTGTGACTCTTGTCCAAGCTCCGTGGCAATTGTCGACTAATGCAGGCCGAACTCGTGTTGGACGATTTTTCGCAAGCCTATCCGTTGTTCTACTGGCGGTTGCCATCTTCGCTGCCGAACAACTCCACGCCATTGGAGCGTTCGGTCTTGTTGGCCTACTGGTCATTCTGACAGCGTTTATTTCCATCGCATTCCACACTCAGCATGCAAGCCCAGGTTCCGCTGAAAAGACCCCAGATCCAGTGCTAGAGGGACAGGTCTAAACACAGCCGATTACAAAAGTAATGGGCCCATCAGCGATTGTGCTGACGGGCCCATTCTGTATTGGTCACTACTTAGCTAGAGCTCTGCCTGACGTCGGCGGAACCAGAGTGCGCCCCCACCAAGCATCAGCAAGATGACTGCCAAGCCGATTGGGACCAGCAGTTGGGCGCCGGTGCGCGGCAAGGCTTCATCCGTTCGCTCAGCCGCCGGTGTCGTCTGGCTGCCGCCAGCAGGGGTCGACCCTTCCGATGCAGTTTCGGTTGCAATCGCACTCGGTTCAGTTGACGGGGTCCGGTGCGGTATCCGCGTCAGGTGCACCAACCTTAACGATCCAAGCCTCAGCTTGTTGATCTGGGCCGCATTCCCCCCTCGTGAGAGAATATGAGGATGCTCATTCTCTTCTCTGTTGTTCTAGCCCTGATCGGTTTTTTGTTCAAAGTCGCACAGCGAGGATTGACTAACGGCACGCTGGGACCAGCGTCGAGGCTCGGGTTACGCACCGCTACGACCACCTCGAGTAATGCAGTGTGGCGTCAGGCTCATGTGGCGGCCGAGAAGGAATACAGCTTGATCTGGAAGACCGCGTTCAGCGCAGCTGCGCTACTGTTCTTCATTGGGTTTTTCTTTTTCAATCATCAAGACTTGCTTTGGCCGAGCCTGCTCTTCGGCGCAGCCCTCGTTGCTGTGATTGTCAGCTACTTTCGGGCCCGCGCAGCAGCGGATAGAAAAGTAGCGGAGTTCTCGTCATGATCCTGCTTCTTCCTGCCGTTGTCTTGGTCTTGGCCGGCGCGAGCGTTCACTACGTCACGAGGCGCATTGCCCAAGATCGAATCGGGCTCAACTCATTGCTGGGCATTCGAACTAAATACACGATGGCTAGCGAGCAGGCGTGGCGGGCCGGACACCAAGCAGCCCAGGGGCTACTGCGGCTTCTCGGCATGGTCTTCTACGTGGCCGCGGCTGGCGTTTTCGCGGTTCTGGTTCTGGATCAGTTCAGTGTGCTGGATCTTTCGGAGGATGCCCGAGATCTCACGGTGGGCCTCTGGGTCGTAGCGTGTTGCATTGTGGCGGTCATCGTAGTGTTATGTGCTGCAAGGGCCGCTAACGCCGCGGCCCGGCCCTTCGTCAACGCGAAGGACCGGGCTCACTGATATTGGTTGGGCTCTCAGAGACGCTAGTCGATCTGGAGTTCGCCCATCTTGTCCCAGCCGTTGCCGTCGACCTGGCGGGAGATGATGTCCGGGGTTTTCACCAGCAGCGGCCGCATGGTTTCGATGCCTTGTTTGAAGTGTTCGCTTTCCACGTGCGCGGCTGCGCCCTCGTCCGTGAATCCTTCCGAGAGCAGGAAGACGTTTGGTTCATCCGTAGAGCGGTACCACTCGAACCACAGGTTCCCTTCTTCCGCCCGGCAAGCTTCGGTGTAGTCCTTGACTTGGTCTAGGAAAGTATCGAGATGAGCATCTTTGACGGTCATTTTCGCGTTGATAAAGATCATGTCTCTAGCCTAGGGGCTTTGAGCCGTTGACGACCAGATCATAGGAATCCTCGATCAGGTCCTTCAGCAACCTTTCGGTCAGCGTCCCTTCAACGACCATCAACACGGTACTCCAGTGCGTTTTGTTCATGTGGTACCCGCCGGTGATCTGCCAGTGCGCCGCCCGGAGGTGTTCGCTCAGATGGGGTTCGGCTTTGAGGTTCACGGCCACGGTTTCAGGCGAAAGTCCTTCTGGCAGGCTGCGACGTACGGCAGCGGGCACCGTTTCCCAGTGCAGGGCAAACATCTTTCGACTGGTTTTGTCTCGGTAGACCGTGGTCTGCGGCCCGAAGGGGTGATCAATCATGACCGAGGGGAACCGCAGGCACCAGCGGCGCACCGTTTCGGCAGAAATAAGCTGACTGATCATGTGATCAAGATTAGAGTAAGAGCATGGACATGCAGAAGAGGGCGCAAGTAAAGCAAGGTGTGGACAAGGCAAAAGGCACGGCAAACAAGGGCGCTGATGTTGCCGAGCAGGTGACGGATAGTCCGTGGTTCCGCAGAGCCGCTCGGGCCGGGTATATCGCCAACGGCGTTATTCACTTGGTGCTGGGTGTGATCGCGTGGAATCTTGCTTTCGGTGGTGGCGGGGAGCAAGCCGACCAGTCCGGTGCTGTGCGCACGCTGTCCGAACAGCCTTTCGGGATGGTGCTCATCTGGTTCTGCATGTTGGGTGCCTTCATGTTGGGCTTGTGGCATGTTTCTGAAGCGATCTTCGCCGCCATGGGCAGGACCACGAAAGACAAGTCTGACCGTGCCAAGGAAACGGTCAAAGGTGCTGGCAAGGCCATCGCGTTCTTCGCCATTGCCTCGACCTGTATTACTTTCGCTTTCGGCGGGGACAAAGATTCCGGTGACGAGGCACAGTCTCTGA
The DNA here is from genome assembly GCF_042434215.1 of Micrococcoides hystricis. Classification (NCBI taxonomy): domain Bacteria; kingdom Bacillati; phylum Actinomycetota; class Actinomycetes; order Micrococcales; family Micrococcaceae; genus Micrococcoides; species Micrococcoides hystricis. Next base: position 42,443 of record NZ_JBHLUB010000029.1, on the reverse strand, counting down.
CCGCAACGCTGATGAGCAATCCTGCCGGGGCGATCCTGCTCTACGCCATTGGTGCCGGGTTGGTCATCGCCGGTGGTTTCTACGTGTATAAGGGTGTCTCGAAGAAGTTTGAGGAGGACCTGAAAGCAACCAGCCGTAAGGAGATCTCTAAGGCTATTACGGTGACCGGCGTGATTGGTCACGCCGCCAAGGGCTTGGTCTTGGCGGCTGTAGGGTTGTTGTTCATTGTCGCGACGGCGAAGAATAACCCGGAGGAGTCTACCGGTATTGATGGTGCGTTGAAGGCCATGTTGGATCAGCCATTTGGTCAGCCATTGCTTGCAGCGGTCGGAGCGGGTCTGGTGCTATTCGGGATTTACCTGTTCATGCGTTCCGCCTACGACCGGATGGACTAACAGTTTCTCGCTGTCGAAAACATTGGAGCCTGTCCCACAAATGGGGAACAGGCTCCAAAAGTTTTTGGGGCGCTTTTGCCCGGTTTAGTTAGCGGTCCAGTGTGGGCCTTCGACGGAGTAGCGCCGGTTCTTCAGCACTGGCAGGAAGCCACGGACTTCGGTAACCCGTTGCGGGTCGATGTCTGCGGTGGCGACGCCTTCTTCTTCATCTTCAAGCCCGGCCAGGTCCAAGCCCATTGGGTCCAAGATGACCGAGTAGCCGATGGTTCGGGAGGATCGGGTTCCGGCGGCGGCCACGTAGCAGGTGTTTTCGATCGCGCGGGCGGCCAAGATGGTCTGCCAATGGAAGAGCTTGTGGTCGCCGGCGAACCAGGCGCTCGGCACCAGAATCAGTTCGGCGCCCTTGTTCACCAGGTCGCGTGCCAGTTCTGGGAAACGCAGATCGTAGCAGGTCATGACCCCGATCTTGACCCCGCGGTACTCGAATACCACGGTGTCTTCGTTCCCCGGCTTGATCTTGTCTGATTCCCGGTAGGAGAATGCGTCGAACAGGTGCAGCTTCCGGTAGGTGTTGACCACCGCACCGGTGTCGTCCACGACAACGAGGGTGTTGTACGGACGTTCCTCACCGGAGGATTCGTAGCCGCCTGCCACAATGGCGACCTTGGCGTTGGCGGCCAGCAGGGAGAGTTCCTTGACGAAGGTCGTCCAGTAGTCATCGACCGCCTCGGACAAGGAACCGGTGATGCGGTTGAGCGCGAACATCGACTCTTCAGGGAAAACCACCAGTTCGGCGCCGTCGGCTACCGCCTCGGAAACGAGGTTGCCCATGGTGGAGATGTTTTCGTGTACATCCCCGCTGGGGCGGAACTGTGCTACCGAAACCTTCATGGTTTACTCCTCAATCAGGTCGCGAATCAGGATGACCTGGTCACGGTCCGGACCAACACCGATACCGGAGAACCGGCACCCGCTCATGGCTTCAAGAGCGAGCACATAGTCTTTCGCGTTCTGCGGCAGATCGTCAATACTGCGGGCACCGGAGATGTCCTCGGTCCAGCCCGGGAAGTATTCGTAGATCGGCTTGGCGTGGTGGAACTCGGTCTGGGTCATCGGCATTTCATCGTGCCGTTCACCGTCAACCTCATAGGCGACACAGACCGGGATCTGTTCGATGCCGGTCAGCACGTCCAGTTTGGTGAGGAAGTAGTCGGTGAAACCGTTGATGCGGGAAGCCTGGCGGGCCATGACGGCGTCGTACCAGCCGGTGCGGCGTGGGCGGCCAGTGTTGACACCGAATTCGCCGCCGACGGTGCGCAAGCGTTCACCCATGTCATCGAACAGCTCGGTTGGGAACGGCCCGGCACCCACGCGGGTGGTGTAAGCCTTGATAATGCCGATGGAGCGGGTGATGCGGGTCGGGCCAATGCCGGATCCGACGGAGGCGCCGCCGGCGGTCGGGTTGGATGAGGTCACGAACGGGTAGGTGCCGTGGTCCACGTCCAGGAAGGTGGCCTGGCCGCCTTCCATGAGAACGACCTTGCCTTCGTCGAGGGCGTCATTGAGCAGGCGGGTGCTGTCCACGACCATTGGGCGCAGCCGGTCCGCGTAGAAGAGGAAGTACTCGGCGATCTCGTCGACTTCCACCGAGCGACGGTTGTACAGTTTCACCAGAAGTTCGTTCTTCTGGCGCAGGGCGCCTTCGATCTTCTGGCGCAGGATGGACTCGTCAAAAATGTCTTGGACGCGGATGCCCAGACGTCCGACCTTGTCGATGTAGGACGGCCCGATACCGCGGCCGGTCGTGCCGATGGCACGCTTACCCAAGAAGCGTTCGGTGACCTTGTCCATCGTCTGGTGGTACGGGGCAACCAGGTGTGCGTTGGCAGAGACACGCAAGCGGGAGGTGTCCGCGCCACGGGCTTCGAGGCCGTCGATCTCTTCGAAGAGTGCTTCGAGGTTGACGACGACACCGTTGCCGATCACCGGCACGGAGTTTTCCGACAGGATGCCGGCCGGGAGCAATTTGAGTTCAAACTTTTCGCCGTTGACAACCACGGTGTGACCGGCGTTGTTGCCGCCGTTGGGTTTGACGACGTAGTCGACCCGCGATCCGAGCAGGTCGGTAGCTTTACCTTTGCCTTCGTCGCCCCACTGGGCTCCGACGATTACAATCGCTGGCATGAAGTCCTCTCTACGGGCACGCCGCACCACACAAAACAATGGCGGCAACCCTGAGCTTTCAAGCAAATGCCCCTGCTGCCGCAGCCAGATCGCGCGGTCAACCTCAGGGGCCTAACAGGCCAATTCTACAGTATTAGTACTTACCTTGCTCAATGAGTTCTGCCGCTGCAGGGTCCGAATCGTGCAGGAACTGTTTGATGCGGGCCACCTCTTCGCTCTCACCGATCGCGGCAGCGGCCCGGCCCAGGGAGTACAGGGCACGCAGGAAACCCCGGTTGGGTTCATGGCTGAACGGAACTGGCCCGGTGCCTTTCCACCCAGCGCCGCGCAGGGCGTCCAAACCCCGGTGGTAACCGACCCGGGAGAAGGCATAGGACTCGATGGTGCGGCCTTCTTCCCACGCCTCTTCAGCGAGCATCGCCCAAGCCAGCGAGCTGGTCGGGAACGCCTTGGCCAGATCTTCGGCTTCATCACCGGCCTGGTAGCGAGCGTTGAACTCTTCGTCTTCTGGCAGCAGTGTCGGCTTCATTTCCATCAGATTCCGGCCGATCATGGATTCCACGGTAGAGCTCACTTCTTTCTTCGCGGTGGACAGTGGCGCCTCAGCACCACGGATTTCATATGTAGTCTATCTAGCGCCGGTGACAACGCTGCGGCGCAACCGAATCATCCGGAGGGCAACCACGAGCGCCAGCCCGCCAAGGGCAACCGCTGTCCCCATGCCTTGCCCCAACCAGACAACGGCCACGGCCCAAGCAGCCGCCGGCAGGAATCCGCGCAACGACCACAGCACCCAGTTCACCGCTGAGGCATCTCCAAGGGGTGTGATCACCGGCGTGAAGACACCCACCGGGGTGGTGGCTGAACCAGCCAGCAGGAACATCGTCAGGACCGCGAGCGCCAGCGCACTCCTCAACCCCACAGACGGAACCGGCTCGCCGAATAATCCGATGATCAAGCTCGGTACAACAAACACCGCAGCGCACAGCAGTCCTGGCGGCAGCGCATGGCCGAGCAGCGACGCGAAAACTTGTGGGCGTTCTTGCCCGTCTCCGGAAAGTGCCGTGATACGGGTGGACAGGCTCTGCCCCAACGCTGTCAGCACATACCCGAGAATGGCGGCAACGAGAGCGGCGATAAGAACGTTGTTCTGGGCCCACGCAATGCTCGCGCCAAGGATTGTCACCGCCACCAGTAGCGCAAGCGTGCGGTACGGGGTACGCAGCAGTGTTAGCCATGCGGCCCAGCTTCCTTGACCTAACGCGTTTCGTGGTGGCGCGATGCGCAAACCACGGAACCGTTTGGGTACGCGGTACATCACCGCGGTTGCCACATCCGTGTTCTGGGTAAAGAGCCCGCTGAGCAAGACTTTGCGGCGCTGCGTGATTTCATCCAGATGCCCGAACTGAATTGTGGCCAAGAGCGATGGCACCGCAGCCGTGAGCATCAGCCCTCCCAGCAGTAGAACCCACGCTGCGAGGGCAAGGAACTCCAGCAGCACTGTATCGGCAAGCAGCCCTGTGGCAGCTAGCCCCAGCCCAATCAGCAGGGGCGCAAGCCTGCCGACATAGTTGGTCTTCGCTTGGATGAGCAGCGAGCAAGCTGCGGTTGTCAGACCTGCCCCTGCCCCGAGGATGATCAGGAGGAACAACAAGTTCTGGGGCGGCTCGCCGCGGCTGCTTGCGGCAAGGATGCCTCCCAGCAAAGCACCTAGGCCTGCCGCCACCCCAACGACGATGAACGTACGCGTTGTCAGCGCTGCCTTTGTCCCCGCACCACGGATCAGGAAAAAGAACTCCCGGTGTCCCGTGTACGGCAATGCGAGCGGCAGCGGTAGCAGGCCTGCAGCGACGATACTCGCTCCGGCAACTACGACCCCAGCCTGTGCTGCCTCAGTGGCACTCCAGTCAAAGATTTCCAGAACGCCAGCAACGGAGAACAATCCCGGCAGGCCCCAGAATAATCCGAGAATTCCCACCAGATACACGACATAGAGCCGATCCTTCAGGCGGAAAGCGTGACGGTTGAGGTAGCGCCGAGTGGCCCGAACCGAGAAGTCACTCATAGTTGCAATACCGTATCGGCGACCGCCTCAACAAGCTCAGTATCGTGACTGGCCATGAGGACGGCGGCCCCTAGCTCGCGTTGCTTGTTGAGTAGTGTCGCCAGAACTTGGCGGCGGCGGGTATCCAACCGCTGTTCCGGTTCATCCAAGATGAGCACCTTGGCCGGTCGCAACAGGGCGAGGCTGAGCGAGACCAGCTGACGTTCTCCGGAGGAAAGCTCCTCAATGAAGCTGTCTAGAATCGGTTCCATGCCGAAGCCCTCGACGAGAGGCCGAGCAGCAGACTCTTCTAGCGACCAGCTGGCCGCAACCAACCCTAAGTGTTCTTGGACGGTCATGTTCTCGTAGAACGGGGTCGATCCCAGCGCCAAGGACAAGTCGGTGTTCTTTACTCCGTCCCAGCGAAACGTGCCCGCCGTGGGTTGGAGTTTGCCTGTGACGATCCGCAGAAGGGTTGTTTTTCCGGATCCGTTCGGACCAGTCAGGGCAACGCAGCGACCAGCATGCAGCGTGAAGCTGGCAGGGGCGAGCAAGTGTTTTCGTCCGAGCGTGAGCTCAAGCCCGTCAACGTGCAGTAGCGCTTCCGAATCATTGTCCATATGTCATTCAGGCTAACGCTGCTGGACTAGGTTTCTCCTCATCCGCAAGGCTCACTTCTTTGCAGTGAATGACTGTCAGAAATGAGTTCTGGACGAGGAAAGCCCCGGCCCAGATCGTGGTGATCCTGGCCGGGGCTTTCCAGAAGCTGGATCAGTCGTGCTTACTTCAGTGCACGGCCTGCGGAACCGAGCTGCTGGCAAGCTTCCACGACGCGTGCTGCCATGGACGCTTCAGCGGCCGCGCCCCAGGTACGTGGGTCGTAGGCCTTCTTGTTGCCGACTTCACCGTCGATCTTCAGCACTTCGTCGTACTTGGTCAGCATGTGATCAACCACCGGACGGGTGAACGCGTACTGGGTATCAGTATCGATGTTCATCTTGATGGTGCCGTAGGAGACAGCGTCGGCGATTTCCTGTGCGGAAGAGCCGGAGCCACCGTGGAAGACCAAGTCGAACGGCTTGTCCTTGCCATACTTAGCACCAACAGCGTCCTGAATTTCCTTCAGAATTTCTGGGCGCAGCTTCACGTTGCCTGGCTTGTAGACACCGTGGACGTTACCGAAAGTCAGCGCGGTGATGTAGCGGCCGTGCTCGCCAAGACCGAGTGCTTCCACTGTTGCCATGCCGTCTTCGACGGTGGTGTAGAGCTTGTCGTTGATCTCGTGAGCGATACCGTCTTCTTCGCCGCCAACAACGCCGATCTCAACTTCAAGGATCATCTTGGCAGCGTGCATGCGTGGCAGCAGGTCGCGAGCAATCTTGAGGTTGTCTTCCAATGTTTCAGCGGACCCGTCCCACATGTGGGAGTTGAACAATGGGTCCCGGCCGGCCTTGACCTCTTCCTCGGAAGCAGCCAGCAGCGGCAATACCCAGCCATCCAGCTGATCCTTCGGGCAGTGGTCGGTGTGCAGTGCGATCGTCACATCGTAGTTCTTGGCCACTTCACGGGCGAAGGCGACGAAAGCGCGGGAGCCGGCAACACGGTCCTTGATGTTCGGGCCGGAGAAGTACTGGGCGCCACCGGTGGACACCTGGATGATGCCGTCAGAGCCTGCCTCTGCGAAACCCCGGATAGCCGCGTTCAGCGTCTGGGATGAGGTGACGTTCACCGCTGGGAAAGCGTACCCGCCAGCCTTGGCGGAATCGATCATCTCGGCGTACTTATCTGGGGTTGCGATAGGCATTAAGGCTCCTTGCCAATGTCAGGGAAAAGATAGCTCTTACTGACCACCATCCTAGCTGAGAACGAGTCCCGATCTACGGCCGAGCTCTTTATCTTGTCGTAACCTGCCACTAAAGTTGTATGAACATCAATCAGTACGCGAAGTTTTGGAGGTCGTCATGAACAAGCCAGTTCCACGGCCGCCAGCCCAGCGTTACCGCAGCGCCGCGGATGAAGCGTACTCACGCTCAGGTTTCGCCGTCCACGTGCACACCCACAGCAACAAGACGCACTACTCCCTGATACATCACCGCGGACAGTTGCTCTTGGCCGAGTATGCCGATGATCTCACCGAAAAAAGCCAGGCCCGTGCTCACCGCGAGTTAGCCAACCGCATTCAATCCACCTTGCAGCGCTGGGGTGCCCGCGGGATTCTGCGGACCCTGCCGGTGTTGACCACCGACCGTTCACTCTCCCGGGAGCTCGACCGCGCAGGATACCGTGTCTTCGAGTTCGCACCCTCCCCCGCCGCCAGTTCCCGCGCCTCCGCTCTCGCCTCCCAATGGTGTGCACGGTTGTACCAGCACATGGTGATTTCCACGGACGCGTCAAAGCGTTTTGGTTCCAAGGTTGTTGGCCACGGTTGGGTGGCCGAATTTGCTTCCGGTCTGGAACCGGTAGCTGGGACCGCTTCAAGCTACGCTCCTGACGTGCTGACTGCCGAACTTCGCAGCATCCGATTCGCCTTGCGCTATGCCATTGAGAAACAGGACGCGCTGCCACTGCGTCAAACCTCAGTGTTGATCCGTTCTGACTCGTTGCACGCCGTGAAACTGTTGACCGGTCGGGCACAGAATCTGCCGACCCCATCCGTTGAAGCCAAGATCGAATTACAAAAAATCCGCACCCAGCTGCATCATTGCCGTGCCAAGTTCATGTGGGTCCGCTCCCACAACGGGGACCGGATGAATGAGCTGGCGGACCGGCTCGCCATGCTGGCTCGACGCAACCGGGAATGCAACGTCGACCCTGACACACAACAGCTGTTCCTCGCTGAAATCACCCGTGAATTGGTGGCCTAAACCAGCACGGCAAGGCGGACACGGCTAGGGTAAGAATATGGCAGCTGCTCCCCAGTCCCCTGATCACCCGCACCTTGACCTCATGACCCGGATGTATACGGCCGGTCAGAGTTTGGCCGTGATCGGTTCACACTTTGATCTGCCGCAAGAACGCATCCGCGCGCTGCTGGTGAAAGCCCACGGTGATTTAGAGTCGCTGCGTCCAGAGACAGCTGAGACCATGGTCGTGAGCGCTCCCGCGTTCACCGAAGCAGATGTCGCCGCGGCCCAAGCCGCCATTGACGACTGCGGTGAACTCATTCAACAACTCTGCGCAGCCGGGTACTGCGTTGAAGAAACCATTTTCCGCGTGCGTGCCTTCTTCCCGACACACTCGGCGGCCGCACTGCGTCTAGCCATCAACACCTCCCGGCTACATTTCGCTGAACCGCGCACGGCCCTGTTCACCAAGGAGGGGCTCATCGCGGGACTGCTTTTGGTATTCGCAACCAAGAATTCACTAACGAGTTCCCCCAGCGACGCAGCCACCGCACTACCTTTCTCTCAGTTGGCCGAGGTGCAGCATGTTCTGCAGAGTGCCAACGCGAATGACGACACCCAGCGCTTGGTCTTGACCCGCATCCACGCGGCCGCACAATACCTTACCGAGCACCCCGACTCGTCGCTGGGCGGAACTGAATATGATCTGGTCCGCGAGCAGCTGGTCGCGGAGCTCTCACTGATCATCGAGCGCGGCGCAACCGCGTGGCCGCCAACCCGTCAAACCGTGGCAGATCGCTTCGGTGGTTGGAATGAAGCCGTCGCCGCGGCAGGCTTCAAAGTCAGCAAGCTGGGACGCAGCCGTGGCCTGCTACGTTTCAGCGAAGAAGACTACGCCGACGTTATGGCCAACTATGTGGCGGATATGGGCCGGCACGGCCAAAAGCCATCCTTCGCCTCATTCACCGCCTGGTGCAAAGAACAAAAGGCAGCAGGCAAGTCCTACCCTTCCCCGGCCGCGGTGCGGGACTTTTTCGGGGGCTGGTCCGCAGCCCTACGCTCCGTGGAGGCCGCCCAAGACGGGCAGCAGAGTGTCTGGAATCTTCCCGATCTGGGCTGACTACGCGCTGGGGCGCTGACCGAACACGTGCCGTCTGATCCAGGCGTGCATGGCGATCCCGGCCGCAGATGCCGCGTTGATCGAGCGGGTGGAGCCAAACTGTTCAATGCTCAAGGTCGCTTCCGCTGCCGCGTGCACCTCTTGAGAGAGCCCCGGACCTTCTTGGCCGAAGACCAGCACACAGTCCCGCGGTAAGTCATACGTCTCCAGTGGCACTGAATCCGGGAAGATGTCTACCCCAATGACGGTCAGGCCATTGTCTTTGGCCCAGTTCACGAATTCTTCCACCGTGGGGTGGTGGCGAACATGCTGGTAGCGATCGGTGACCATGGCCCCGCGTCGGTTCCACCTGCGCCGGCCGATGATGTGGACCTCTTTGGCTAGAAACGCGTTGGCGGTTCGAACCACGGTGCCGATGTTCAGATCGTGCTGCCAATTCTCGATAGCCACGTGGAAGTTGTGTCGGCGAGTGTCGAGTTCGGCAACGATCGCCTCATGTTTCCAGTACCGATAGTGATCGAGCACGTTCCGGCGGTCACCATTGGCGAGTAACTCCTCATCCCAGTGGTCCCCTTCAGGCCAGGGTCCCTGCCACGGGCCGACGCCCACCTCATCCTCAACGGAGGTTGCGGATGGTGTTACTTCTGGTTCATCGATAGCTGCCACCCCTTTAGTTTAGGGTCTGCAAGAATGGTAAGCGTGACGATCATTGAAAACGCTATCTACGTTGATGGCCACCGCGCTTACGCCCCGTTGACGCTTCAGGAGACCCTAGACACGCTCGATTCATCCGGTGGGATGGCGTGGATTGGCCTTTATCGTCCCGACGAGGCGGAGCTCAATGAGGTCGCCGAGGAACTTCGTCTCCATGAGCTCTCGGTTGAGGACGCTCTTTCCGGTCAGCAGCGCGCCAAAATTGAACGCTACGATGATTCGCACTTCATCGTGTTGCTACCGGCCCGCTACCTCGATGCCGAAGAGATCATCGAATTCGGGGAGCTGTCCATTTTCGTGGGCGAAAACTATGTGGTCACGGTCCGTCACGCCGAAGACTTTGATGTTTCCAACGTCCGCCAAGAACTCGAGCTTCACCCGGAAGAACTGGCTAAAGGGCCGGATGCAGTCGTCCATGCACTCATCGACCGAGTGGTGGATGATTACTTCCCGGTGATGGACGGGCTCGAAAATGATGTTCACGAAATTGAAGACCAGCTCTTCTCCGGCGAAACCAATGTCTCCCGGCGCATCTACCAGCTGTCCCGTGAAGTGATCCAGTTCCAAAACGCCCTCGCGCCAATCCCTACCCTGCTCTCCCGGCTGGGGTTCGAGCTGCGGGAAGGTCAAGAGCACGAAGGCGATGACAATATTGAACTCCAACGTCAGCTACGTGATGTCAACGACCACGCGTTGCAATTATTGGAACGTATTCGTGGGCTACGAGCCACCTTAGAGAACGCCCTCTCGCTCGCTTCCACCCTGGTCAGCGCCCAGTTGGCTGAACAGGGTGTGAAGCAGAACGAACAGATGAAGAAGATCTCTTCCTGGGCTGCGATCATTTTCGCGCCCCAGTTGATCGGCTCCATCTACGGCATGAACTTTGACAACATGCCTGAGTTACATTGGGCGTTGGGGTATCCCTTCGCGATCTTCTTGATGCTCTGCGTTGGATTTGGTCTGTTCTTGACCTTCAAACGCAACGACTGGTTGTAGCTAAATGATCTGCTCGCCACGTTCGCGAGCTTCTCTCAGCTCCTTGAAAAAAGCGCGCGCGATGATGAACAGCACACCGGCAACGATGACCGGCCACATCAAAACGTACACGGTGAGGAAAAAGGTCGTCATTTACTTACCTTCCTGAGTCGGAACAAGGTCATCTTCGGTGCGGGTATCGAAATCGCCGGTGCGTTCCTTGATCACGCCGAAGTCGAACGTGGCGCCGGAGCGGACGGACATAGCCCAGCACACGACAGTGGAAACGGCGTAGGCGACCAGTGAACCGGACAGCACTGCGTATTCGTGGAGGAAACCGATGGTGAACGGTGCAGCGATCACGGTGGAGACGATGCCGGTAATCATGGCTGGACGTCGGCCAAAGAAGCCAAAGGCCATCAAGCCCAACACAACGCCGATACCAATGGTGGACAAGATATCCGTGGCGATGCCGATCGGGGTGGTCATTTCGATCCAGCCGAAACGAACCGGCAGGAAGATGGCCATTGCGGCGATCACCGAAACAGTGAAAGCTGCGTTGGTGACCTTCTCCCAGTAGAACGACGCAATCACGGGAAACACTAAGGTGCCCCACAGTGCCCCCACGAAGACGAGCAAGTCAAGAATATTGAATTGTGCCGTGGCAAAGTACAAACCAGCAGCCATCGCTACCACCATGGTGACGCGGCCGACCAGCAGCATGGTTTTCGGGTTGGCTTTCTTCCGACCAGCAACGTTTTGGCCGTAAACATCCGCCATCATGATGGCAGAGAGTGCAGAGAGGTCACTGTCCGCGGTCGAAGACAGCGAACCGATGATCATGATGAAGAACAGTGCCAACAGGATCGGGCTCAAGTAGGTGGCGGCCATCTGCGGGATCAAGTTGTTGACATCCCCTTCAAGCGGGGTGATGCCTAGGTACAGAGCCATCACGCCGAGCATACCGATACCGATGATGGTGGCACCGTAACCAAAAGTTGCGGTCACGAAAGTTGGTTTGATCAGATCCTTGCGCACCGCAAACAGGCGCTGGGCGATGGTCTGGTTACCAATCGCGTATGCCAGAACTGCCGCAACATACGGCGCACCCTGGTTCAGGAACGCTTCAGAGGAGAAGAAGTTGGACTGCTGTGGGGTCAAGTTGGCGGCACCGGCTTCAAACATCGACGGCCCGCCGGCGGCAAAGAAAATCACCGGAATGATAATGATCACGGCGCCCAGCATGGCCATCACCTGAGCAAAGTCTGTCAGGACGGAAGCCCGGAATCCGCTCCACAGGGTGTAGAGCAAAATACCGCCGGCGATGATCAAGATACCGGCTTGGAAGCTCAGCGGGGAAAGCAGGTGAATGAGCGCGCCGCCGGCAATCAGGTTCGAGGTCAAGGAAATGACCGAGCCCAAAATGTTGGATCCGGCCAGCATCAACTGGCTCGAGCGGCCGTGCCGAGCGAACATGACTTCAGCAATGGTGTGGGCTCGCGGGGCAACCTCACGGATGCGGCGGCCGAACGGGTAGATCAACAGAATCATCAACGCGCCCCACAATCCGTAGTGGATAGGACCGGAGATTCCGTACTGGTAGCCGGAGGTAGCAGAGGCATACATGGAGGATGCCCAGATCCAGGTGGCCGTCATGGACGCCGCAGAAATACCGAAACCAATCTTGTTTCCAGCAGTCATGTAGCTGTCAGCGTTTTCGCGTTTCTTACTGATGCGCCAAGATATGAATAGTGTTCCGCCATAGAACACCAACATCAGGAGCAACAACACCGGGGTGCCAAGTTGGGCTAAATCAGCCAAATCTCACTCACTTTCAGACCAAGTTCACTCAAATACAACAGGTGCACGGCCACCGCGGACCTGTCTTTTCCTAAGGCTCGGGGGTCAAGGCGCGGGGTGCGACCCCGGCACGGGACCATGCCCTCAATCATCAACGCCAGCACAGCCACAACACGCGCCGTGATCGGCACGGGGCTCTCATCAAAGGTGCGGCGGAAGAGAAAAGCCTCCTTAAGCATAGCAAGTGTGGAAATTCAGCCCCTTAGATGCCCTCTTTTGTAGAACATTTCCCTGTACTCTTGCGCAAAAGAAAAACCCCGCCGAAAATTCGGCGGGGCGACTCAAAGAGGTGGAATCTCGTTACTCCAAACCGAGGTCATCCTTGGTGAAGATGGTCAGGTAAGGCACGCCAGCTTCAGCCTCAATTTTTTCCTTGGCTCCGGTGTCTCGGTCAACGATCACGGCTACCGCTTGGATGTCGCCGCCTGCTTTGCGCACACCGTCGACAGCGGTGAGCGCCGAACCGCCAGTGGTAGAGGTGTCTTCCATGATGACGACCTTGCGCCCGGAGACATCTGGTCCTTCCACCAACCGGCCCATGCCGTGAGTTTTCTCTGATTTACGCACGACGAACGCGTCAATGGTGCGGCCTGCCTTGGCGCCAGCATGCATCACGGCGGTACCCACTGGGTCTGCACCCATGGTCAGGCCACCGGAGGAGACAAAGTCGATACCGGCCGCGTCGAGGGTTTCGAGCATGACTTCCCCAACCAGCGGGGCGGCTTCGTGGTGCAGGGTAATGCGACGCAAGTCGATGTAGTAGTCGGCTTCTTTGCCGGAAGAAAGCGTCACTTTGCCGTGGACCACGGCGAGTTCTTTAATCAGTTCAAGTAGTCGCTTTTTGGCCGGGGAAAATTCGCCGCTCATCGTATCTCCGCATCAATAAAGGTGTTGGGTTTTAGCTCCAGCCACCATTGTAAGGTAGGGAGTATGCGCGATCTTCAAGCCGACATCATTACAACCCTCGGTGTTACCCCCAGCATTGACCCGGCAGTGGAAGTCCAACGTCGTGTCGACGTTCTTGTCGACTATGCGGCCAAGGCCGACGCGAAAGGGTTCGTATTAGGGATCTCCGGCGGTGTCGATTCAACGGTCGGAGGTCGGATCTGCCAGCTGGCTGCTGAGGCCGGCCGTGCGGCGGGCCACGACTTGCAGTTCCACGCGGTCATGATCCCGCACAAGATTCAGTCCGATGCCGCTGATGCGCACGCCGCGATGGACTTGATTGCACCCGATCACCGGCACACCTTCAATATTGGTTCAACCACTGACGCATTCGCTGCCGAGTTCGCGACGGCGTTCGCCGAGCCCAGCACCGACTACAACTTGGGCAACGTGAAAGCCCGGTTGCGCATGGTGGTCCAGTTCGCCCTAGCCGGACAACTCGGCTTGCTAGTGGTGGGGACCGACCAGGCCGCGGAAGCTGTGACCGGCTTCTACACCAAGTTCGGGGATGGTGCGGCGGACATCATGCCGCTCGCCGGCCTGAACAAGCGACAGATCCGCGCATTGGCAGACCACCTTGGGGCATCTGTGGCATTGCGCGACAAGGCCCCCACCGCCGACCTATTGACTGAGAAGCCCGGCCAGCTCGATGAGGTGGAACTAGGAGTCAGTTACGACGCAATTGACGATTATCTGGAAGGCAAGACCGTCAGTGATGCTGATGCCGAACAGATCGAAAAGCTCTACCTGCGCAGCCAACACAAGCGGCATCTTCCGGTGACGCCGGCAGACAAATGGTGGCTTTGATCGACCGGGTGATAAGTTGGCTGGCATGAGAATTGCCACTTGGAATGTGAACTCGTTGCGTGCCCGTGCCGACCGTGTTGAGTCTTGGTTGGAGCGTAGCGACGTTGATGTTTTGGCCATCCAAGAAACCAAATGTCGGGACGACAACTTCCCCTGGGAGCTGTTCGAACGCATGGGTTACGACGTGGCCCACTTTGGTTTGAACCAGTGGAACGGGGTGGCCATTGCCTCCCGCGTCGGGTTGACCGATGTGGAACGCACCTTCGTTGATCAGCCTGTCTTCGGCAAGGGCGGGGTCGACCCGATTCAGGAAGCCCGCGCCATCTCTGCCACTTGCGGTGGCATCCGTGTCTGGTCCCTCTACGTGCCCAACGGTCGGGCACTCGATGACGAGCACATGCACTACAAGCTGCACTGGCTCGACGTACTGAACCAGCAGGCTGGCAGCTGGCTTGAGGCAGACCCAGAAGCACAGATCGCGTTGATGGGCGACTTTAACATCGCCCCTCAAGATGACGACGTGTGGGACATCGACTTCTTCATTCAAGAAGGCCTCACCCACGTCTCCGAGCCGGAACGCGCAGCTTTCTACGCTTTCGAAAAAACCGGTTTCATTGACGTGGTCCGACCACACACACCGGGCCCAGGCGTGTACACCTACTGGGATTACCAGAAGCTGCGTTTCCCGAAGCGTGAGGGGATGCGCATTGACTTCATTCTGGGCTCACCCGCACTGGCCAAGCGCGTTGTCAGCGCCGAAATTGATCGTGAAGAGCGGAAGGGTAAAGGCGCCTCCGACCATGCCCCGGTGATCGCCGAACTGTCCGCATGACCGATTCTTCCTCCACCGGTTCTCCGGCAGTGATCCCGCCGCAGCAAATGCTGCCGGCGGTCAGCTGGTTGCGCGTCTACCAGCCGTTGCACGCCTTCAGCGACGAGCAGCAGCTGCATATCAAGGCGCAACGGCTGGGCCGGGAACAGGTGGAACAGGCCGAGGCGGAACGGATTTTGCACCGTATCTTGGTCTCCGGGGAGAACCCCTACCCCACCAGCGCGGACGAGTTTGTCCGCGAGGTGTCCTTCCCCTCGGACGCGATCGACGCTACCGACTATTTCTGCCCGAACTCCTTCGCCCCGCTGTCCTATCTAGCGGCCGAGGAGCTGGCCGAAGAAATCCTGCAACCGCTGTTCAGCGACTTCATCCCCGAACCGGCACGGCTGAACCAGCAAGATCGCTACGGTTCCGAGCCGGAAGAAGCTCACCAAGCCGCGGCCGCCGAACTGCACTGCCGTTTTGCACTGGCCAATATCCCGTTGGCTTGGTTCGTTCCATTTCACCGCACCGATGAGACTGAGGTGCTTCAAGACGAGCACGACGGAAAGGTTCAAATTCGCGGGATGCGTGTGCGAGTGGCGCTCTTCGATGCCCGCGAGCGCGTCAAAAAGGCCTGTTCCATTATGGCCCTGCACGCCCCGGACCTGCCGCTGCTGGAAGACCTGATGGAACTGAGCCAATGGTTCGAACAGTTCCACCAAGATTCTGTTGTCGAGCTGGACTACGGCAACCTAGCCCGTTACGTGTACCCGGACGATTCCTTGGACGACATCCAGGCCGGTTTAGAGGCCCTCTCCGAGGGGGACATGACCGCAGTGGCTGCCGCGCACCGACGTCTTTCTTTACGCTGGGGACCGGCCCAGTTTCTGCCACGACTGAACTAACAAGTCGCACATTTTCCCCGTATTTTCGGGGCTTCTCAGGTCATCGTTTTTTCTGAAAACTCCCTGCAGAATTATCTGTTGTACTTATACCCGAGCGACTGCAACGATTGAAAAACACCACCACAAGTGATGCGCATCACTTTTAGTCCATCTCATTTTTTACTTGTTGGGAACTGCAATGTCGCATTCAATGTCGCGGCGCACAGTCAGTATGTACTATGCGCTGTTCTATCTGCTCTGCTCACTTCTCATGATCTGGCCCGGGCCCGTATTCGCCGACTCCGTCAAGGCGATGGTGTTCGGAATGCCGTTCATGTTCTTCTGGTACGTGGCGTGTGTCCTTCTCGTTTTCGCGGGCACTTTGGTCGCCTACGTACTGGACATGCGCACCCCTGAGGCCGCTGCTGAAGCGGCCGGGAAGGGAGCGTAGTCGTGGAAGGTTGGATCGTAGTCACCGGAATCGTCATCCTCTACCTCGTTGTGGTTCTAGCCGTTGGTCTACGTGCTTCACGGGGCGAGTCCGCGACCCTAGAGGGGTATGTGGCCGGTGGACGTAATGTCGGCATCATTGTTCTGTTCTTCATCCTGGGTGCGGAAATCTTCTCCTCGTTCACCTTCTTAGGCGCTCCGGGCGCCGCCTACAACGCCGGTGTTCCCGCGCTATATATTTTGGCGTACCTGTCCATGGCGTTGATCATGTGGTGGTTCATTGGGCCCCGCATTGCTGCGCTAGGCCGCCGGTACGGATACATCTCCCAAGCCGGGCTGATTTCAGATCGGTTCCAGTCCAAGGGCATGTCTGTCACGATGGCGATCATGTCGGTCTTGGCTCTGGTGCCCTACCTGACCATTCAGATCACCGGTGTCGGGTTGCTCTTCTCGTTCGCTACAGAAGGCAAAGTGCCGTTCTGGCTGGGTTCGCTTCTGGCCTTCGGTGTTGTGACGGCCTACGTTTTTGCTTCGGGGTTGAAAGGAATCGGCTGGACCAACCTGCTGCAGGGTGTCCTCATGGTTGTCGTCGCTTGGGTCATGGGTCTGACCATCGTCTACCAGCTCTTCGGTAGCCCCGCAGAAATGTTCACCCAGATCGAGATCAACTACCCTGAGTTCTTGTCGATGCCCGGTGCTGGTGCAGCCTGGTCGTGGACAAAGTTCGGATCGGCGATCTTGCTCTCGGTCTTGGGTTTCATTATGTGGCCCCACGTCTTCATGAAGTCGTACTCGGCGGACTCCTCACAGTCCATCAAACGCACCGTCGTGTTCTACCCGCTCTACGCCCTGTTGGTTATCCCAATCTTGTTTATTGGCTTCGCCGGCATCATCGGTATCGGTCCCGGTGAACTGGAGCGCCCAGACCAGGTACTGCTGCAAATGGCTGTCTACGTGGCGAACCTCCACCCGGTGGTGCTGGGCATCATGCTTGCAGGTGCGATCGCTGCGGCCATGTCGACGGGCGCAAACCTCGCACACACGGCCGCTTCTGTCGTGGTCAAGGACCTGGTACTACCGTTGAAGACCAACCTGCCTGATCGCAGCGCGGTCAAACTCTCCCGGTGGCTGGTCGTGCTGATCTCCTTGGTGGCTTACATATTCTCCTTGGTGAACTCGGCAACATTGGTTGAGTTGTTCCTGATGTCCTATGGCATCGTGGTTCAGTTCCTCCCGCTCACCTACGCCACGTTGTACTGGAAACGGGCGAACCGGGCGGGCGCGTTCGCCGGAACCGCAGCTGGTCTAGCTGTCATGGTGTTCTTCCACTTCAGCAAGATTACGGACATCGAGCCAGGAATCATGGGCTTGATTGCCAACACGATTGTGCTGATCGCGGTCTCCTTGGCGACCCCCGCCATGCCGGAAGAGCACACCGCCAAATTCACCGCCAGCTGCGAAGAATTGGCCACAGCCGGCGTTGCACAAGCCGCGGGAGTCCAGAACGCTCCGCTGGCTGACGCTGCGCCGGAGCCAGAAGCTGCGCCCCAACCGGTGCACCGGTCCCGGTTAGCGGGTGAGAACGCGCTGTAAGCATCACAGCCACTCATGACCCAGCTGGCCGTCGCTGGTCCTCCTCAGGGTGCGAAGAGGAAGACTTGCGACGGTCAGTTTTTCTTAGTCGAGGCGGCCGAAGCGCAGTACCCGTGGATGGTGAGCATGACCGTTTCTAAGAGTTCGTCCTTGCCGCGTTTGACCCCAAAGACCATTTGTTCTTGACTGAGCAAGAACAGCGTCCCGATCATAGCGGCCGCTACCACCGGCGGGTCGATATCGTCTCGGTGCACGGGCAACTCACGCAACTCGTCTTCCACCAAAGCTAGGAGCTGGGTGCGCATGCGGGCCGAGTCTTCCAACCACGGAGAACCGGGCCGCCACGCATGGGAGATCCACAGGTGCAGATAGTTGGGGTAGTCACGCAAGAAATCGATCGCGGCTGCCACCATGGCTTGGATTCGTAGCTGGCCGGGCTCGTTGACCCGCGCTGCCGCAGATTCGATGCCTTCGGCCAACAGGTCGAATCCGAATTTCAGTAGTTCTCCGACCATCTTGGCTTTAGAACCGAAGTTGTAGAACACAGTTCCTTTGGCCAACCCTGCAGCCGTGGCGATGTCCTCAACGGTGGTGGCGCTGACTCCTTGCCGCCCCATGAGCTCTAAGGCGGCCGCGAAGATGCGTTGTTTGGAGTTTTCCGTGGCCCCGGGGCGGCGCCGGATTTCTGTAGTGACGGGTTGTTCCTCAGTCATACGATTCTTCCTTATTCGACCAGTTCCGGTTGGAGTCGGCGCACACTCCAGTTTCGATACTTACTTGCTGCGACGGTGCTGAGCAACCACCCTAAGAGCGTATAGCCGATCAGCGTAGCAATCACTTGTGGCAGCTGTCCTAGATCACCGCCGTAGAAAAGGGCACGCAGTCCGGTGACCACATGGGACATGGGCAGCACGTTGTGCGCCCACACCAGTGGGGCGGGCAACGTTTGCCACGGCATGGTGCCGCCAGCGGTGACCAGCTGCAAGACCAGCAAGATCAGCACCACGAACTTGCCGGGGTTACCCAGTAACGCCACAAAGCCGTGAATGAGTGCGGTGAAAGCCATCGCTGCTAGAGCAAGCAGGAGGAAACCACCGATCGGGTGAGCTGCGTCCAGTCCGAGCCCGAAGTTGACCGTCGTATACAGCAGTACAGTTTGAGCCAAGGAGACAGTAAAGAACGGCACCCAGTTGGCCAGCGCAACTTTTGGTGCGGGCAGGTTCGCCGCGAGTGTCCGCCATGACATGGTGCGCATGATCTGGACCAAGATGAACGCGCCAATCCACAACGCGAGTGGAACAAAGAAAGGTGCCAGGCCTGCACCGTACGAGGCGGCACGGGTCTCCTCCAACTTGTCCACGTTGACCGGATCCGCGATCACGGTGGAGACACGATCTTTTTCGTCGTCCTTGAGATTTGGAATCTCCCGCAACCCGTCAGTCAGTCCGGTGGACAGTTCCGCCGAACCATCTTGCAGTTTCTTCGCCCCGTCCCGGGCTTCTTTGGTGCCGTCTTTCAGGTCGTGACCGCCCGTGGACAATTTACCGAGACCGGTAGAAAGGTCGTCCGCGCCGGTCTCCAAAGTGCTTGCGCCAGAGGCCAGAGATTTCGCGCCGTCGTGGGCTGCCACGATTCCCTTGCGTAGTTCCGGGGTCGCCTTGGCCAAGGCGCTGGTCCCGTCAGCCAATTTCTTAGCCCCGGCTTGGGCCTCAGCGGCACCGGTGGCAACCGACGAGGCGCCAGCAGCGAGGGTGTTGATGTCTTTCTGCGCATCATGGAGCTTGCCAGTGACCGCATCAATTTTTTCGTCCACATCATCGAGTGCAGCACTCACCGTGGATCCATCGGGAAGTTGCGGACGTTCGTCCCAAATTTTCGCTAATTGTTGATTGGCCGCCTTCTCCAGTTCTTCCTTCGCTGAGCCGGTTGCAGCGCTCACGAGTTCTTGCTGAATGGTGGCCGCCTGTTCTGCCGTCAAGACTTCGGCTTTCACGAGAGATTCAAGTGTCTTGCTCGCGGCATCAGAGGTCGGCAGCTGAATCTTTTCTAACGAGAGACTCGGTGTTCTCGCCTCCGAGTTGTCCGCAGGTAGCTTGTCCAATGCGTCTTTGGCAGACTTCGTGGCCTTTTTGACCACGGCTACGTCTTTGTCGAAGGTTTTCACACCCTCGTCGAAAGTTGAGCTGACCTTCTTGTTCCCTGCTGCAACCTTCTCAGCCCCTTCCGTGAGTGTCTTCAGCCCCTGATGGAGGCTGGTGGCACCGTCAGCGAGCTGTTTAGTTTGAGCCGGCAACTCTTTGGTTTTCTTGTTCAGCTCCCCTAGACCGGAGGAGAGTTTGCTGGCTCCGGTGGAGAGTTCTGTGGCACCGTCGGCGAGCTTTTCCGCGCCTTCATCTGCTGAGTCGATGCCGTTGGCTAACTCCTTGGCTCCATTATCAAGTTTCTTGGCCCCGGAATAGAGTTCCTTGTTTCCTTTCGCCAGCTCTTGTGCTCCGGAGGAGGCATCGGCCAAGTTCATGTGGATGCGGCCGAACCCGGTCAGCATGGCATCGGCAACTTCTTTTCCGGCTTCACGAGCCACCGTGCCGTGGATCTCCTGGGCCAGTTGGTTCACGATAGAGCTGAGGAAGTAGTTATTGGCATCGTTCGTGATGAAGGTCAGCTGGGCTTTCTTGGCTTGGGCGAAGTCTTGCGGGGATGCCAGTGAGGCGGAGAAATCTTCGGGGATAGCGAGCGCGAAAGAGAGTTCGCCGGAGTTGACCTTCGCGGTTGCGGCCTCAACTGTGTCTTGTCGAGCCCAACCGAAGGTTCCATCCTCGATCAGCTGTTCGGTGACCTTGTCGCCCACTTCGAGTTGTTTCTCATCGGTGCTGGCACCTTCATCAAGATTGACGATCCCGGCTTTGATGCCTTGCATATTGGAATAGGGATCCCAGTTGGCGTAGAGATACACCGCACCGTAGAACAACGGGATCATGACGAGTGCTAGCACGGTGAGTTTGGGCAGCAGGCCTGCGGTCATGCGATGGCCTTCGCTGCGGGCTAGTCGTAGAATGTCCATCTGCTTTTCCCCTTTTTCAGAGGCGGTCTACAGAACTTCGTTCTGCTCCGCGTCGTCAATGCTCTCTTCAGCCGCGTCGTCTTCTTCTCCGCCAGCCCCGATCACCGCTTGTGGGCCGGTCCAGGACGATGGGATTGCGCTCACCAGCATGACGGTGGTCATCTGTGCCCGGGCGTGCAGATCCTCCAGCGCCGGCAACCATTCTTCGACGTGGCCGTGCCGGTCGGGTGCGTCATAGATCAACGCACGCACGGTGGGATCGGCCAGGGCCAGCCTAGTGACGAGCTCCAACCGGTCAGTCAGGTTAAGCTGCTCGACCCAGACATCGCCTTGATCGGCAAAGCCGTTGTCAGCCAGCCACTGCTTGCGGCTCGGGCGTTCCGCCCCAGCCGGCAGCAAGGCAAGCTCTTGGGCTACAAAGTCTCCCACCTTGAAGAACCGTTCAGGTTCGGTGATCTGCGGGCTGTCGATCAAGGCGGAATGGTGGCGCAAGTACTTCAAGACTGCTTTGGCGCTGTGGTTCGGAAAGTCTTCATCTTCTTGGACCTGTGTCAGCGTGACGACCCCGCGGGTCGGCTTCATCCGACCGGCCAAGACCAAACCGGCGGTCGTTGACGAAAGCGGAGTGTTTGCCTGCACAAGCATCAGCTCACCCGGACGCACGTGAAAGGAAGTTGTCGGCAACAGCGGCTGATGTGCGCCGGCCACGTAGATGTTATCCGCCAAGATCATTACCCTACGGTAACACTAAACTGACCCGTGGGTACAAATAAGAGAATGTGCGCTTGCTTACTATTAGCGAGCGGCAACTGCTTGCAGGCACAAAAATCGGGCGGCACACCAGCTCACTAGCTGGACCGTGCCGCCCGAGAGAAAAGGGATGTATTAGCCGTGCAGCGCTGGGACGATTAGGTAGATCCCCACGAGAACCATGACTGCCGAGAGCGCGAAGCAGACGTAGGCCGCGGCTGTCGCCCAGCCCGGTCGGCCTACCTGTTCGACATCATCGTCTTCGTCGTCACGAGCTGGCCCGTCCGGCAGGAAGGTGCCATCAGGCCGCGCTACGCGTGGGCCGGGGGTGGCCAGAAAGCGCAATCCCAGCGAGTAGAGTCCGACCACAAACACTGCCGAGATGAGCGAAGCAGCAAAAACAATGACAAACGCTAGCCAGTCGATGTTCATCTGGACTGCCCCTTATCCGGTTCGGTGTCGGTTTGGATGCGCTCTTCTTCGGCCTGGGCCGCGGCGATCTTGTCATCCCGCTTGGCCGTCTGGGCCACCGGCGTTGCAACGTTTTCTAGACCAGCTTTGCGCTTGATGCGCTTGAAGCTGCCCTTGCGGATGCGTACGGCGTACCCGGATTCAGCGACATCCGGAACGTCAATGGCGTTGGAGGCGTCAACCCGGTTCCGACGTGAACGCCAGAAGATCCACAGCATGACGCCCAGAGCGACGATGGTGTCGACAACTATTCCGATCATCCCGAGATGGGCGATCAACGCTGCGGCCGCACCGACTGCCCCAGCTGCAGGCAGCGTCATGAGCCAGCCCGCGGTAATCCGACCGACGGTGCGCCAGCGAACGGAAGAGCCGCGGCGACCCAGCCCGGAACCGATGACGGAACCGGATGCCACTTGGGTGGTGGAGAGCGCGAAACCGAGGTGGCTGGAAGCCAGAATGGTGGCCGCGGTCGAGGTCTCCGCCGCGAAGCCCTGCGCTGGGCGAACCATGGTCAGGCCGGCACCGAGGGTGCGGATAATACGCCAGCCACCGGAGTAGGTCCCCAGCGCGATGGCCACGGCACAGCTTGCGATGACCCAGAAGTGCGGGCCGGTGTTTGGTTCCTGCATATTGGCCGCAACCAGAGTCAAGGTGATGACACCCATCGTCTTCTGCGCGTCGTTGGTTCCGTGTGCCAAAGCGATGAGTGAGGACGAGGCGATCTGGGCGTAGCGGAAGCGGCCGCGACCGTCCTTCTTACCGTCATGCCGGCGGGTGATTGCGTAGGCAACCTTGGTTGCCGCGAAAGCGACTAGCCCCGCCGTCAACGGAGCGGCAATTGCGGGGATCAGGACCTTAGACAAGAAGACAGAACCGTTGATGGCGGAGAATCCAGCGCCGACAATGGCCGCACCGATGAGCCCACCGAAGAGGGCGTGGGACGAGCTAGAAGGCAGACCGTACAGCCAGGTCAGCAAATTCCAGACGATGGCGCCGATCAGGCCAGCAAAGATCATCTCGGGAGTGATCAGCACCCCGCCGTTGCCTTCGTTGATCAGGCCCCCGGAAATCGTCTTAGCGACTTCGGTAGACAGGAATGCGCCGATCAGGTTGAGGATTGCCGCCAACAGCACAGCTGTTTTTGGCTTGAGCGCCCCCGTTGCGATCGGGGTTGCCATGGCATTTGCGGTGTCGTGAAAACCGTTCGTGAAATCGAAGAACAGTGCTAGTGCGATCACCAGCGGCACGATGAGGGCGAGTTCCACCGGCATCTTTCATTTCGCTAGGGAGTTGAAGAAACGCGCCCTCCACTTCTGTGGCGAGTTGCCGAATTTTCACCTGCTCGTAATGCAGAATTCACGCGCGCGTCACTTTTATGTTTCCACCCGTACACGCACAGGTCAAGCCGCTTCGGTGCGGCGAGAAGTGAGCTTGATCGCGCCGAAGCGCAACTGCCATAAACCGCGATCAATTAGGTCTCCAGCGCGGCAGCTACTTGACTTTGTAGTAGCTACAGGCCGCGCCACCTTTACCGATGCGCTGCATGACAGTCTCACCATTGACGATGATCTCGCAGCTGGCGGCAGTGTCGCTGTAGTTGTAGATGTCGCCTTGCACCCGGATGTTGAGATAAGGCAACCGCGTCGCGACCATCCCCAGTGGCCCTTGAAGCGCTCTTCTTTCGGCTCACGATCCTGTAGGTAATACACTTGGCCCGTTTTCTCGGAGTACACCTTGTAAACGATCTCGTAGGAATGGGGCCGCTGCTTCCCACCGAAGATGTCGGAAAAGAGATGGGGGGTGAAGGATTGGCATGAGGACTAGACCGATGCCCGCCCAGATGGGTCCGGCGATGGCAGTCCCTTTGGCGCGGTTCCGCAGAGCCACTGCCACGATCCCGACGATGATGGCCACGCCCGCTACGATGACCGCCAAGAGAGGCGCAATCGAAACCACGGCCAGCAGGATGACCACAACACCCAGAATCAGCGCGACGAGCCCGACACCATTGATTTTCTTGACCTGTTGTTGTCTGCCCATCGGGTGATGGTTCGGCGGATAAAGCCCAGGTTGGAAACCGCCGGGCTGGTATGGCGGTGGAGATGTCGTCATGAGCTAGCTCCCACAATGCGAGCGGCAGAGAATGAAAGCTGCCGAATAACCGTACTAGCTCGATTCTATTCGCTAGGTGACGTGGAGGCCTGAACTGGGCTCAAAAAGAAACAAGGCCCCGACGGGAGCTGAGGGGATGCTCAACCGTCGAGGGCCTTGTTCACTATTCATCACTCGCACCTTGATGAGGTACTTCCTACACTAAGAAGCACAGATGGAAGAAGCTTTAAAAGACCCTGAGCGCCAGCTGATAATTTTTCCGTATTTTCCTTCAGCCCTAATACTACGCGTGATGCAGTATGAGTCTTAGCGAAGCACCTTTAGCCGCCCCCAAAGGACACTGTCATGATCAGCGGAGATGTCATTCGGGGGACCATCGATCTGCTGGTGCTGGACTCTGTCTTAGACGAGCCCTCGTACGGTTACGCCATCTCAAAGCGGATCGAATCCCGCGTAGATGGCCGCTACGAGATAAAAGAAACAACCCTTAACTCGGCAATGCGCCGCCTAGAACGGGCAGGAGTGTTGGAATCCTACAAGGACACTTCTGCCGCCGGACGGCCTCGCACCTATTACCGCATCGCTGAAGCCGGACGCGAGTTCTATTGGCAACGCCGAGCCGAATGGCTGGCCACCGTGGAGATAGTCAGCCAGTTCATCAGGGAAGAAGGATCATCACGATGAATGCCATCATCACCTATATCGAGCAGATGTTTCGCCCCCTCCCGAACTCTGCAGAGGTACGTCGCACCCAGACAGAACTCCTACAGATGAGCGAGGATCGTTACCAACAACTACGCACGGAAGGCGTCAGTGAACACGAGGCGGTGGGGCGGGTCATCACCCAGTTCGGTAACCTCGATGAACTAGCGGACGACCTGGGAATCCGCGCCGAAGTCGATGAAATCGGCGAACATACCGTTGACTTTAGCGACGCGAAAGCCGAACGTTACGTAGAAATGCGCCGTCGCTCTTCCTACCTAATCGCCGGCGGTGTCGCGCTGATCTTGATCGGAATTACCGCGATATCATTGCTCAGCAGTGACGGTGGCGTGTTCGGCGACAACATGATGAACTTCAACTTCTCGGAACCGATCGGTCTGGCCATCTTCTTCATTGCTGTGGCCGCAGCCGTCGGCATGTTCATCTTCGCGGCTTTTCGGGAAATCGTATCGAACTGGACGATACAACCCTGATACGTCTCAGCCCGGGAACCACGCCTTAGAACAGATCGGGACCGTCATCTTCTTCTTAGGCGTCGCCCTTGGTGTGGCGATTCTGATCATCACCACGATGACTCGGGGAACCTAAGATCGGCTCACCTCATCTGGCGATTACCGGCCCGAGAACTTGGAAGCTAATCGCATCATTGACCGGATTGTGGGCCCCTATTGGATAGCGGCCATTGCGATCTTCTTGATCTGGAGCTTCGGCTGGAATGCTTGGCACCAGTCGTGGATCGTCTGGCCCATTGCCGGTGTGCTCTTCGGCCTCCTCGCAACCACAGTTGGTGCGATAAAGCGTGTTGAACGCGGCTAACACGCCCGGCTCATCCCCACGTTTTGTCGTATAGCCCTATAACTCGCAGTTAAACTAAAAAGAACCCTCGCGATGTAGAAGCTACGCGAGGGTTCAGTGGCTCCGACCGGCATCGATCCGGTGACCTTTCGATTTTCAGTCGAACGCTCTACCAACTGAGCTACAGAGCCCGGTTACATCGTGAGATGATCACCGCGATCCTCCGGAAAATCCAGAAAACCTAAGCGACCCTGACGGGACTTGAACCCGCGACCTCCGCCGTGACAGGGCGGCGCGCTAACCAACTGCGCTACAGGGCCATATTGAGTTATTCACTCACAAGACGAAAACACTAGCATCGCTGCTGATGACTTGTCATCTTGAGTACCCCCAACGGGATTCGAACCCGTGCCGCTGCCGTGAAAGGGCAGTGTCCTAGGCCGCTAGACGATGGGGGCCTATTTCTTCTGGCTGGAACGTTTCCCAGCGGTGAAGACTTTTCAACTATAGATGATCTCCGCACAGAACTCCAAATCGGACGTTTTGGCCCCTCTGGTTCCGTATTTTCGGCCCTGATCGACCTCCTGCGCCAGATTACGCCACTGTTATCCGAAAGAATTTTAAATAACAGCTTTATCACGGACTGCCGCGTAACCATCGATGTAAACCGCGTAATTACAGCCATGTGATTATTGTGACTGGCGTGAATTAGTGTTGCAGCTGTTACTAGTGTTGCCTTAGGCTTTGCCGTGGAGAGAGTCATATCTGGACTCCTTATTGAGGGGCCCAGGGATACCTTCACCGCACCACATACTGATGTCACAACAGAACAACTTGAGATAACTAGACCGTTATATGGACGTAGTGCGGCGTTGTGTGTCAACGGACTAAAGGATGAGAGAACTTGAAACTTCGTCGCTCGCTATCGATCACCGCTGTCGCGGTGGCCAGCACCGCAGTCATTGGTGGCGCCATCGCACTTCCGCCGGTGATGGAGCAGATCGAAAAATCCAACTTCATCAAGGAACTGAAAGCTCAGGCCGCCAAGCGCGACACTCCTGCACCTGAAGTCCCCTCGGAGACCGAATTCAAAGAAGCTCTGAAGGACGAGGCCAAGAAGAAAGACCTGTCCAAGAAGGTCGCTAAGGCCATGCGCCAGGGCCAGAAACACGTCGACGAACGTGAAGCTGAAGCCCAAGAGCGCGACGAACGCTACGTTGCCGCCGATGAGAACTATGCCGCGCGTAAGGCTGAGGCCGACCGTCTGGCCCAAGAAGCCTCCGCTGCTTCCGAAGCTCAACAGGCGGCCCAACAGGCCCAAGCTGGGGCAGCCGCTGAGCTGTACCGCAACAGCGGCAATGCTGCGAACCTGCTGGTCGACGAAGACGCGATCAACAAGCAGGCTCGTAAAGAGCAGTATGCCAACTCTGCCGCTCAAGGCGCCGAATCTGCCGGCCACAAAGCCCAAGCTCTAGAGGCTGAGGCCAAGAAGGCCGCCGAGGCTAAAGCCGAAGCTGAAGAAGCTGCCAAGGTCAAGGCAGAAGCTCTTGCTGCCGCCAAGAAGGCTGAGGCTGAACGTTTGGCTGCCGTGAAGAAGTGGGAGGAAGAAGATCTTCCAGCCCTCATCAAGCAGTACGCGCAGCTTGAAGGCATCACCGAGGAAGAGGCGAAAGCTAAGTTCCAGGAAATGGTGGCCGAGGAAATCAAGACATTGGTCGCCGAAAGCCAGCAGGAAGCTGATCGTCTGGCTGCCATTGAAGCCGAGAAGGATCGCGAGCGGGCCTCAGCCGCGGCCGCGTCCCAATCACCCGCTAATAGCGACCTGTCAAACGTTGCTCCCTCCCCTTCCGCGTCTCCGGAGCCTTCGGTCTCCCCGACGCCAGAGCCTTCCCCCGAGACTGAGACTCCTTCAGTACCGGCTACGCCTAATACCGCTAAATCTGGCTCCAGCAATGCTGGTTCGAATCAGAAGCCAGCAGGGTCAACGAACTCGCAGTCTAAGCCGCCGAAGAACACGAACACAAGGACAACTTCTACTAAGAATTCTTCAAAGAAGAACTCTCCAGCTTCGACTTCGACCAAGGCTTCGTCCAATAAGAAGAAGACCGCCAATACGGCTAGCTCGACCCAGACTCGAACTACGAAGCCAACCCCGCCGCCGGCTCCGAGAACCACGCCGCCGCAGCCACGGAATACTACTCCGCCACGACCAAAGCAAACACAGAAGCAAACACCACCACCGGCAAAGAACACCACTGCCTCTAAGGTGTCGGCACAGTCTGTGTCCAGCGCTGGCAGCTGGCAGTCCCGCGCGGTCAACTACGCCGTTGCGATCACCCAGAAAAAGGGTGCGTACTACGTGCTCGGCGGTAACGGTCCGCTCGGTTTCGACTGCTCCGGTCTGGTTCAGCAGGCATACGCAGCTGGCGGCAAGTACATTTCCGCCCGCACCGCCCAAGCCCAGTTCAATGCGGCACCACAGAAATTCCCGCTGAACGTGAACAACCTGCGGCAAGGTGACCTCGTCTTCTGGGGCACCCATGGCAACCTCTGGCACGTGGCCATCTACATCGGTAACGGCAAGATCGCCCACGCCCGCAACCCGAGCGCTGGCATCACCGTGACCGACTTGTACTACAGCTACAACGCACCATACGCGGTAGCGGCCCGGTACTAAGTAGGTCCGACGCTCAAGAAACGAGGGGCGCAGATCCGAAAATGGATCTGCGCCCCTCGTTCTCATGTCTTGGTGTTTGTCTGTTCCGCCCGGACTTCCTTGCCCGCGCGTTGAAGGCTAGTCGAGGACTGGGCCGAAGTCCTTCCGAGTCTCCAAGCGTGGGTCTTCTCCGTCTGGGACAACCATGACTGGGCCCTGCGCGTAAGTCAGCACACCCTGGGAGGTGGAACCGAGCAGCATGCCGGTGAAGCCACCGCGACCGCGGGTACCCACCACCGTCAGCTGGGCATTCTTCGTCTCTTCAATCAGGACGTCTACCGGTGCCCCGTCAACCAGTTTGGTGCTGATATCTAGGTCCGGGTAGTACGAACGCAGCCACGCCGCACCGGCGTCCAGCTTCTCCTGGATGTCCTTGGTGATCTCACGTTCATCCACCATGGTTGGCAACCAGGCCACCGCCCCACCCAGTGGTGGCAGTGCGGACACGACCACCAGATTGGTGCCGCGCTGCTGGGCTGCTTCGGCTGCACGCAGCGAGGCCAGACGGCCCTGATCGGAGCCGTCAACGCCTACGACGACCGGGCCGACTTCCTTACCTTCGGCGGTGGTGCGCTCGGTGATGTGCTTGGCGTATTCGATCGGGACGACCACGGTGGCACACTTAGCGTGAGCCGGCAGCGCCGAAGAAACGGAGCCAAGCAGGCGTCCGATGAACCCGCCGCGGCCTCGGCTACCGACTGCCAAAACTTCTGCTCGCTTGGACAGGTCGACCAGCACGCCGGCAGCGTCGCCGACTTCAACGACCGTCTGGATCGGGCCCGAGTAACCGGATAGGGCTTCCATGGCGTCCTTCAGGACGGCCTCTGCCCCGGCCCGGATGGCCCCATCGTCCATGGCGATGTAGCCGGCGTCCATGGAAGAGGCCGCGAAGACCGGCACCGTGTAAGCGGTGACCAACGTCAGCATGGTTCCGCGGCGGCTCGCCTCATCTGCTGCCCACCCCAGCGCGGCCATACATTGATTCGAACCATCGATGCCGACGATGACGCCGGGATCTTGGATTTCGGTGTGTGTTTTCTCTTCCATCGAAGCCTCCGCTTAGGTGATCAGTGTTCTCACTTTTAGTTTAGTTGACGGGCCTACCGCGTGGTTGTCCGACCGCCAAAATGTCGCACCTGCGCCGTGTCCCACACCTGAATATCTTGGGCACTCAGCAGCAGCTTCCGCCGCAGCTGCCCCACGTCCACGGCACTAAGCTCGTCTGCGTCAGAGCAGACGTACACAATGTTGCCGATCCGCCGCCCCTTAAACATGGCCGCGTCCGCGATGGCGTATACATGCCGGAACACCTCGGTCAGTGTCGCCGCCTCAGCTCTGGCTTGCCGCAGATTAGGCCGGTCACCGCAATTGACGAGGTAGACACCGGTACCGGCCAGAATCTCTTGGGCGGTGCGTGCGTACTCAGCGGTGCTGAAGACCGGCGGGGTCTCCCCATCATCAAACACGTCCCGAATAATCACGTCTCGGCTGCCCGGGTGGATCTTCGCCAACTCGGTAGCAGCATCGGCAACACGGATGCGGATCCCCGGCGCCGGCGGCAAGTCCACGTGTTCGCGCACCAACGCAGCCAGTTTCGCGTCGTTTTCGATGACCAGATTGTGCGCACCGGGAAAGCGAGCGCAAGCCCAGCGGGCTAGCGTGCACCCGGCCCCGCCCAGATGCAGCAGCCGCAAACGCTCCTGACGGTCCTGATAGATGGCTTCTAACGCGGCGGCCATCCACTGCATGTATTCGAATTCGACCACCAACGGGTCCGGATCAAGATAAGAGGAAAGGGTGCCGTTCAGTATCAGCAGGCGACCACCGGTGCGAATCGGATCGTGTTCGATCCGGGCTTCGCCTTGGTCAACCTCCCACGTGCCAACCAGCTCGACAGTGGTCGGGGTGTCTGACCCGGAACGCCCCTTACGCTTCCGCGCCATGTGCGTCACGGGCCAATTGCACATCGGTGATCTCGGCGCCGTAGCGGCTGGGCAGTTCCGAGCGCCGCTCTTCACCGGTGGGCACGAACCCGTGGCGCTTGTAGAAACCGATAGCAGGGGTGTTGACGCCCATCACCCAGAGGGTCGCCGGGTCGTCCCCGATCGAGTCGGCCATCAGCCGGGCACCGATACCTTGGCCTTGGACTTCCTTGTCCACGTACAGCAGGAGCAGTTCGCGGCGGCCGTCTTTCTTCGGCTTGGTGCCGGCGGCGGCACCCACGATCGACCCGTCAGCGTCTTCTGCGACGAAGAGTTTCTGACCGCGTTCGAGTTCGGCCCGCCAGAAATCAATTTGTTGGGAACGTTTCTCTTTCAGCGAGGTGAAGACACGCGGATCAACAAACTCCACGTAGGTCTGCTCCCACGCCTTGGTTTTGAAGTCTACGAAAGCCGGGATATCGGCCTGCGCCGCTTCGCGCACCCACAAACGATCACCTTGCTTACTACGCCCAAAAATTCCTGCCATCTTCTCAGGCTAGACTGTGGGAGAAAGCACCGCCACCCAAGCACCGTAAGGGGTATTGATCGTGTCCGAGGGCATTTTCGTCCACGCCGCCACTGCTGCCGCTGGAACTTCCCTCATCTCTCTAGGTCTGGCCGATTCACTGTACAAACGGGCAGACACTATTGGTTTCTTCTCTCCTATCACCCCCGGGGATCCGGCCGATGACCCCATGCTGGGGCTGATGCGTCAAACCTTTGACCTCCCGGACGAACGCATCGGTGCGGCCATGTCCGGCCAGGAAGCCACGGAACTGATGGCCGCCGGTCGGGTTGATGAAATCCATGAGCGGGCCGTCGCCGAGTTTTCCCGGATCGCTGCCAACAGCGCGATCGTCATTGTCCAGTCCGTCGACTTTGGTCCCAACCATTCGCTGGATGCGGCCACAGTATTCGACTTGAACACCTCGTTGGCCAACAACCTGGCCACCCCGGTCATCGCCGTCGTCTCCGGTCTGGGCAAGACACCGTCGGCCGTGGCCGATGCCGTCGATTCGACCCGTCGCGCCCTTGACGGTGCCGGTGTCGACTTGCTGGCGGTGCTGGTGAACCGCGCCGATGGGGCCCAGCCCGAGACCAGCGATGAAGCCGTTGATCTGGAAGCCATTCAGTCCGCGATTCGCCCGGGCAAGTACCGCCGCCCGGTCTACGTGATTCCTGAACTTACAGAGGTTTCCCTGCCGACCGTGGCCGAGGTCGCCACCATCTTGGGCATGGAGCAGATCGCTGGAGACGAAAACCTCTCCCGTGACGTCTCCGAGGTCAAGGCAGTCTCCATGGAGGGCGGGAACTTCCTGTCCATCCTGAATGAAGGCTCGTTGGTGATCGTCTCCGGCGATCGCTCCGACGCGGTCATGGGAACCCTGCTCTCCGCGCTCTCGGCCGGCATGCCGGTTCCGGCGGGTATGATCCTGACCAATGATTTGCGCCCCACCAAGCGCCTGTGGGATGCCCTGGATGCGGCCCCGTTCCCGGTCTTCGCAACCACCCGGGACACATTCTCGACCGCGGGCAAGGTGGCCCAGATCCGGGGTGAGCTGCATGCCGGTCAGGATCGTAAGATCGCGGCTGCGCTCGGCGCCTGGCACCGTGCCGTGGACGGTTCCGAGCTGCTGGCACGCACCTCGCTGGCCCGGCCGCAGCGGACCACCCCGATGCGTTTCTTGCACCAGCTGATCGAGCGTGCCCGCGCCGACCGCAAACACATCGTGCTCCCCGAAGGCGAAGACATCCGCATCCTGCAGGCCGCAGAAATCTTGGCCCGCCGTGACGTGTGTGACCTGACCGTGCTGGGCAATGTCGCGGACATCAAGGAACTGGCCGCCTCCCAAGGCCTGCAGCTGGACGGGGTCAACCTGATTGACCCGGCCGAGAGTGAGCTGCGCGAACAGTTCGCCCAAGAGTACGCCACCTTGCGCGCCCATCGCGGCGTCGATTTGGCCCGCGCCCAAGAAGTCATGTTGGAAGGCGCCTACTTCGGCACCATGATGGTCCACCTGGGCATGGTTGACGGCATGGTCTCCGGTGCCGCCCACACCACCGCCAACACCATCCGGCCAGCCCTTGAGTTCGTGCGCACCCGCCCGGACACCAAGATCGTTTCTTCGGTGTTCTTCATGCTATTGCCAGACCGCGCGCTGGTTTACGGTGACTGCGCGGTGAACCCGAACCCGAACTCGGAACAGCTCGCGGACATCGCGTTGGCATCGGCCCGGACCGCCGAGCAGTTCGGTGTCGACCCGCGGGTGGCGATGCTGTCCTACTCCACCGGTGGCTCCGGCTCCGGTGAAGACGTGGACCGGGTCCGTGAGGCCACCGAGTTGGCCCGTTCACGTGCCCCCGAGCTGCCACTGGAAGGCCCCATCCAGTACGATGCCGCGGTCAACGCGTCAATCGCGGCCTCCAAGTTGCCGGATTCAGATGTGGCGGGCCAGGCGACCGTGTTCATATTCCCGGATCTGAACACCGGCAACAACACGTACAAGGCTGTCCAGCAGTCCTCCGGCGCGGTGGCCGTCGGACCGGTGTTGCAGGGCTTGAACAAACCAGTCAATGACCTCTCCCGCGGTTGCACCGTTGCGGACATCGTCAACACCGTGGCCATCACCGCCATTCAAGCACAGGGCTAACGCTCCGCAGGCTCTTCGCTTAAGACGGGTTGGGGTGTTCTTGGCAGCTGCGGCTGCGCGGGCACCTGGCCCGTCTTCATTTTGTGCTCCAGCACACCGCACCCATATAATTGGCATGCATAACGGTCTAAAGAAAGTACGGACCTAGCCTGTAGTTTTGACGCTTCACCGGGCGTCGTAGCGACGGCACTGACGTTGATCCGCCCGCCTACCTGCCTGAGCTCTTTTGAGTCGCAATCACCACCGACCAAGCTGGCGACCAGAACGAACACACCCGTAGCTAGAGCTTCCCTTCACTTGCGGCTCACGTCACCGAAGATCGACCACCTTCCCGTAGCTAGGAGACACTCCTTGACCTCGCAACCTACCACTGAAACCAACGACGCTGAAAACCGTGCCGCCCAAACCATCACCGATGACGAAGTCTTCAACGCACACCTTGGCGGCAAGCTCAGCGTAGAAGCCACCTTGCCGTTGAACAGCAAGCGGGACCTGTCCATCGCCTACACCCCCGGTGTCGCCAAGGTCTCCCAGGCGATTGCCGACGACCCGGCCAAGGTCACCACCCACACGTGGGCTGGCCGCATGGTGGCGGTCGTCTCCGACGGGACCTCGGTACTGGGTCTGGGCAACATCGGTGCGGCTGCGTCGCTGCCGGTCATGGAAGGCAAGTCCGCACTGTTCAAGAACTTTGCTGGGCTGGATTCGATTCCGCTGGTCTTGGATACCACGGATGTGGATGAGATCATCGAGACCCTGATCCGGTTACGGCCCTCCTTCGGCGCCGTGAATCTGGAGGATATTTCTGCACCGCGCTGCTTCGAACTAGAGCGCCGACTAGTTGAAGAACTTGATTGCCCGGTGATGCACGACGATCAGCACGGTACCGCCGTGGTCGTGCTTGCTGCCGTCCACTCCGGCATCAAACTCACCGGCAAGAAGCTCTCGGACATGAAGGCCGTGATCGTTGGGGCCGGTGCGGCGGGCATTGCCGTCACCGAGCTACTTCAAGTCGCCGGGATCGGGGATGTCATCATCGTTGATTCCAAGGGCACCGTCCACCGTGACCGGGATGATCTGAACGCGATCAAGGCCGAGTATGCGGCCCGGACGAATAAGAACAACATCTTCGGCAACCTGGGCGACGCCCTTGCTGGCGCGGACCTTATCGTGGGTGTTTCCACCGGTCAGTGGAGCGAAGAGGACCTGGCGAAGATGAATGACGACGC
Organism: Micrococcoides hystricis; assembly: GCF_042434215.1. Classification (NCBI taxonomy): domain Bacteria; kingdom Bacillati; phylum Actinomycetota; class Actinomycetes; order Micrococcales; family Micrococcaceae; genus Micrococcoides; species Micrococcoides hystricis. Next base: position 8,325 of record NZ_JBHLUB010000029.1, on the reverse strand, counting down.
TATGATCTTCGCCCTATCCAATCCCACGCCGGAAGTTCACCCGGACATCGCGAAGCAGTATGCCGCGGTGGTGGCCACTGGTCGTTCGGACTTCCCGAACCAGATCAATAACGTCTTGGCCTTCCCCGGGATCTTCCGGGGCGCGTTGGATTCTGGCGCCCAGAAGATCACCACCGAGATGAAACTGGCGGCGGCCCAAGCCTTGAGTGATCTGGTCGGTGACGATCTTGCCCCGGACTACATCGTTCCTTCCCCGTTGGATGAACGGGTGGCCCCAGCTGTGGCCAAGGCAGTCGCCGCGGTCGCGGATCAGTAGCGTTAAGCAATTGTTCACTTCCCGGTGGACATACTAGATGCCATGTCCACCGAATCCGCTTCTGCACCTTCCCTGCGCCGAGCACTGTCCCTACCCCATGCCGTGATCATCGGGGTCGGGTCGATGCTCGGCGCCGGTGTGTTCACCGTTTTTGGCCACGCGGCTGCTGAAGCCGGCGGCGCCCTGCTGATCGCCTTGGGGCTGGCCGCTTTCGTGGCTTTCGCTAACGCCACCTCCTCTGCCCAGTTGGCGGCCGTCTATCCGACCTCCGGTGGCAGCTATATTTTCGGACGGGAGCAGCTCGGACCGTGGCGTGGGTTCTTGGCCGGCTGGGGTTTCTTGATCGGCAAGACCGCCTCCACCGCGGCCATGGCCCTGACCGCGGCGGCCTATCTGGTTCCCGGTGATTCACTGGGGTGGCCGCAACGGTTGGCTGCTGCCGGAATTGTTCTGGTGATCGCCACGATCAATTACCGCGGTGTGCAACGCACCGCCACCGCCACTGCCGTGATTGTCGGCATTGTGGTGGCGGCGCTTGCGATCAGCATCATTTCCGGTTTTACCGTCTCCGGCGCCGAAGTCCCGTTGGCCGAGCAACTGAACCCATTGTTGCCGGAAACCGGCGTGCTTGGGGTGGTTCAGGCGGCCGGCTTGTTCTTCTTCGCGTTCGCCGGGTTCGCCCGGATCGCCACCATGGGTGAAGAGGTGACCGAACCGACGAAGAACATCCCGCGCGCGATCTTGCTGGCGTTGGGCACGGTGCTGGTGCTGTACGTACTGATCTCCCTAATGCTGCTGCACACAGTGGGGCTTCAGAAGCTATCCGGCGCCCCGGCACCACTGGCAGTAGCGGCCGGGGTGGTGGCCGATGAGTCCTCCACGTGGAGCTGGCTGCCGGTCGTCATCGCACCCGTAGCTGGGTTAGCCGCCTGTGGCGCGCTCCTGGCGCTGATGACCGGCATTGGCCGGACGACGTTGGCGATGGCTCGACACGACGATTTGCCGAATTCTCTGGCTGCGGTTCATCCGAAGTTTGGGGTGCCGCACCGCGCCGAAGTCATCCTCGCCGCCATTGTTGTGGTGCTTGTTTTGACTCTCGATTTGCGTGGCGCCATCGGTTTCAGTTCCTTCGGTGTGCTGCTCTACTACTTCATTGCAAACTGGTCTGCGCTCACCCAGTCGGCTCAGGTGCGGCGCTATCCCAAAGCGCTGCAGATAGCCGGCATGATCGCCTGCGTTGGGATCGCTTTTCTACAGCCGCTGCCGGCGGTCATCGGTGGGCTCATCGTGTTCGCGCTCGGTTTCGGGTACCGCTTCTGGCGCCAACGCAAAACTGTGAGCTAACTGACACCGCATCATTTAGGCTTATGTCCATGAATTCCTCACCAGCAGCGATCATCGGCGAACCGGGGCCTTTCGGCTACACCTTGGTTCGGGACGGCAACGGCTACTTGTTACGGGATAGTGGCCTGGAGCCGGTGGCCCGGTGGCACATGCCGAAGGAAGACTTCTTCGACAAGCTGCCGTTTGGGTTGGGGAAGAACCTCGAAATCCCGACCTTGACGTCTGGAGAAAGCGCGCATGTGGAGTTGCTCGGCAGGTTTGCGATGCCAGTTCAGCTCAACAACGGCAAGACAAATGCGATGCTACGAAGCTCGCATAACGGTTGGCTCCAGCTGGGACCCCGGCGCTACACCATCACCCATCACCTGTTCCTGCGCACTGACATGCGCCGGGACGGTCAGCTGATCTTACGCGGCCACGGTCACGGCCGGTTCCGCAAACAAAGAGTCACGCACGTGGACTGTCAGGATGAGCTGGATCAACTGGCGAGCGAGCTGTTGTGGCACTTGTTCGGACTGGGCCGCGGCAGAGCATTCGGAGGCATGCTGGACTTCGATCCGTTCTAAACACCGCCGGGCCTAAGCTTGTAACCTGTGCTTACGGTTAGGCGGTTCGGAACCGGCAAACTGGTAGCCTTAAGCTCATGCTCGTACTGGTGATTAATTCAGGGTCTTCGTCACTGAAATTTCAGGCCATCGACACCGCTTCTGGCGATGTTCTGTCGAAGGGTCTCATCGAACAAATTGGTGAAGGTCCCATTGCTGACCACGGTGCCGCTATCGTCATCATGGAAGACCAACTGCACAAGGATCTGGGCGAACGCGAAGTTCAGGCTGTTGGTCACCGCGTTGTCCACGGCGGTGAACGTTTCTCCCAGCCGGTCCGCATTGACTACGAAATTGTGCGTGCCATCGAACGGTTGTCCCCACTTGCTCCGCTGCACAACCCTGCCCACGCGTTGGGTATGCGTGAACTCATGGAGCGCTGGCCGGATACCCCGCAGGTCGCGGTGTTCGATACGTCTTTCCACCGCACCTTGCCCGAATATGCCTGGCGTTACGCACTCCCGGACTACCTCTACAAGGAACACGGTGTCCGCCGCTACGGTTTCCACGGTACCTCCCACGATTACGTCACCGGGATCGCCGCCGAGCTTTTGGGCCACGACCGCAACCAGTTCAACGCCGTCATCGCGCACCTAGGCAACGGAGCCTCAGTCACGGCAGTAAAGAACGGCCGTTCCGTAGACACATCCATGGGATACACCCCGCTGGAAGGCCTTGTCATGGGCACCCGTTCCGGAGATGTGGATCCGTCCATCATCACCCAGTTGATTGTCCGGGGTATCTGCAGCGCGGAAGAAATGGACTCCATTCTCAACAAACAGTCCGGGCTCAAGGGCCTGTCCGGCTCCAATGACATGCGTTCCCTCGTTGAACGCGCAGCCGAGGGGGACGACGCCGCGGAGTTAGCACTGTCCGTCGCGGCGTACCGGCTCCAGAAGTACGTCGGCGCCTACCACGTAGCTGTCGGCGGCGCGCAGGCACTAGTCTTCACCGCAGGTATCGGCGAGAACTCCTGGCAGTTCCGCGAACGAGTCTGCTCCGGTCTCGGCGCTTTGGGCGTGAAATTGGATATGCCAACCAACGTGACGCGCTCCTCTGAGCCACGTGTCATTTCCGCACTTGATTCGGCTATTCCCGTCTTGGTCGTCCCCACCAACGAAGAGGAAGCTATCGCTGGCCTGGTGAAGGAACTGCTCAACGGAAACGCCGAAGCGTAAGACTTCAACATGCAGGTCCCCGAAGAACTGCAGGTCCGCCGGCTCCGCCGGATGAAAGCCAGTGCCACCGGGCTTCTGGTGGCCATGGCAGGCTTGTTTGTTGTCGGGTTCCTGCTGCAGCAGTCCTATCCGGGTTTTGCGTATCTGCGCGCCGCCGCCGAAGGTGGCATGGTCGGGGCGCTAGCCGATTGGTTCGCGGTCACGGCGCTGTTTCGCCACCCGCTCGGGTTGAAGATTCCCCATACCGCGTTGATCCCGCGCAAGAAGAACCAGTTGGGCGCGATGCTCTCTGAGTTCGTCCACACCAACTTTGTCGCCGGGGACGTCGCCCAAGAAAAGATCGCGAACCTCACCGTGACGCGGACGGCCGGCCTGAAGCTTCAAGAACTTCTAGCCGATCCGATAGAACGCCCGCGCATCCTTGCCACGACCCGCCGCGTGCTAGCCCGAGGCCTCGAACTCACCGACGATGAGGCCGTCAAGGCGCTGCTGACCGGGGTAGCCGAACGCCACATCGTCGCCCCCGCATGGTCCCCCACCCTAGGGCGGACCCTCGCCGAGCTGGTAGAGCACGGTCAACATGAAAAACTCGTCACCTTGCTGGCCGAGCGAGCCGGAACTTGGGTCACGGAGAATCCCCAGATGATCGAGCAGGTTATTACCGAACGAGCACCGTCTTGGGCTCCGGCCTTCGCCAATGAACTGTTGGCGCGGAAGATCCACAGGGAACTTGTGGGGTTGGCTGCTGCGATTTACGCGGATCCTCAGCATACTGTTCGTCAGGACATTACGGATTGGCTGGCCGATGTCAGCCACCGATTGCAGAACGACCCGACCATTCAGTCCTCCGTAGAGGCCTACAAAGAGCAACTGCTTTCATCGCCTCAACTGCAGACATGGGCGGCACAAACGTGGAAGACAGTAAAACGGGTTGCTCAAGAAGAATTAACAAAACCATCATCAGAGTTATCAACTGCAATTGGGCAGGGACTGGACTTTGTCGCGGATAAATGTGCCACGAATATCCCGCTTCAGAACAGCCTCGATCGCCAGCTTTCCAAGCTAGCAAGTGCATTGTTACGCGATTATGGCCCAAGTTTAGTGGGTGTGATTGAGCAGACAATCAAACGCTGGGATGGGGACCAAACCAGTAGAACCCTAGAGCTTTTTGTGGGCAGAGACTTACAATTTATTAGAATCAACGGAACTATCGTTGGCGCCCTTGCCGGAGTGACAATTCATTCATTGGCTCAACTAATTCTCAATCCGGTTTAACAGGACTGGCAATTCGGTTTACCTGCGCTACACTTTGAATTGAACCGATACGAACAACCAAGATGGGGTTATGGCTGCCAAGGGCTCGGAACGTAGCGATGTAGTGCGTAACCGTGGCAAGATCCTTGCATCAGCCGCGCATGTTTTAGGCGACAACCCGAATGCTTCGATGTCCGAAATTGCGGCGCACTCCGGTCTTTCCCGGGCGACGCTTTACCGGCACTTCAGCTCCGTGGACGATCTTCTCTTCGCCACGCGTGAGCATGTTTTGACGCTGCTGGAATCCGCCACGGAACGCGTTGCCGAAAAGGCTGCCTCCCCCACCCAGGTGGTTGAAGAGTTGGCCCAAGAATTGATGCTGATCGCTAAAAAGTATCGCGGGCTCCTCACCACCACGGCCGAGATTGACCCGAAATTCGCTCGCCGGCGTGAACGTCTGCTGGAAACTCTTGAGGACCGCATTCTTGAAGGCCAAACCAGCGGCGAGATCAGAGACGATGTCACCCCGCGCTGGATCATGACCTGCCTGTTGGGTCTGCTGGAGTCCAGCCTCTCCGTAGGACTGAAGGCCAGCGCAGCTACTGCCGCACTGGCCTCCGAGACGTTGCTGGGTGGCATCAACCACCGGGGTTAATTAGGAACCGCTAGGGTCCTTCTTCATATATTCTGACCGTTTTTTCGGCAGCTTCTTGATGTCCTGGACCAACTCCCCTGGCATCGTGGCAGGCAAGGCACCGAACAGCTCTGCGGTGTTCTTGATGTTGTTCTTAGCCAAAATGTGGTTTCCCACACCACCGATCACGGCACCAACACCAAACGGCAGCGCCCGGCCAAAGAAGGATGAGCCTTGGCGGAGCAAGACCTTCTTGAAGAAGGTGCGTTTGATCTTGTCTGCGATAGCCCCAGAGAAGGACTTCTGCGACATGAACGGCAGCAGGGACAAGGTCGGACCCGTGGGCATTGAACCGCTCTGGGCCGCCAACTGGGTGATCAGGTTCTTGCCATCTTCACCTAGTAGCACCGCCATGATCAGGGTCTGGGCGCGCTCTTTGTCTTCTGTGGTGACACCGTGCAGCTCCGCGATGGACTGCACGTAGAGCGCCGTCGCTTCGAGGAATCCGACCGTGATACCGGCTGAAAGCGCCAAGGCGGCGGCGGTTCCGACGCCGGGCATGATCGCGGTCGCGCCGACAGCAGCGCCACCGGCCGTCACAGTGTTCATGTAGTCACGGCCGAGCTTTTGCGCCAGCTCTTCCGCTGTCCACTCCGGGTGTTTGCGGCGCAGTCGGCGAAGGTTGGCCAGCACCAGAGGGCGCTGGACCTCAATAGCGTTGAGAATGGCCTTCTCCAAGCCCGGCTTGGGGCGTCCGTCCTGATCGAAAGCTTGCTTCCCTGCGAACTTACCCAGCTGGTCTTGCATGAAGTTTTTGGCATTAGGTTTCTTCATCACAACAATTAAAACACTGCTCAGATCTAAAATCTTCCCAGCGTGCTTACTATTATTTATACGTGTTCGACCACTTCACGCTCGCCCAAGCGCACGGTGTCAGTCTTGAGCGCATCCTTGAGCCAGAGGAACAGCGCCACCAAGCCGACGGTCAAGCTGATGTGGCCCAGACCAGCGATACCAGCGAATGCCGCCGAATTAGCCGGGTCCCCCAGCACCTGCAGGGTCCCCTTGAAGACCATCATGCCGCCGGTGATCAGCACGCCGATGTTCCAGAACCAGAAGAAGACGCTAGCGGCTTTGCCCGGTGCTGCGCGCAGGACTTTCATCGCGACGAGAGCCAGCAGCTGGATGATGAAGCCGAGCACGAGCAAGTGGGTGTGCACTGTGGACAGTTGTTGGGGCACATCGAAGGCGAATTCGCTGAATTTGGTCAGTTCACGGTAGTACACACCGGAAGCCACGCCAATGAAGGCCCAAATGAATGATGAATATAGTAGTTTTTTCTCCATACTTCCACGCTATGCGGCTTTCGGAGAGCGAACATCACCCGAACGGGTGATTGGGGTTAGTTGCGTAGGCTCAGATCTGCCCACACCAACCGGTAGGTGATGCCAGCGGCATCCGGTTCGGGCAAGAACACGGCTTCTTCAGCTGCCGGGTTTGGCCAGAAGACACCAGCGTCAACCACGGAGGTGGTGCCTCGTTTAGCGAGCACGTAGTTCAGTCGTTCGCCTTGGGTTTTTTGTGGACGCAAATCCGTGATGGCCGTCGAGTTGTAGTCGCTGGAAGAGCGGAAGAAAGTGTTGGCACCCTCAGAAGTGAACTGCCCTGGGGCTGCGTGCTGGCGCAAGAAGTCCCGCTGGGATTTATCGTCCGTCGGATCAGCGTTTAGCTGGCCAAGCACCACATACTGACGGTTACTTGCGATGCCTCCGCTGCGGCCCTCATCGTCAACGATGTAGTCAGCCTGATCACCACCGGAGAGAAAATCATCCAGAAATTGGAGCTGATCCAGTCGTCGTCCCTGCTCTGCCTGTTCCTCGCCCAAATCTTGGGCCACAGAGAAGTGCGTGACCACCAAAGAAATAGTGTCGCGGCCTGAAACCACAGGAATTTCCCAAAGGCTCCGACTCATCAATGGCATCACTTTGCGTTCAATGCTGGTGAATTTGGTTTCGCTCAAGTGGTTGTTGGGCATGTCTTCCCACTTGAACTTGGTGAAGGTGCGAATCTGGGATTCTTTAATCGGCAACTGGGACAGCAAAACCATGCCACCTTGACCCGGGAACTTACCGTGCCCAAAGGCGTCTTCCGGGCCGCCAACAGTGCCGTCGTGGTTCAGGTCAGACCCAGAGTCCACACCGGCGTTGACCGGCGCAACAAAGGTATAGCGATATTGAATGGGGTCGGTGCTGTCCTGCGGCTCGGCAAGGTATCGCTCTTGGAAGAGTTTGAGGGCTTCCTCAGCCTCGTCATAGTCGAACCCGGTGAGGGCGACGACCTTTGGCCGCTGCGTTTGCAAGGTGGCTGCTAGTCGCTTGGCGCGTTCGTCCTCACCATTTTCCAGTTGGGCGATCAGCTCGCCTTCTTCACTAGCAACGAGTTGCGCGTTGATGGTCGCCATCCGCACGCTCCCGTTCTGGTGTGCGGCAGTCTTAGCATCTATGCTGGCTGACTGGGCCCCAGCGCGGTCGGAACGGTTCTTTTCGGTGGCGGCGACGTCCGTGGAGAAGAAGTTAGCGGGGCAACGGTCCACAGAATTTACGGCAGTACCGGGGGTGCTGACGGAGTCAGCCGAAGCCACTTCGTGGTCTTGAGCGTGGGCAGGTGCACTTGCAGCCAGAAAAATCGCCGCCGCAGAGGCGACGGCGGCAGCGGAGGTGTGTGCACGCTCGAAGAGTGACATGACCACAACACTAACCGGACGGTAAGTTAGTCTCAACCGAGAGGGCTCGATCTTGCCGACTTGATGCAAAAACGTGACCTGAGCGCTCCAGATTGTTATCTGACCGTGACGCTAAGTCTAGTTATCATTTCGGGCGATTACTAGTTTCCGGCGTACCTTACATATATTGATCGCGTAGCCCAAGTCGTGCCTCACATACTTTGATCGCATGCCTCTACGCTGACGAGTATGAACAAGGACGTGGTGTCAGT
>NZ_JBHLUB010000028.1:0-130183 GCF_042434215.1 Micrococcoides hystricis | reverse complement strand
GATGTGTTGTTTCAGCACTTCCATCTTCGAAAGACCTCGACACTTTTTATGCCTTCAACACACCCCGATCACAAAACCGATCTACACCCAAAATTCCGAAGAGCCAGTTTTTGCCGCAAGATCAGTGGCAGGCCACGGAAGAAGCGTTGACGGAAGCCGATCTGGTGGTGGTTGTGGGCACCAGCGGTGTGGTGCAGCCGGCGGCGTCGCTACCGTTTGTGGCCTCGTCTTTGGGCACCCCGGTGGTGGAGATCAACCCGGTGGCCTCCGAGTTGACCCCGTTCATGGATGTTTCGATTAGCGCCGGCGCCGCCGAAGCGCTCCCAGATCTGGTGGCCTTGGCCAGCAGCCGTTAGCGTGGGCGCCGCTCGTAGCTGGCACCGCGGACCAAGGTGGCGTGCCATTCGTGGGCGGTGTAGTCCGTCAGGGAGGCTACCTGGTCGATGACCACGCGGAGTCGGGCATCGTCGTCGGCGGCCGCACGCCAGTCACCCTGAAAGAGCGGTTCGAGGTAGCGGTCCTGGTTCTGGTACAGGAACTCGACCAACTCGGTGAGGATCGTCCGCTGCCGATGGTAGATCGGTTGCCGACCCATGGCGCTCATGACGTAGGCGGCGGCGATGCCTTTCATGACCGCGATCTCCAGCTTGGTTTGTTCCGGAATGACCAGTTCGGCGCTGTACCGGGTGAGGACATCGTTGCCGTACGTGTCTCTGGTTGCGCCGAAGGCGGCCTGACAGAATCGGCCGATGAGTTGGCTGGTCATGTTTTTCAGCGCCGCCATGTCCGCCCGCGAGCCGTGGGCGTTAGGCACCCAGCAGGCCAGCGCTTCCAGCCGGCTCAGGGCCGCGTCGATGTGCTCTGCCGGGGTGCCGGGAAGGTACCAGGCGATGGTGGTGTCGATGACCTTCGCCCTCTCGGCCTCGGTCTTCAACCAGCCGAGCTGGAATTCGCCGGCGACGATGGAGTCCTCCACATCGTGCACCGAGTAGGCGATGTCATCGGACAGATCCATCACTTGGCCTTCGATGGGGACTTTGCCGGCCGGTGCGGCCTCCCGAACCCAGTCGAAGACTGCCGCGTCGTCCGCGTAGACCCCGAACTTGCTGGACTGTTTACCGTTCCGGTACGGGGCCGATTCAAGAGACCACGGATACTTGATGGCGGCATCAAGGCTGGCCCGGGTCAGATTCAGTCCCGCCGAAGAACCGTCTTCGGCGAAAGACTTGGTTTCCAGCCGGGTGAGCAGACGCAGGGTTTGGGCGTTGCCTTCGAAGCCGCCGATGCCGGCCGCGCACTGGTCCAAGGCGCGTTCACCGTTGTGGCCGAAGGGCGGGTGACCGAGGTCGTGGGCTAGGCAGGCGGTGTCCACCACATCGGGGTCACAGCCTAAAGACCGGCCGAGGGAGCGGCCGACTTGGGCGACCTCGAGTGAGTGGGTCAGGCGGGTTCGGGCGAAGTCGTCGGCGGCCGGGGACACCACTTGGGTCTTGGCTCCGAGCCGGCGCAGGGCGGCGGAGTGCAGGATCCGGGCCCGGTCGCGCTCGAAGGGCGACCGGTAGGAAGACTTGGCGGGTTCGGGGACCCAGCGTTGGGTGTCCGCATCCGAGTAGCCCTCTGGTCGGCCCACCGCCCCCGCGTAGGGCGGGCGGCCGGGATTGCCAAACAGGGCTGGCTGGTTCACCCAATACGGGGTATTGGCCTGATGGGTGCTCATCCCCTACCCTTCCTGACGTGTACGGCTCACCCTCAGTGTAGCCGTGGTGTCCCTACCCGCCGGAGATATCCAGCTCGGCCTTGTGGATCATGGCCTGATGGTCTGCGTTCAGGGTGCGGGAGTCCAACCAGTTTTCCGGCAGGTGGGTGCGCTTGGCGTGCCCGGCCCGGCCACGCGGGCCCTCGGCGGCCGCGCCCGGATATGGGAGGGTTTGGTCGAGGCTGCCCAACAGTTCGGCCAACTGGTCCAAGGTTTCCACTTTGGCCAGCTGGGAGCGCAGGTTCCCGCCGACGGGGTAGCCCTTGAAATACCAGGCGATGTGCTTGCGGATATCCCGCATACCTTTGCCTTCGTCGCCACCGAAAGTGTCGATCAGCAGCTGGCCGTGGCGCAGCACGGTTTCTGCGACCTCTTTGACCCCGGGACGGAAGCGTTCGGCAGAGCCCTCGAAGGCATTCTGCAGGTCCCCAAACAGCCAAGGCCGGCCCTGGCAACCGCGGCCAATGACCACGCCGTCGATGCCGGTCTGTTCCACCATCTCGATGGCGTCCTCGGCGGACCAAATATCCCCGTTACCTAGGACGGGCACATCCGGCAGGGCCTCCCGGAGCCGGGCGATCGAATCCCAGTCGGCTTTGCCGGAGTAATGCTGGTTGGCGGTGCGCCCGTGCAGGGCCACGGCCGCGACGCCGTGGTCGCGGGCGATTTTGGCCGAATCCAAGTAGGTCAGGTGGTCGTCGTCGATGCCCTTGCGCATCTTGATGGTCAGCGGGATGTCGCCCTTGGCGGCCTCTTCCGTGGCACGCTTGATGATCCCGGTGAACAGGTCCGTCTTCCACGGCAGGGCGGAGCCGCCACCCTTGCGCGTCACTTTGGGCACGGGGCAGCCAAAGTTCAGGTCCACGTGGTCGGCAATGTCTTCTTCCACGATCATGCGCACGGCGGCCCCGACGGTGACCGGGTCCACCCCGTAGAGCTGGACCGAGCGTGGGGTCTCATCCGGGTCATGGGCGACGATGCGCAGCGACTCCGGGTTCCGCTCCACCAGAGCGCGGGAGGTCACCATCTCGGTGACGAACAGCCCGCCGCCGTATTCGCGGCAGAGCCGGCGGAATGCCCTATTGGTCACCCCGGCCATCGGTGCCAAGACGACGGGCACGTCGATGGTCAGGTTGCCCAGTTTCAGCGGCGGCAGGTTCAGCGTCTTGGCCGGGCTTTGGCTCTGCTGGCCCTGCTGGTTCTGCGTGGGGGTGGTCGTGGTGGTCATGGACGGAATCCTTGGTTGTGTGCTGCGCCTTCGAGGTGTGTGTATCCGCGGTTGTCCCGGCGAGTGCGCCGTAGCCCGTTGCCGCCAGCTCAGGTTGTGACTGGCTGGTGTGCAGGCTGTGCTGCGTGGGGCTGGCCACGGCTTTGACGACGAGGACCGCGATGATGGTGGTGGCCGGGATGGCCAACACCAAACCAATCGAACCGATCAATGTTCTCACAATTTCCTCCACGAGTTCTCCAGAGATCAGCATGTCCCAGAGGGAACGGTCGTAGAGGGAGACCACCATCAGCACCGGCAGGGCGGCACCGGCATAGGCGAAAGCAATGGTGTACACGGTGGAAGCGATGTGATCCCGGCCGATGCGCATGGCGGAGGCGAACAGCTCCGCGGCGGAGGCTGTGGGTTTCATCTCATTGAGTTCCCACACGGCCGAGGACTGGGTGATGGTCACATCATTCAGCACCCCGAGCCCGGCGATGAGCAGCCCGCACAGGATGATCCCGGACAGCCGGGCGGCCGGGGCTTGGGAGGCCAGCACATAGGAGTACTCGTCCCCTAGCCCGGTCAGATAGGCGGCTTCGGTCCCCCACCCGGCCAGCACGGCGGTGATGATCAAACCGATCAGGGTTCCTAGCAGCGCCGTCGTCGTCCGCAAGGAGAATCCGTGGGCGAAGTAGAGCACCACCATCATGATGGCGACCGAGCCGGTCAGCCCCACCAGCATGGGTGAGTTCCCTTCCAGCAGGGACGGGATGATGAAGATGGCCAGCACGATGAAGGCCCCGATGAGCCCGACCAGTGCGCGCAGGCCCCGCCAGCGGGCGACCAGCACGACGACGAACGCGTAGGCGATGCCGAGCAGGATAATGGGCACGGAACGTTCGAAGTCCACGAAGATGAACTCTTCACCGGCTTGGGCCGGTGGTGCGTTGGGTTGGCCGGGTTCGCCGGCTTCACCACTGTCAGTTCCGGGAGCGACCTGCTGCGGCAGACCCCGTAGGTCCAGGACGCGGACCCGGTCTCCAACCCCGGCGGGTGCGGAGGCGGTCACTTCCGGTGGCAGCATCATCGGGTAGTGTTCGCTGCCGCCGCCATCGGGGTCAACCATGACCCGCTGGCATTGGGTTTGTTGGGCGGAGTCCGCGCCGACCTCGGCGGAGTGCTGGTCTTCGAGGATGGCCCGGCTGGTGCAGGGCACTTCTTCGACGGCGGTGATGGTGCCGCGGACCAGTTGCACGCCCTCGGCGGTGCCGTACGGGTTCGGCAGGGTCAGCTCTTGGTAACTGCCTGATGGCCACAGCAGCACCAGTCCGGCCACGGTTGCCAAGGCGACCGGCACGAGGGTGGCCCAGAGCGCGGTGATGATGCGTTTACGCTCGCGAGCGCTGCGTGGCCGGTCCGGGCCGGAGTGGGAGTGACCTGCGCCGATGGTGGGCCTACTTTCCTGCCGGGTTGGGCTGATCAAACTTGCTGGCGATGTGCGCGGTGTGGAACACGGCCGCGTCCTTGCTGTGCAGCACCGGGGCCAACACGGCCAGCAGGTCGGTCATTGAGTCATCAACTTCCATGCGGACCGGGTAGCGGTGCACCAGCATGCCCAGCAGCGCGCCCAGCGCGTGTTGGACTTGGGCCGGGTTCAGTTCCGGTTTCAGTCCCGGGTTGAACCCGATGAGCACATCTGAAATGTCAGCGAAGTCTCTGGCCGCTTGCAGCTGGACCGGGGCTTGCCCGTGCTCGTCCGCGTGGTCTGGGGACTCGGCGGTGGGATCATGCACCGCGTAGGAGATCGCGAAGGCGACGATGTTGCCCTTGCCCTTGGCGTCGGCTCGGGTCCGGTCTCGCAGCACCACGGCCCCGGAGGCTCCGGTGGCCGGTGCCAGGAGCAGCTGCTGGGCTTGGCCGATGCTCATCGTCGTCGGGTCCCACTGGTGCATGGCCGTGTAGAAGTCCTGCACGGCCTGGGTTAGTTCCACCGATCCGGTGGCCACGTCCTCCAACTGCAGGTCACTGTTTTCATCCAGCTGCGGGGCGGGTAGCGCTTGCGGGCTGAGTAGCACCTGACGCACGGTTTGGATGGTGGCAAAGCCGGCGTGTTCGGCGTAACCGGCTGCATCGGTGCCCACCGAGTACCGGATTTTCACGGCCGTGCCGGGCAGTTCGGTCCGGAGCAGTTCCAGCAGCCGGGTGGCGAGGCCTTGGCGGCGCAAGGCGGGAATGATTTCCGCGAAAAACCACAGTCGGCGCGGATGCAACACGGACTCGGACAGGCTGGCAGCACCCACCGGCACCCCATCGTCCTCCACCACGAGGGTGCGGGCGACGGGGCTGTCCGCCGGGGGACGCAGCAGGGACCGATCTTGGTGATGTGCCGGGTCTTCCGGGTCGCCGAAGACCTCCAAAAGGGCCCGATCATCGCCGTCGGTCCACGCACGCACCGTCAAATTCGGGTGCCGTAAGTCCTCCTCGGTTCCTGCAAAGAGGGGCACCGGGTTCGTGTAGGCGGCCAGGAATTCTGCCAGTGAGCGTTCCGGTTTGGGTGCTGCCAGCTGTTCAGAAGGTTGCATGTGCTCCGTTGTGGTTGGTGGCGGTGCCTGCCTGCGCGCTAGGCGCGGATGCGTTCGGCCAGGTAAGTTTCGACCTTGTCGAGGGAGACCCGCTCTTGGGCCATCGAGTCGCGGTCACGGATGGTCACCGCTTGGTCCTCAAGGGTGTCGAAGTCCACGGTGACGCAGAACGGGGTACCGATCTCATCGTGGCGGCGGTAGCGGCGGCCGATGGCGCCGGCGTCGTCGTAGTCAATGTTCCAGCGCTTGCGCAGGTCTGCGGCCAGGTTCTTGGCGTGCGGTGCCAGCTCTTCCTTCTTGGACAGCGGCAGCACGGCGGCCTTGAACGGTGCCAAGCGCGGATCCAGACGCAGCACGGTGCGGGTGTCCACCCCGCCCTTGGTGTTGGGGGCCTCGTCCTCGGCGTAGGCGTCAACGAGGAAGGCCATCAGTGCGCGGGTCAGACCCCAGGACGGTTCGATGACGTACGGGGTGTACCGCTCCCCGGTCGCCTGATCAAAGTAGTTCATGCCGGTGCCGGAGTGTTCGGTGTGCTGGGACAGGTCGTAGTCACCGCGGTTGGCGATACCCATCAGCTCACCCCATTCACCACCCTGGAAACCGAAGCGGTATTCCAAGTCGATAGTGGCCGCCGAATAGTGGGCGCGTTCCTCATCGGGCACATCAAATTTGCGCATGTTGTCCGGGTTCACACCCAGATCCACGAACCAGTTCCAGCAGTCCTCGACCCACTGGTCGAAGAACTGTGGGGCCTCGGCAGGTGGCACGAAGTACTCGATTTCCATCTGTTCGAATTCGCGGGTGCGGAAGATGAAGTTACCCGGGGTGATCTCATTGCGGAACGCCTTACCGATCTGGCCGATGCCGAACGGTGGCTTCTTCCGCGCGGTGGTCACCACGTTGTTGAAGTTCACGAAGATCCCCTGCGCGGTTTCTGGGCGCATGTAATGTAGGCCCTCTTCGTTATCCACGGCGCCAAGGTAGGTTTTCATGAGTCCGGAGAAGTTCTGCGGCTCGGTGAACTTGCCGCGGGTGCCACAGTCCGGGCAAACCACATCGTCCATGGTCTCCGGCCAGACGCCTTTCTTCTCCTCGTAGGCTTCCTGCAGGTGGTCCTGGCGGTGGCGCTTGTGGCACTGCAGGCATTCCACCAGTGGGTCGGTGAAGGTTTCCACGTGGCCGGAGGCTTCCCACACGGCACGGGGCAAGATGATGGAGGAGTCTAGGCCGACGACGTCTTCACGGCCGCGCACAAACGTCTGCCACCACTGCGCCTTGATGTTTTCTTTGAGCTCGGCTCCGAGGGGGCCATAATCCCACGCGGAACGGGATCCGCCGTAGATCTCTCCAGCCTGGAAGACGAATCCGCGGCGCTTGGCCAGCGAGATGACTTGATCAAGATTCGATTTCTTGGCGGTGTTCTTTTCCGACATGAGGGTGATAGCTCCAAAGTAAAGGTAGTTACAGGGCCGCTGGGTTGCGGTCCGCACCCTACCAAGGGTACCGGAAGATGGCGCAGATGCTCCTCTATTTTGCGCGTGAGATCAGCCGCAAATACCCGCCGAATCCACCGCGCGGGGTGGAAGCAATCAACACGGCCACAAAGGTCAGCAGGGTACCGATATAGGTTGCCGAGCTCAGGGCGGTGCCCGGGGCCGGGAACAGCACGTCGATCAACAACGAACCCAGCAACTGGCCGGCGATCATCCCCATCCCCAACACCAGCACACCTAGGCGGCGCACCAGCAAGGCGCCCAGACCGACGAAGGTCACCCCCAGTGGCCCGCCGAGGTAATACCACCACTCGGTCGGCAGCGGCGCGACGGGGGTTCCTTGCACAACATCGGCAAACCAGACGATAAACAGGAACAAGGTCCCGGCGACGAAGTTGAACACGGTCCCGGGGTAGGGCGAGGAGTAGTGCATGGTTTGGATGCCGTTCATCGCCTGCTGGGCCTGGTTCACGAAACCCGCCAGGAACGGCAAGATCAGGGGCAGAAAGTCCACCGCGTCGGGACCAACCAGCCGGTCAGAGACCGTCCAAAACACAGCCACCACGGTCAGCAAGGCGCCGATGACTCGCACGACGGTGGGATACTTGCGCCCGGCCGGGCCGAAGCCGGCCAAGTCCACCACGAGACCGCCGAGGGTCTGACCGGTCACCACCGCCACGGTGTACAACGCGATCCCCAACAGGGGCGCGGCGATGGCTTGGGAAATCACAAAGTAGGCTCCGAAGATACCTGCGCCCAGATAGAACCACGGGAACTTTCTGGCTTTCAATACCGGTAGCACTCTGGACATCGCGGCCCGGTTGTTTTTCAGCGTCAGGAAGGACAGCAGCACGATGAAACCGACCGTGAATGAGATCAGCGAGGCGTAGATCGGATGCTCCACCTTCAACGCCAGCGCACCGTTGACACGTCCTTGGGCGGCAATGGCCAATCCCGCCACCATAGATAGCAACAGAGCTAACGTCGTCGGCAGCGCCGGTTTCTGAACTTCCGTACTCACAGCTTCATACCCTACGCCAGGGTGCCTGCACGCTAGAATTCAGGGCCTCATCTTCCGTCATGTGCACCCGGTCATTCATTCGTTCCGTCACGTTCACACGGGCGCATTAGGGTAGGAAGTATGGAACTAGAGATTGAAATTAAGGACGAGAGCATCCGGCTGGGTCAGTTGTTGAAGCTGGCTGGTGTGGTGGACTCCGGTGTGGATGCCCGGGACGTCATCGCCGACGCTCAGGTCTACGTCAATGGCGAGGTCGAATTGCGCCGCGGCAAGCAGATCCGTCCCGGCGATGAGGTCTCCTGCCCGGACGCCATGTCGGGCCAGCTGGCGACGATCCGTGTCCTCGCCGACCAGCCGGAAGACTAGCCGCAGGACGCAACCAACCAGCAGCTACCCGAAAGTAAAAAAGGCTTCTCGGCTTTACTTACCGGAAATTGCACTTCTAGGATCAATGACATACCTCAAGGCTTGACCAGCTTTGGATATCGCCCACGCCGTGACGATCGCCCACCCCGTGAATCCGTGCCCGGCTTGGCAACTCGCATCTGAACGTTATTTACATACATATCCGAGAGGTAACGGGACTTCTATGAACTCCGTCATTTTGGCGGTGCTTGGCGTGGGCATGGTCCTAGCCGGGTACTTCCTGTATTCACAATTCTTGGCCAAACGGGTCTTTAAGCTTCAACCCAAATTCAAGACCCCGGCTCACGAGCTCTCCGACGGTGTGGACTTCGTGCCCACCAACAAATTCGTGCTCTGGGGCCACCACTTCACGTCGGTAGCCGGCGCGGCGCCCATCGTCGGACCCGCCGTCGCCGTCATCTGGGGTTGGCTACCAGCCTTCCTCTGGGTGACACTCGGGACCGTCTTCTTTGCCGGTATGCACGACTTTGGCGCCATGTGGGCATCCGTGCGGAACAAGGGCCAATCCATTGGAACGCTCTCCGGCCGCTACATCGGAAACCGTGGACGCAACCTGTTCCTAGTGGTCATTTTCTTGCTCCTGCTGATGGTCAACGCCGTCTTCGCCGTCGTGATCTCCGACCTGTTGGTCAACCAACCCACCTCCGTGATCCCAACCTGGGGCGCCATCGTCGTCGCCCTCGGCATCGGCCAAGCGATTTACCGGTTCAAGTGGAACCTACCGATCGTTTCCTTGGTGGGCGTGGTGCTGCTGTACGCCCTGATCATGCTGGGTGACCGCTTCCCCATCGAGCTACCGGAGACCGTAATGGGTCTACCGGCCGGGGCGTTTTGGATTGTGGTGCTGTTCATTTACGCGGGTATTGCTTCGTTGCTACCGGTGTGGATGCTGCTGCAGCCTCGGGACTACATCAACGGTCTGCAGCTATTTATCGCCCTGGCCATTCTGTACGTCTCCATCCTGGTGTCCCAGCCAACCGTGGTCGCTCCGGCCGTCAACACGGCGCTGCCGGAAGGCACCCCGTCGATGGTGCCGCTACTGTTTGTCACCATCGCCTGTGGCGCGATTTCCGGGTTCCACGGCATCGTGTCCTCGGGTACCTCAGCAAAGCAGCTGGATAAGGAAACCGATTCTCGCTTTGTCGGCTACTTCGGCGCCGTGGGTGAAGGACTGTTGGCCCTCGGAACCATCATTGTGGTCACGGCCGGCTACGAGACCCTGGCGGCGTGGCAGGAAACCTACAGTGCCTTCAATCAGGGTGGCATTGGCGCGTTTGTTACCGCCGGCGGTTCCGTCCTGAACAACGGGCTGGGCATCCCGGTCCAACTCTCGGCCACGATCTTGGCGACCATGGCGGTGCTTTTTGCGGCGACCACCATGGACACCTCGGTGCGTCTGCAACGTTTTGTGGTGGCTGAAGTCGGTCAGCTGATGGGCTTCAAGCTCAACACCATCGTGGCGACCGTCATCGTGCTGACCGCTACCGCGGCGTTGGCCTTCGGCGCGGATCCCAGCGGTGCCGGCGGCATGATCATTTGGCCGCTGTTCGGTACCACCAACCAGATCATGGCTGCCCTGACCCTGGCGATCATCACGGTGATGCTGATCAAGCGCCGCCGCCCATACCTGCCGGTGCTGATCCCGCTGCTGTTCGTGTTGACGATGACGGTCTATGCACTCTTTGTGCAGATCGGTCAGTTCTACGCGGCCGGTAACTGGCTGCTGCTGGTGTTGGACATCGTGATCCTCGTCTGCGCCCTCTGGGTGGTGGTGGAAGCCTTTGCCGCGATGGCCCGGGCGAAGAACGAACCACCAGAGATTGACGCCGATGTTGAAGCGGCCGAAGAGGAAGCCCGCGTTGGCTAGCCACGAGGCTGAATCCGCAGCGCCGAAGCGGCGCGGTGGCGCCCTGACCAGGTTCTCCGCTTGGTTCAGGGACGCTGCCCGCCGCTTCGGGGCAGGCTTGGAGGATTACTATTCCTCCAACTACCGGCGCAGTTTCCGGCGCTTGCAGCGCGACCAAGATGACCTGTTCATGATGATGGTCCTCTCTGAGGCCCTCGGGGTGCCGAACCCGGCCAGCTACTACACCATGGAGATGCTGCCGGTGGTGTACGAGAATTTTCACGAGTGGCACAAACGAATGGGGATGGAACGCTCCCCGCTGGAAGAGATTTCATGTTGCTAGAACTGGCACAAACCCATCGCGTGCTCTTTTTCGGCGGTAAAGGCGGGGTCGGTAAGACTTCCATGGCGGCGGCAACCGCAGTTGGTGCCGCCGCGGCCGGACGCAGCACATTGCTGGTCTCCACGGACCCGGCCCATAACTTGGGGCACCTCTGGGGCCAGCCCATCGGACCGGAACCAGTCACACTCCAGCAGAATCTCGACGCGGTGGAGATCGACCCGGAAGCGACCACCGACGAACATTTGGCCGCCGTCGCCCAAACCTTGTACGCCATGATGCCCGAACATTTACGCGGCGAGGTGGACAAGTACTTGGCCCTGTCCCGCCAGTCCCCGGGCACGCATGAGGCCGCGATTTTAGAACGCATCGCGGACCTAATCCAGCTCGGCCTCGAAAACTACGAGCTGGTGATTTTCGATACGGCACCGTCCGGGCACACCACTCGATTGATGGCGCTGCCGGAGATCATGTCATCGTGGACCGATGGGTTGCTGCAGAACCGGACCAAATCCGAAAAGTATGCTGCGGCGGTCCGTGGTCTTACGCGGGATCGGGACCGGGCCGCGGTCATGTCCGATGGGACGCCGACGGACCCGATTCTGGCCCGGGATCAGAAGATCCGGCAGATCCTGCTGCGCCGCCAAGCCCGGTTCAGGCAGCTGCGTGAGGTCCTCACCGATCAAACGCTCACCTGTTTTGTCATGGTGCTGACTGCCGAACGGCTCCCGGTCTTAGAAACGGTGGAACTGCACGCGCAGCTGGTGGCGACCAAGGTCAAGGTTGCTGGCGCCGTGGTGAACCGGCGCTCCCCCACCGATCAGGGTCAATTCTTGGCGGAACGGGCCGCGCTCGAGGAGCAGTACGTGGCGCAGCTGCGCGATGAGTTGCCTGACTCGGTCCAGATCACTCAGGTGCTGCTGCTGCCCGGTGAGCTGGTGGGCGCCGATGCCTTGGCGGCTTTAGCGCAGATGCTCTAGCCGAAAACGGCGCAAGCCTTTGGGATCCCGGTTAGGCAGTTCGAGCGGCGACGAAATTCAAGAATTCGCCGATGTGCCCGAGTTCTTGGGCGCAGATGGCGTGGCCCATGTTGGCGTAGACCACCTTGGTCAGATCCACGTGGTCTTGGACCCACCCGTGGGTGTAGTCCACCAAGTGTTGGCGGATGACCGGGTCGGCCTGGTCCCGGCCCCAGAACATGGGCAGTTTCGGGGAGCGGGCGGCCAGTGCCTCGTCGTCAAAGAGCTCTGCGATCTGCGGTGAAGACTCCGGATTGATGGCGAAACCGGACAGCCCCACCAGGGCCTTGTAGCGTTCCGGGGCCATCCGCACCATCGAGGTTGCCATCGACATCCCCATGGAGAAACCCAGCAGGGTGATTGCGGCGTACTGCTCCGCTTGGGCGGCCAGCCAGCTGTCCAGCCCGGTGATGGCGGCCAATACATCCGCAGGGTTTGTCTCGAAGTTCTGATCCAGCGGGTACCACGTGTAGCCGGGCTGTATGGCTAGCGGGGCCCGGACCGACGCGATGGTGTAGTGCTGCGGCAGGTGCGGGGCCAGCCCCATCAGGTCCAGCTCATCCGCGCCGTAACCGTGCAGCAGCACCAATAGGTCGGTGCCGGGCCGCTCTTGATCTTGGCGGGAGTATTCGACGACGGGGTTTTCAAAATAGTCGCGGACGTTCATGCGAAAGCGGGTACTCCTGCTGCTACGTTGGTGGGACTTACGGCGGCGCGGTTTGTGGTGGTGCTATTCCGCTTGAAGTCCCAGGGTCTCAACCATGGCATCGGCAACCTGCTCGATTTGCGTCAGGAAACCGTCGTGGCCAATGGGTGAGTCAATCATATGCACGGGAACCGGTTGCCCCTCAACTTCCGGCAACAGGTTGGCCAGCTCTTCAGACTGTTCCGGGAAGAACAGCCGGTCCGAGGTGACGGCACAGATGAACATTTTTGCTTTGACCTGCGCCAATGCGTTGGCCAGTCCCCCGCGGTCCCGTCCGACGTCGTGCGTCATCAACGACTCGGTGATGGAGACGTAGGAGTTTGCATCGAAACGGTCCACCAGTTTGGCGGCTTGGTAGTCCAAATAGGACTCGATCTGGTAGCGGCCTTGGCGGCGCTGCGGCCAACCCAAGGGGTTTTCCGCCTCTTGGTGTTTGCGCCCGAACCGGCCGCCGAGCTCGCCCTCGGAGCGGTAGGTGATGTGGGCGATGCGCCGGGCAATGCCCAGCCCACCGGTGGGAGCGGCCCCAGCATAGTAGTCCCCGTCGTTATAGAGCGGGTCCAGCTGGATGGCGTTGATTTGGGCCTGGGAGAACGCGATCTGTTCCGCGGTGGTGTAGGCGTTTGAGGCGATGACGGCCGCGCCCTCGACCCGATCCGGGTAGGTGGCCGCCCACTCGAGAGCGCGAGCGCCCCCGAGTGAGCCCCCAATGACAGCCTTGAACGATTTGATCCCCAGCAGATCCGCCATGGCGGCCTCCGCACGCACCGAATCCCGGATCGTCACGAACGGGAATCGGGAGCCGTACGGCAGCCCGTATTCATCCAGCGATGCCGGGCCGGTGGAGCCGTAGCAGCCGCCTAGGATGTTCGGCGCGACGACAAACCAGTGGTTAGTGTCGATGGGCTTGCCCGGGCCGACGAGCTGTTCCCACCAACCCGGTGCCGGGTTCTCAGGAGACGCGGTGACGTGGGTGTCCCCGGTGAGGGCATGGACAATCAGCACGGCGTTGGTACCGGCTTCGTTCAAGGTGCCCCACGTCTCGAACGCAATTTCTACGTTCTTCAGACGGGCACCGGTTTCGAAGTCAAAGGTACCGATCCGGGCCTTCTTTTGCGGACCGTCTTGGTAGATCATCCGGGTATCTTCAACCGACAGAGTCATGGGGTGGCCTTAGCTTTCTTCCCTCGGCGTTCTCAGCTGCCGTGTGGATGGGGTTAGGCGCCGTCCGCCGCAGCGGCGAAGCCCAGCTCCAAGTCAGCAATGATGTCATCAATGTGTTCTAGCCCGACCGACAGGCGCACCAGCGACGGGTTGACCCCGGCGGCGAGCTGTTCGGGATCAGTGAGCTGAGAGTGCGTGGTGGAAGCCGGGTGAATGACCAGCGAACGGACATCCCCAACATTGGCCACATTGGAGTGCAGCTTCAACGCATCCACGAAGCGGATACCGGCTTCACGGCCGCCATCGAGCTCGAAGGAAATGATGGAGCCGACGCCCTTTGGTAGCAGTTGCTTACCGCGTTCGTACCACGGCGAGGATGGCAGGCCGGCGAAGGCGATGTTGTTCGCGTCTTCGCGCTCATCCAACCAGGCCGCAACCTTGGCGGCGTTCTCCACGTGGCGTTCCATCCGCAGGGACAGCGTTTCCAGACCCAGGTTGATTTCGAAAGCGTTGTGCGGGGAGATGGACGGGCCCAAGTCACGCAGCAGCTGGACCCGTGCCTTCAAGATGTAGGACAGGTTGGCTCCGAAGGCGGATCCAACGCCGAGGTCGCGGGCGTAGACCAGACCGTTGTAGGACTCATCGGGCTCATTGAAGCCGGGGAAACGCTCCGGATACTGGGCGTAGTCGAAGTTACCGGAGTCGACGATCACACCGCCCATTGCGGTGGCGTGTCCGCCCAGGAACTTGGTGGCCGAGTGGGTGACGATGTCGGCACCGTGCTCGATGGGCCGGCCCAAGTAGGGGGTGGTCAACGTGTTGTCCACGATCAACGGCACACCGTAGTCGTGGGCTACCCCGGCAACCCCGGAGATGTCCAAGACATCCGAACGTGGGTTGGCGACGAATTCACCGAAGAAAGCCTTGGTGTTGTCCTGGATGGCTGAGCGCCACTCATCCAAGTTGTCCGGGTCCTGAATGAAGGTGGTTTCGATACCGATCTTCTTCAGGGTGTGCTTGAACAGGTTTTGGGTGCCACCGTACAGGGAGGCGGCGGCAACGATATGGTCGCCGGCACCGGCCACGTTCAGGATGGCCAGGGTGGTGGCGGACTGGCCGGAAGCCAGCAGCAACGCACCAACACCGCCTTCAAGCGCGGCGATCTTGTTCTCCACCGCATCGTTGGTGGGGTTGGTGATGCGGGTGTAAATCTGCCCCAATTCGGAGAGCGCGAAGCGGTTGGCGGCGACATCGGCCGAAGGGAAGACAAAAGCGTTGGACTGGTAGATCGGCAGGGTCCGGGCACCGTAGGTTGGGTCCGGGGCCATGCCAGCGTGAATCTGGAGGGTCTCAAACTTCTGTTCGGACATGTGTATTTTCTCCCTTTCGGAAAGCACCGCCCCAGTGTGTGGACCTGTGGGAGAAATCCCGGTGGCCCGCACCTGAACTCGGTATGGTTAGCGTTCTCAATAGCGCATTCCAAAGGGCCCCATCTATAAGGCCCGCGCTTGCAGGTTCTGACAACGGTGTAGCACTGTGTATTGAATCTGCCAGGTCTTCACCCGGGGCACCCCACCGCGAGCGTGAGGGTTGCCGACCAGCAAACCGGGGTTTGACGCTGGTACTCATGACCTTGGTTTCCATTCTCAGATAGAGCACTCCCCTTGTGCAAGTTGGCGCGGGTGAGAGACGCTAAAAACGTAATGTTAGGCTTACCTAAGCTGAAACGCGGTGTGATGAGTGACACCATAGGAACATGATGCGCTTGGATCACGTTTCGTACGCTTGTGGCCCTGACGGTCTCGATGCTACGGTTGCCCGAATTTCGGAAGCACTGGGGATCGACCGAGTCAAGGGCGGTATTCACCCCCGCTTTGGTACCCGTAACGCCATTTTCCCGATGGCGAAGACGCAGTACCTCGAAGTCGTCGAGGTGCTTGAGCACCCGGCAGCTCTGGAAGCTCCATTTGGTCAGGCCGTGCGCGCCCGCTCAGAAATGGGTGGCGGCTGGCTGGGATGGGCCGTCGCTGTGGACGATCTAGCCCCCTTTGAAGAACGCTTGGAGCGCAATGCCGTTCCGGGTAACCGAAAATTCCCCGATGGTCAGGAACTCACTTGGCGTCAGATCGGTATCCGCGGCCTCATCGCCGACCCGCAGGTGCCGTACATGCTGCAGTGGGACGATGGGATGGAAGAACTCCACCCGTCTCGCGCTTCCGAGCCACAGGCCGAGATCCGCAAGATTGTCATTGCCGGCTCCCGTCCGCGCGTCCGCGAGTGGCTGGGCCTGCATGACGATGAGAAGGTTGAAGACCTCGAGGTGGAGTACGTCAACCCATCCGGTCACCCGGGTCTGATGTCCGTGACCTTCAATACCCCGCTGGGTGAGATCACCCTCTAAACGATCCTGCAGAAACGCTGATATAGGCGGTTGCTGCGCGGAAGCCGCGAACGACCAAGGACGGTGGTTCGCGGCTTCCATCTTTAAGTGGTGTGTACGGCGGCCTTAGAAGGGCGGGGTCTCCAGTTGTTGTCTGATGTCTGCCCACGCCCGTGGGTCTAGTGGCTGCTGCGGATGGGTGAGAATTTTCTTGCCGGTGTTGAAGGTGAATTCTAGAACCCCGTCGCCTAACTCTGGTTTGGGTTCGACCTGCCACCAACGCGCCGTTTTGCCGCCGTGATGCTGTTTGCAGAGCAATGCCAGGCCGTAAAGTTCTGAGGTGTTACTCAGCACCCAATCGTGGACGTGGTCGACCTCGCAGTCGGTGCCGGGAACGTGGCAGCCGGGGAACCGACAATGTCGGTCACGGTAGAGCAATAAGTCTTTGACGCGTCTATTCGGGTGGCGGGCACGTTTGCCCAAGCCGATGGGGTAACCGGTAGCCGGGTGGGTGATGATTGCCTGCATCATGGCTGCCTGCGGTAACAGGGCGGCGCTGAGTTCGGGGCTGAGCTGTTGGCCGGTGCCGATGTTGGTTGCGCGGGCTCCGGATTCGTTGACGCCCGGTGGGTGCGAACCGCTCCGAGAAGCAGGCGCTCTCAGGTGGTATTGGCGGTTGCGTTGGGCTTGTTCCCATAGGTGCGGATCGTAGCTCTTCATGAATTCAAGCTGGCCGTCGGCGATCGTTCCGCCGGAGAGGATCCACGCTTCGAAAGAGTAGTTTAGGTAGACCATCACGTTGCGTCCGGATTGAGGACGGTCGTGTCCCCCGGCTTGCTGGCAGCTGCAAACATTGCTGTTTTGCGGCTTCAAGGTGGGACTTTGGGGGCCGGTGTCGAGGCCGGGCAGTAACGGCTGCGGAGACTGCACTTCAGCAACGCGAATGACTGAATCGGCTGTGTCCTTATGCGTTGGGGGCTCGTCATGGCCTGCGCTCGGGGTGTTCTGCTCAGCGGTATTCTGGACAGCTTCGAGGAGAAGATCGACTTCGAGTTGGCGGATCGTCCGGGTTTCGCCCTGTTGCCGACTGGCGGTTTTTGCTCGATGCCGTAGCCGTTGCACGAGTTGGTCAGCGTCGTCGGAGCTGATGAGTGCCTCGAGCTTACTCATCCCATCCCTCGCTGGTCCGATGCGCAGGTAGCGGCGCTTCAACGCGGTGGCATGCCGAGCGGTTGGGTTGTGCGGGTGATGCGTTTCCCGGAGGCGTGCGGCTTCGGTGGTGAAGTCCTGTTCGGGGATGCCCGGTGCCGCCAGCTCGGTGAGTCTAGCGCCGAGCAGGTCCTTGGCGTTGTCGGTGTCCAGGACGGCTTGCGGGTAGGCTTCTGGATCCCAGGGGTGGCCGTCGGCGTCACGACTCGGGTTGGGCGGGGTGACGGACTTGAGCTTTTCGCCCGCTACCCGGACGTGTTCGGCTGGGATCTGCCCGGCGGCTAGTTTGTTGATGAGTTCGGGTGCGTGCTGGATGAGGTTGACCGCAAGGTGGAGAAAGTGTGCGGCTTTGCGGTCAGTGATGCCTTTGAGCTGGGCGAAGCTGGGTGCGGCCTTGCGCAGTAGTTTGCCCTTATCGACGTGTTGCAGAAAATGTGGGGTGAGCTCTTCCGGACTGAAGGTTGGGCGTTCTTGCCGCATCGTAGTCAGGAGGAAGCGGAAACCGTGGGCGTAGCTTTCGGCGGCGCACCGACGAGCCAGTTTTTCAGTCTCTTCGATTGCATTCGCCAGCTCTGGCAGGGAGAGTTCGGTGGTGACGGTGGCTTCGGCTGCGATGCTGGTGGCGCCCACGAGTTCCTCCCTAACGTGTGCTTGGTGGTGCGAACGTGAAACCACGGTATGACGAGCTAGGGCAACTGGCAGAGATCGTCCTCGGGCGCTTGAGGATAGTACGTACCGGTCAGCGGGCTGTGGAGCAGAGCGTGTGGGCTGGCGCTTGCGCCGGGTTCAGCCGGGCCTTGGGTTAGGTGCCGAGGCCGAGGAACGGGCCGAAGAAACGGAAGCCGAGGAAGCCGACGAGGTCGATGATGATGTGGGCGATGATGAGCGGTGCCACCCGTCCGCGGCGCAGGAAGTAGGCACCGAAGAGCAGGCCCATGAGGAAGTTGCCGATGCCGGCTCCGATGCCTTGGTAGAGGTGGTAGCTGGCGCGAATGAGGCTGGTGGCGATGAGCACCCAGATGGTGGGGGTGGTCAGGGCGGTCAGTTTGGTTGGCAGAGCTGGGATGAGGCCGAGGTCTTTGGCGCGTAGGAAGAGGTAGGCGATGACGATGAGTTCTTCGAGGATCCCGTTCTCGAATGCGCGGAGAATGAGCACGAGGACTTCGTGCGGGTAGAGGGTGCCGGCTGCGTATTCGACCGGAGGTGAGAGGTTGAGCGCTCGGGAGAGGTGGTAGACCCCGAGGGTGCCGAACCCGATGATGAGGAAGATGGCTAGGCCGTGGAGCCAGTCGAGGAGGACGGCCCGGCGCGGTCCGAAGACACCGGATTCGCGCAGCAGGGAGCGTCCCTCCCTAGCGAACAGGTAGATCACAAGGGCGACCGGGACGAGTGCAAAGAAGATCCCCAGCAGTTGATAGATCAGGTCAAAGACTTGGGTATCGGCTTGCGCCTTGTTGAGGGTGACGGTTTGACCCGCGATGTCTCGCCAGTACCGTTCGGCGAGGTTGACGATGGCATAGATGCCGGATTTGCCCAGTGAGAGGGCAAGGACGATCACCAACTCCCAGTACAGGTAGCGCCGGGTAGGACGTGTCGCTGCTGGGGTTGGTGTCACTCGCGTGGGAGCTTCAGGGATGGGTTGGCGGCCGCGAGGTTACGCGACGGGCTCCGGGTGTCCAGCGGGCAGGAGTTTCTCCTCGGCTTCCTCGTCGCGCACGGATTCGGAGGAGAGTGCGTGTGGAGGGGTCTGCTGGTTCGGTCCGATGGCCTCGGCTGGGTCTTCCCCGATGGTAATGATCTTGTTGTTCTCATCGACGTGAACAACGTTCGGGACGAAGGTCTTGGCCTCGGCATCGGTCATCTGCGCGTAGGTGATCAGAATGACCAGGTCTCCGGGCTTGACCAAGTGCGCGGCAGCACCGTTGATGCCGATGACGCCGGAGCCACGTTCGCCGGGGATAGTATAGGTTTCCAGCCGGGAGCCGTTGTTGATGTCCACGATGGACACGAGCTCTCCGGGTAGGATGTCGGCGGCTTCGAGCAGGTCAAGGTCCACCGTGACGGAGCCGACGTAGTGCAGGTCAGCCTCGGTGACAGTGGCCCGGTGGATCTTGGATTTAAACATTGTTCGCAACATCAGCATCTATTTTAGTGCATTGGAGAGCAGATGGCTCGGGATTTGTCTGACGAAGAAGTCACACTCTGTACGGGAATATTTCCGGCCGCCCGCTGGTCTGGCGGACAGATGACCGAGCAAGGCTCTGCCTACCGAGTAGCGATCAGCGCACCGGTTCAACCTGGATCCCCAGCGTCAGAGCAGGCTGGTCGGGCCGTGATTCGCTTCGGACGACGTCCGGACTCGGCCGCGGCACTGGAACGGATGGGGCGGCTACACCCCGCGTTGGCTCGGGGCCTAGCCGGAACCGGAGTCAGGATTCCGGAACCGCTCGGCACAGTGCATCAGACGGGCTTGGGTCCGGCGATGGCGTTCAGTTTCATCGACGGTCGGGATCATCCGCCGGCGCGAGGTAACCCAGGTGAGTTCGCACGCGGCGGTGACGACTTGGGGGTGATGACGAAAGCGTTAGCCGATGTGCTTGAAGCCTTGCAGCAGGTGCCGATCGAGACGGTAGAAGCGGACTTGGCCCCGCCCTTTTCCTACCGTGGTCAATGGACCACTGCCAAGACAGCTACCGTCCTCGAGTTCATTGGAGAGCAGGCACCGGAGCTCATGGCCGCCACTTCCCTACTGCTGCGGACTCTCATAAACCATCCGCTAGGATTCGACTCGAAGCTAGGACTGGTACATGGTGACTTGGCGGGCCAAAACATGGTCTGGAACGAGGAGCTTTCTGCCGTGACCGGGGTCTTAGATTGGGATCTTGCCAGTCGGTGGGACCCGGCCATCAATCTGATGCATCTGAGTTTGTGGCACGGTGAGCAAATCTTGGAACCGGTTGTGGCTTCTCTTCAGGAGCGGGGGCTGCTCGAGGCCGAGGGCATCGAATCGCCCTCCATGTATGTGGCTCGGGCGCGGTTTTGGTCGGGTGTGTGGGCCGCTGAGAATCTGTGGCATGCGGCGGATCGTCAACGTCAGGCTGCACTTGGCATCGCCGGGTTCACCACCATCAAACCGGGAGCGCTGCGACGGTTGTTTACCAAGCTTGGCCCGCGTCTGTCCGCGGGGTCGGAGGCAGTAGAGCGAATCTGGGAAGCGGGCTTACTTCTCTGACTTCTCTGATCGTGAAACTCGACGCTCTCATCTTGCATAGAACGAAGCACGCTTACTAGTGTCAGGGGTGTCGGAGCATTGGTTCCACGCCATCCCTGCCTAGAGGCTGACGGGATGTGCGAAACATTGACTGCCTAGGAGAATTTTGCATGTCAGCTAAGAAGGAAACCGTAACCGTACCTACCCCACATGGAAGCGCCGGCACTAAGCGGCAGAACGCCGAGAGCGGCTTCAAGGCACCGGCTCGCCTGCGCAAATCGATGCAGCTGGTCTTGGTCGATATGATCAACTTGAACTTGGTCGGCAAGCAGGCCCATTGGAACATCGTTGGCCCGAATTTCCGCGATTTACACCTGAATCTCGACGAAGTTGTCGACATCGCCCGCGATGCCACCGATGTGATCGCAGAGCGGATGCGCGCCATGCACGCGGTTCCGGATGGTCGTGCCGCCGTCGTCGCGTCCCAGAGCGCAATCGATGAATTCCCTGAAGGTGAGATCCTCACCCATGACGCCATCGAGCTGGTTGTGAAGGCAATCGACACCACGGTCGCAACCATCCGCGACGTGCACGATGCCGTTGACGAGGATGACCCAACTTCTGCTGACATCCTGCACGAATACATTGACAAGTTGGAACAGCAGTCTTGGTTCATCGGCGCTGAGCTGCGTACCCCTACCGAGTCCAAGAACTAATGCTTAGACTCAATAACTAAAGATTCAGCACCCCGTCGGCTAGACGTTCACGTAACGTCATAGTCGACGGGGTTTTTCTATGTGTTTGAGCGTGTTAGCCGTGAATTCAAGGCTCCATTGCGGTTTTCCGCAAGAGCGCGGGGCGAGCAACACTGTGGACAACGCTTCGTGAGGATCGAAAGACGTGGCTAAAGTGGTGCCCACCTGAAAATTAGTGACTGCCGCCACGTTGGAGATTCTTGTGAAGTTGACGAAGCGAATCTTGGCATTAGCCTTGGCTGCTCCCCTATTTCTCGTAACTGCCTGCGGTGGCGACGACACTCCGGAGCAGACACCATCTCCGGAAAGTTCTAGCTCTGCTTCTGAAACTCCCAAATCCGGAGAATCTCCGGCCAAGAATGAATCGTCTCCAGCTACAGCCAAAGAATACAAGCCAGCTACGCTTGAGCATCCTGCGCAAAACGTTCCCGTCCCCAAGTATCCGGAAGCGGGCAAGAAGGACAACAAGGAAGGTCGAGAAGCGGCTGTTAATTACTTCATCGATGGGTTGCTCTACGCCAAACAAACAGGCAAAAGCACTGTCCTAGACGAGGTTTCGTACCCCGATTGTCATGAGTGCTGGATGTATCAAAGCAACGCGGAAAAATTCTACGAATCCGGAGGATGGGTCATCAGTGGCCCTGATATTTCAAGAAAGTTCCAAGAACAACCCGAGGCTGATGAAAAAGGCCAATACCGAATTAACTACGTAACGGTCGAGCATGAAAATACCGTGGTCTACCCAAAGGAGACCGGACGAGAGCCTCAAATTGACAAATCGAGCGAAGCAAAAGGAACTATTTGGGTTCAGTATTGGCCGGAGAAAAAACGGAATGTCGTCATGAAATTCCAGAGCTACTCGATTGAAGAAGTCGAATGATTCGATTTACTTCGCTGATCTTGTGTCTGGGAGCAGCCGTTGCCCAGACACCTGTTCCAGAGTCAGACTTTAGCAGCAACATGATGGGTTCTGGGGCGCAAGTTGAAGGAAAAACTCATAGCGTCATCGTGAATGAAAAGGCGTCTCCTGCGATGACTTATTTCGATGGTGCGCCCGTCCCTAAAAAGCAGCAACAAGCCCATCAGCCTGTGGCGCCGAAGAAGCCGCCGACGGTTTCGTTGCCGTACTGCACCCAGCTATCAGAGACTGATGCCCTTGATGTTGAGTGCATGCAAACCGATCTAGGTCTATGCCCTGACGGACAGTACCTGATGGTGGAATACCGGATCGGGAACAACAACACCAAGATCCCAACCGGTCATCAATGGTGCAGCGCCACCGATGATGTTGAAGCAGCCCCCGGCACCGTAGTCGAACCAGCCGAAGGCCAAACCGTCCAGATCGTCGTCACCCTTGAGGACCTGCAAAAGTTGAAGGTTTCGCCCACGAAGGTGTTGTCTGCGAATTTTAAGCGCGAGGGCAAATACGTCGGGTTGCGCAAGCAACCGATCCATATGTGGACCGAAGCCGGGGAAATCACCCGAACCATCACCATGCTGGGCCAGCAGGTTCAGATCAAGCTCACCCCGGTGTCGTATCTGTGGGATTACGGAGATGGCAGCACCCAAACCACCACCACCGGTGGCGGGGCCGTGGACAGCACCTTTGAAGGTGAGACCAAGACCAGTCACGCCTACACCGAGACCGGCACCTACACCGCCCAAGTCACGGTGTCATATGGCGGACAATTCCGGGTCGGCGCTGGGGAGTGGGTGCCCGTGGTGGGGTTCTTAGAGATCCCTTCGGAAACAGCATCCATGGATATCTGGCGCAAAAAGGTCTACCCGGTCGATGAAAACTGCGACGAAAACCCCAACGGCTTCGGCTGCGACTCCCTCTTTCAGGAAGAGAAACCACAGGGATAGATCAACTTCCGCTTACGCAGAGCACTTGTTTAGGCCGAGCCTTGAATGTGGCGTAGGTTGCAGCGTGGCCCAACTGTGAGCCGGTACACTGGCATCAATTGAACTGCCTGCCGACGATACGGAAGTTATATGTATATTGGTGTTCCCGCTGAGACCTTGAATCAAGAACGACGGGTTGCCTTGACCCCGGCGGGGGTGCGGGAATTAGTCCACGCAGGCCACTCAGTCTCCGTAGAAGCGGACGCAGGGCTTGGCTCCGGGATCACCAATCAGGACTACGAACAGGCCGGAGCCACCGTTGTCGACACGGCAGGCGCTTGGGGCGCCGAGTTGGTTCTGAAGGTCAAAGAACCGACACCGGACGAATTTCAGTTCTTGCGTGCCGACCAAACCGTTTTCGCCTATTTGCACTTGGCAGCCAACCCACGCCTGGTGGAAGAACTAGTCAACTCTGGCACCACCGCCATCGCCTACGAGACGGTGCAGTTGCCAGACCGTTCGCTTCCACTGCTGGCACCCATGAGTGAGATTGCAGGCCGCATGGCCGCCATCGTCGGCTCCTATCATCTGTTCAGCCATCAGGGCGGTTCCGGTCTCTTGGCCCCCGGCGTTCCCGGCGTGCGGCCGGCGAAGTTCTGCGTCATCGGCGGCGGACAAGCAGGCTTGAATGCGGTGAACCAGGCTGTGGCGATGGGCGCCGAAGTTACTGTCCTCGATCTTTCGCTGCAGCGGCTGCGCCACATTGATGAGCTTTACCGTGGCCGCGTCAAGACGGTTGCTTCGAACTCTCTGGAGGTCGAACGCGCTGTTCTGGAGTCCGATGTGGTGATCGGTGCGGTCCTGTTGCCGGGCGCGAAGACCCCGCGTCTTGTCTCAAGCGAGCTTGTTCAGCGGATGCGCCCGGGCTCCGTGCTCGTCGATATTGCGGTGGATCAGGGTGGTGTCTTTGAGGATTCTCGCCCGACTACCCATCAGGAACCGACTTACACGGTGGGAGAAACCATTTTCTACTGTGTCTCCAACATGCCTGGCGCGGTACCCGCTACCTCGACCTCGGCCCTGACAAACGCCACCCTGCCGTACGTGCTGAAGCTGGCCAAACTTGGCATCAAGCAGGCGTTGCGGGCTGATGCGGCCCTCGGGAAGGGACTGGCTGTGGCAGGTGGCAAGATTCAGGCCGCCGAGATCGCTGATCTCAACCCTGAACTGCCACGCGCCTAACCAGCCCCCACCCAGCACACGGAATACGCTTACCGGCGGCGGCCTGAAGGGCCGGTCTTGCGGTTTTTCCCGCCCGAGGCCAATCCGGCGAAAAGCCGCGCCCATTGGTGTGCGTTGATGTCCCGTGGCAGCGCAGTGGCGGCGAGTCCAGCCTGTTGCAATGAGGTTCCTACCGCTGGTCCGGCGTACCCCAAACCCCGCGTCAGGATTTGTCGCAGGCCCCGCCCGCGTGCGGTGAAGACGCTTTTGACGAAGCGCTGGTAGTCACGCCGTTGCGGCTCAGGCACCAGTGGTTTGGCGCGTCGGTGGATGTGCAGCACTCCGCCGTCGACGGTCGGGACCGGGCGAAAATGCTGGGCAGGAACCCGGCCTACCAGGGTGAACTCGTACCACGGCGCGCTTTGGGCCGTCAGCATTGTTGCGCCACCTACTCCGGCACGCTTCCGCGCTACCTCCCACTGCACCAGAATGATGGCGTGCTGCCAGCACGAGCTGGTCAAGAGTTTGCGCAGGATCGGGGTGGTGAGGTGAAACGGCAAGTTGCCGACCACGACGGGTTCGGTGAGAGCCGCATCTAAGATGTCCGCGTGTTCGATGGTGACGCAAGGGAACTTCTTCCGCAGCACTGAGACGTTGTGTTCGTCGATGTCGACAGCCCGCAGGGTACGTCCGAGTCCGGCGAGTCTTGTGGTCAAGGCGCCCCGGCCGGGGCCGATTTCTAGGATTGGGCCCTCGGTGGCCTGTATCTGACGGACTAAAAGGTCGAGGGTTGCCGTGTGATGTAGGTAGTTTTGGCCAAGCTCGTGAGCTCCGCCGTGGATGGATCGAGCCATGTGCGCTCCTGAGAAAAATTGTTCTGGAGCACCCCGAAGGCAGGCCGAAGGCCGAAAAGAATGGATAAGAAAAGCCAAGTTCGAGGTGCTGATGACAGCTTCAGAACATGGCGCGCACGAAGGCGGCTAGCGACTCTATGCGCGCGCTGATGCGCCGCGGTCGCGGTAAACGAGGTTGCGCGCCAAGAATGACGCGAAAACTAATGATCCCATGGACAGAAATGGTATCAGAATGTCTCAGATATGGTTAACGACTGTCGCGGGAGCTGGACAATACGTTGGAGCACACGCTAGGTTAGTTACTACACTAACTAACCAATGAAGCACCTCAGGTCAGTTGCCGAACCTCACCCCCACCGAAGGAGACGGATTGAATGTTTGATGACGATCGTCCCCTCTTTCAACAACTTGCAGACAAAATCACCGCTGGAATTCTGTCTGGAGAGTATGCCGAGGGCACCGCGGTCCCCTCCATCAATGAACTGGCGGCGTTCTACCGAATAAACCCGGCAACGGCGAATAAGGCAGTTAACCTCCTCGTCGCTCTCCACGTCATCGAAAAACGACGGGGCATCGGCATGTTCGTCCTCGCAGGTGCCCGGCAACGGCTCTTGGCAGCTCGCCGACAGGAATTCGCCCTGACCTACATCGAGCCTTTGTTGAACGAAGCGGATCGCCTAGGCATCAGCCTCGACGAACTCATTGACCTCATCACCACCCACACTCGACAGGACCGAGACAATGACCACTCCGACCGCGATTGAAATTTCCCACCTCACGCGCACCTTTGGAAAGACCACCGCTATCGATGACCTCTCTGTCACGGTCGCCAAAGACTCCATCGTCGGGCTCCTGGGCAGAAACGGTGCCGGTAAGACGACCCTCATGGCATTGATCACCGGCCAGGACCGCCCGAGTGCTGGCTCGATCAAGGTTTTTGGCCAAAGTGCCGTGGAGAATCCGCAGGTTCAAGAAAAGATTTCCTTTATCCGTGATAATCAGCGCTACCCGGAGGACTTCACTCCGGCCAAAGCGTTCGCTGCTGCCAAGATTTTCCACCCTCGGTGGAGTCAGGAACTCGCCGAAACCATGATCGATCAGTTCGAGATCCCGGTGAACACGATGATCAAAAAGCTCTCGCGCGGCCAAATATCTTCTGTGGCGTTCACGATTGGTTTGGCGTCCCGCGCCCCGCTGACGTTCTTGGACGAACCGTACCTAGGCCTTGACGCGACAAACCGCAACACTCTTTATCAGGTGCTGTTAGACGACTATTTGCAACACCCGCGCACGTTTATTATTTCCACCCATTTGATCGATGAGATCGACAAGATCTTAGAGCATGTGCTGGTGGTTGACCGGGGAAAGCTCGTTCTAGACGACGAGGTCGATGCCATCCGGCACCGCTACCAATCGGTGTCCGGGCCCGCCGGTATCGTCGCCGAACTGACAAAAGATAAAACGCCGCTATCCACCTTCACTCTCGGTGGGCTCCGTAGCGCCTTGGTGGAACGTAGCTTTGATACGAACCAAGTCGCGACGGCGCAACACCACGGAGCAGAGATCACAACAGCATCGCTGCAGGACGTGGTGGCTGCTCTGGGTGTCCATGAGTCGGCTGCGGAAACCGGCAAGACGCGAGGAGAGGCTCGATCATGAAAACGATGTTCAATGTTACCCAACTACACTTTCTGAATCGTTTCACCGCCTTCTTGGTGCCGGTGCTCCTGCTGCTGTCAGCGGCAGTCTTCGCGGTGCTGATCCATTTTGTGTTGCTCCGGGCAGGTGTGGATTTCAGCGGGATGGGCCCAGATGAGGGTGCCCAGATGAATTTCATGCTCGGCTGGATGCTGGCTGGGTTCTTGGTCTATTTGGGCGTCTCCTCCGTCTCGATGAGTTTCCCCTTTGCCCTGTCGCTGGGGAGTACGCGGCGATCATTCGTCGCTGGCACCTTGTTCTACCACGTTGGTCAGGCAGCCTATCTTGCCGTGCTCATCATCGCGTTGATCGTGGTGGAGAAAGCAACGGGGCACTGGTTTGCTGGGATCCACATTTTTGACATTCACTTACTCGGCGGCGGTGATCTCTTGCGAGCAGGGATCATCGCGTTCTTGGGAACCCTGACCTTTCTCTCCATCGGGGCAGTCTTTGCCGCCGCTTGGTTGCGCTACGGCTCCCGTGGCCCCATCTTCGTGGCCTCTGGCATCGTGATTCTCTTAGCCGGGGTCGGGTTGCTCTTTGCTCCACAATTGATCGAGCACCTCAACAACTTTCAGCTGTGGTGGCTCGCGGTGGCAGCGGCCCTCATCGTCGGTTTTTCGATGCTCGGCCAGTACTTGGGGCTGAGAGGCTCCAGCATCAGGTAGTGACGCAAAAAGGCAGTGGTCCGGATTTTTCCGAGCCACTGCCTTTCGTGCGTTTAGGTGCTGTGTGTTAGCCGTTGATCTTCTCGAGGATGATCTCCCGGACACGGCCGGCATCGGCCTGACCGCGGGTGGCTTTCATGACCGGGCCGATGAGGGCGCCGACGGCCTGCATGTGGCCGTCCTTGATGCGCTGGACAACATCCGGGTTGGCGGCCATCGCTTCTTCCACGGCGGTGGTGAGTGCGCCGTCGTCGGAGACGACTTCCAGGCCGCGGGCAGCGACGATCTCGCCCGGGGTGCCTTCGCCGTCGACGACGTGTTCGATGACCTGGCGGGCGATCTTGTCGTTGATCTTCTTCGCGCCGATCAGCTCTTCGATCTCCACGATGTGGGCCGGGGTGACACCCAACTCGGCAGGGGCGATGTCCTTGGCGTTGGCCAACCGTGCGATCTCCCCCATCCACCACTTGCGGGCAGCGGCGGCGGAAGCGCCGGCGGAGACGGTCTCGTCGATCTCGTCGAGCAGATCGGCGTTGATGACGTCCCGGAACTCTTCGTCGGAGTAACCCCAGGCGGTGTGCAGGCGTTTGCGGCGCTCGGCTGGCATCTCCGGCAATTCGGCCCGGACGCGGTCGATCCACGCTTGGTCAACGACGATCGGCGCTAGGTCCGGGTCCGGCATGTAACGGTAGTCGTCCGCATCGGACTTCGGCCGGCCGGAGGTGGTGGACTTGGTGTCGGCGTGCCAGTGGCGGGTCTCCTGGATGACTTTTTCGCCGGCGTCCAAAATGGCGGCGTGGCGGCCGATCTCGAAACGAACGGCGGCCTCGATGGCACGCAGCGAGTTCACGTTCTTGGTTTCCGAGCGGGTGCCGAACTTGTCCGCGCCCTTGGGCATCAGGGAGACGTTGGCGTCACAGCGGACGTTGCCGCGTTCCATGCGCGCATCGGAAATGTCTAGGGCTTTGACGATGTCCCGGATGGCGGCGACGTAGGCCTTGGCTAGCTCGGGTGCGCGGTCACCGGCACCGACGATGGGCTTGGTGACGATTTCGATGAGGGGAACACCGGCACGGTTGTAGTCCACCAGCGAGTATTCGGAACCGTGGATGCGGCCGGCACCACCGAAGTGGTTGAGCTTGCCGGCATCTTCTTCCAGGTGGGCCCGTTCGATCTCGACCCGGAAGACGGTCCCGTCCTCGAGTTCCACATCCAGGTGGCCGTCGAACGCGATCGGTTCATCGGACTGGGAGGTCTGGTAGTTCTTGGACAGGTCCGGGTAGAAGTAGTGTTTGCGGGCAAACCGGCAGTATTCGGCGATCTGGCAGTTCAGGGCCAGTCCGAGGCGGATGCCATATTCGACGGCCTGCTTGTTGACCATGGGCAGCGCGCCGGGTAGACCGAGGTCTACCTCGTTGACGTTGGTGTTGGGGGCGTCGCCGAACGCGTTGGGGGCGGAGGAGAACATCTTGGTCTTGGTGTTCAGCTCCACGTGCACCTCGAACCCGAGCACGGGGTCATAGGTGGCGACGGCGTCTTCGAAAGCAACGATAGTTTCGCTCATTGAAGTTCTGTACTTCCCGATTCTTGTTCTGAAAAAAGTTTTTTAGGCGTTGGCGGCGGTTTCACCGGGCTGCTGAGCCAGCAGTGGTCCGCCCCACTGATCGGTCAGGATGGACTCAAGTGCGGCGCCGATCTGGTACAGGCGGGCGTCTTCCTTAATGGGGGCCATCAGCTGGACGCCGACCGGCAGGCCGTTGACCAGTCCCGAGGGGACGGAGATGGCCGGGATGCCGGCGAGGTTGACCGGGATGACGGTGACGTCGGCGCGGTACATGGCGGTGGGGTCATCGACCTTGGCACCGATCTCGAATGCGACGGACGGCATCGATGGGGAGATCAGCACGTCCACGTCTTCGAACGCGGCGGAGAAGTCGCGCTGAATCAGGGTGCGGACCTTCTGGGCTTTGCCGTAGAACGCGTCGTAGTACCCCGAGGATAGGGCGTAGGTGCCCAGCAGGACGCGGCGTTTGACCTCGTCGCCGAAGCCGGCGGCGCGGGAGGCGCCCATGACGCGTTCGATGGTCAGCGGTCCTTCGGTTGGGGTGACCCGCTTGCCGTAGCGTACGCCGTCGAACCGGGCCATGTTGGAGGATACTTCCGAGGACATGATCAGGTAGTAGGCGGCCAGGGCGTGTTCGAGGTTCGGCAGGGAGACCTCGTGGCAAGTAGCCCCGGCGTCGGTGAGGGTCTGAATGGTTTCTTTGAACCGTTCGAGAACTTCTGCCTGGTAGCCGTCCCCGCGCAGTTCCTTGATGATGCCGATCTTGACCCCGGTGAGGTCCTTGCCGGAGCGTGCAGCCGCGCTCAGACCGTCGATCGGTTCAGGCAGCGAGGTGGCGTCTTTGGGGTCGTGGCCGGAGAGCAGGTCCTGCAGCAGGGCGGCATCTTCAACGGTGCGTGCGACCGGGCCGACTTGGTCCAGCGAGGACGCCATGGAGATCACGCCGTAGCGGGAGATGGCGCCGTAGGTGGGTTTGGTGCCGACGGTGCCGGTGAAGGCGGCCGGCTGGCGGATGGAACCGCCGGTGTCGGTGCCGAGGGCCAGTGGGGCCTGGTAGGAGCCGACGGCGACGGCGGAGCCGCCACCGGAGCCGCCCGGGATACGGTTGGCGTCCCAGTTGTTGCGGGTCAGCCCGTAGCCGGAGTGCTCGGTGGAGGAACCCATGGCGAACTCGTCCAGGTTGGTTTTGCCCAGGATTGGCATTTTGGCTTCGCGGATCTGCAGGGTGACGGTTGCGTCGTACGGGGAGATCCAGCCGTCCAGGAACTTGGAGGCGCCGGTGGTGGGCATGTCCGTGGTGACGACGAGGTCTTTGATCGCGATGGGGACACCGGCCAGCGGGTGCAGGGCTTCGGCTTCGGCGCCGCCGGCGGCGCGGATGGCGTCGACCTCGCGTGCGGTGGCTAGTGCACCTTCGGTGTTGACGTGCAGGAAGGCGTTGAGTTTGCCTTCACCCTGGTCAATCTCGGCGATGCGGTCGAGGTGGGCTTGGACGAGGGCTTCGGAGGTGAAGTCTTGGGCGGCGAGCCCGGCGGCCATTTCCGCGGCGGAAAGGCGAATCAGCTGGGCGGGCGTGTAGGTGGTGCTCACAGGTGTGCGTGCTCCTTAGATCTGCAGGCGTGCGCCTTATTCGGCGTCGAGAATGGCGGGAACTTTGAACTGGCCGTCTTCGGCATCGGGGGCGTAGGCGACGGCCTGTTCATTGGTGAGCACGTGGGATTCATCATCGTCACGGAACACGTTGGTCAGCGGGACCGGGTGGCTGGTGGCCGGGACGTCGTCGCTGGCCACTTGGCTGATGCTGCCGAAGAGGGTGACCATGCTGGAGAGGTCTTCTGCCATGTGATCCAGTTCAGCGTCGGTCATGTCAATGTGGGCCAGCTCTGCCAGATGGGCGACCTGTTCCCGAGTGATCTCAGACATCAAACTCCTTGTGCGCGTCCTGCCGCACCGGCGCTGATCAACCGGTGGTGAGCAGGAAAAATTGTACGTATTTAGTTTAGTGCTCCGGTACCGGATGCGTAAAAACCCAGAAAGTGTGGTCTTCAATACCCCAGTCCCGTTCCGGTGCTCGGCTGAACCCGGTGGTGCGGTAGAGCTGGTGGGCTGCCGTCATGGTTTCCATGGAGGTCAGCACCACGGTGCGGATGGCCGGGTCGGACGCCGCCAGCTCGAGGACGTAGTTGACGAGGGCCTTGGCGATGCCGTGGCCTTGGTGGTCCGGGTGTACGGCGAGCATCCGGAATTCGAGTTCCCCGTCACCTGCGACCTCGGTGTAGGGCTGGCCGGGGTAGGTGATGAGCATGGACCCGGCGATGACGGGCTCGGCTGGATCGTTGGGGCCGCCGGCTGGGTGCAGTTCGGCCACGACGACGCGGGCGTTCTTGGCGCGGTGCTCGGCGTTGTTGAAGTTCTCCGTGTACGGGTGGCCGGCCGGCAGGTAGCCGCCCTCGACATAGGCGGCGACGGTGAGCTCACCGATGGCCGCGTAATCGGCCGGGGTGGCGTCGCGGATGATCGGGGTGGTGGGGCTGGGCAGCGTGTTGAAGTCGATACTGCCGGCGGCCGACCACGAATCGTTGATGGCCCGCTGCCGCAGGACCGGGGCGCCGGATTCTTCGGCGATGAGCATGCCGGCGGCCCAGTCCCATTCTTGGGTGCCGTATTCGGCGTAGCCATCGAGAGTGCCATCGGCAACCATGCAGAGATCTAGGGCGGCGGAGCCGATCCGGCGGACATCAGCCCCCTGGGCCAGCAGGGTTTCCAGCGCCCGGTATTGGAAGCTGCGCCGGTCCGCCCGGTAGGCGAACCCGGTGGCGATGAGCGCCGCGTTAGCCGGTTGCGGGTTGTAGCTCAGGGGCCGGGCTTTGGTGCCCAAGAGCATCCCTAGTGGGTTGCCGCGCAGGGATGGGGTGCCGGCGATGGATTCAATGTTGATGGCCGGGCAGTGCGGGTAGCGCCACGCGCCGACGCCGGCCACCGCGAACCATGTGGCGCCGAGGGCGGGAGCGGCGACGACGCCGACCTGCCAGTTGCCTTCGGCGTCCGCCACGGCCACCGAAGTGCCGTATTGCGGGATGTTCCGGATGAAGTTGGTGGTGCCATCCAGCGGGTCCACCGACCAGCGGAAGCCGGAGGGGTCGGTGACGGTGGTGTGGCCGTGTTCCTCCCCGGTGATCGCATCGTGCGGCCGGGCCTGGGTGAGGACGTTGCGGACGGCGTCTTCGGCCCGCCGGTCGTAGTCGGTGACCCAGTCCGAACCGGAGGACTTGTTGTCCGCACCTAGGTTCTCGAGCGTGGCGTCCGCGCTCCGGCCAGCCAGCACTGTGGCACCGGACCAGGCCGCCCACAGGGCCACGGTCAGCAGTTCGTCCTGCTGTTGGCTCAGCGTGGCGGCGTCGAAGGCGGTACCGCGGCGGGAGAACGATTCGGTGTTAGGCAAGGGCTTCAGGTCCTTCTGTCAGCAACGTGGTGAAGGCGGCCTCGTCAAGGACGGGCACGCCGAGTTCTTCGGCACGATCGCGTTTGGATCCGGCGGCTGCA
The DNA here is from genome assembly GCF_042434215.1 of Micrococcoides hystricis. Classification (NCBI taxonomy): domain Bacteria; kingdom Bacillati; phylum Actinomycetota; class Actinomycetes; order Micrococcales; family Micrococcaceae; genus Micrococcoides; species Micrococcoides hystricis. The sequence continues at coordinate 97,669 of NZ_JBHLUB010000028.1, read as the reverse complement.
CCGGCTACCAGGTAGTCGGTGTTCTTGGAGACGGAGCCCGGGGATTTACCGCCGCGGGCCAGGATGGCTTCTTTGGCCGAGTCCCGGGTGTAGTTTTCCAGCGAGCCGGTGACGACAACGGCCAGTCCCGCCAGTGACTGGGGTAGTTCCTCGGTGGCTTCTTCTTCCATCCGGACACCGGCGGCGGCCCATTTGTCGATGATTTCCCGGTGCCAGTCCACGGAGAACCATTCCACGACGGCTTCGGCGATGATGGGGCCAACACCGTCCACGGCGGAGAGTTCCTCTTCGCTGGCGGCGGCGATCTTCGGGATGGACCCAAAGGCAGCGGCCAGAGCCCGGGAGGCGGTGGGACCGACGTGGCGGATAGACAGGCCCACCAGCACGCGCCACAGTTCCTTGGACTTGGCTTTTTCTAGTTCGTCAAAGAGTTTGGTGACGTTGGCCTTGGGCTTGGATGGGGTTTTGGCGCTGCCCTTGGTGAAGAAGTATTTCACCGGTTCGAACTCCCCGGTGGGCTCACCCTTGACGCGTTTTTCCCGCAGGGTGGTGACGTTTTCCAAGTCTTCCACCGTCAGATCGAACAGGTCCGCCTCCGTCGTGAGCGGGGCCGGGGAAGGTTCGTGGGGATCGGTCAGCGCCAAGGCTGCTTCGGCGCCGAGGGCTTCAATATCGAGCGCGGCGCGTGAGGCAAGGTATTCCACCCGCTGGGTCAACTGGGCCGGGCAGGACTTGGCGTTCGGGCAGCGGATATCCACATCGGATTCTTTGGCCGGGGCCAGCACCGCGTCACAGGAGGGGCAGCGTTGCGGGAATTCAAACTCCCGCAGCTCGGTGTTGCCTTCACGCAAGGCCAGCACCGGTCCGACGATTTCCGGGATGATGTCTCCGGCTTTGCGCAGGATGACGGTGTCTCCGATGAGCAGGTTCTTGGCCTTGACCACGTCCTTGTTGTGCAGGGTGGCCATGGCGACGGTGGAGCCGGCCACGAAGACCGGTTCCATGACGGCGTACGGGGTGACCCGTCCGGTGCGGCCGACGTGGACGCGGATGTCCAGGAGTTTGGTGTGGACCTCTTCTGGGGGGTACTTGTAGGCGGCGGCCCAGCGCGGGACCCGGGAGGTGTAGCCGAGCTGGGACTGGGTCTCGAAGTCGTCGACCTTGATGACGATGCCGTCAATGTCGTGGCGCAGATCGTGCCGGTGCTCGCCGTAGTAACGGATGAAGTCGATGATGCTGGTCGTATCTTGCGCTTTTTTCGGCAGCGCTGCCCCGGCGTTGGCTGGTTCGCCGTCGTCGTCGAGCTCACCCAACTCGGTGACGATATGCGAGTACGGGGAGACGGGCAGACCCCAGCTGGCCAGCAGTTCGTAGGTTTCGTGTTGGCTGGTGGCGCTCAGCCCGGTGGCCGCGCCGATGCCGTGGCAGTACATGGACAGTGGCCGTTCGGCGGTGACGGCGGGGTCTTTTTGCCGCAGGGAGCCGGCGGCGGCGTTGCGCGGGTTGGCCATGGGTGGCTTGCCAGCCTCAGCGAGCGCGGCGTTGAACTCTTTGAAGGCGGCCGACGGCATGAAGATTTCTCCGCGAATCTCCACTTCGGCGGGGATGTTCTCCCCTTTGAGCTGGGTGGGGATGTCTTTGATCGTCAGCACATTGTGGGTGACGTCTTCGCCGGTGGTGCCGTCACCGCGGGTTGCGGCCCGCACGAGGGCGCCGTCGCGGTAGAGCAGGTTGATGGCCAAGCCATCGATTTTGACCTCGCAGAGCCAGGCGATCTTCTTGGAGGTAAGTTTGGCGGCGTTGGTGACGGTGCGCTGGTACCAAGTGGCTAGCTCGGAGAAGGAGAACAGGTCCTCCAGCGAGTACATGCGTTCTAGGTGCGTGACCGGGGCGAAGGCTTCGGAGACTTCCCCACCGACTTCTTGCGTGGGTGAATCGTTGGCGACGATGGCCGGGTAGAGTTGTTCGATTTCTTCTAACCGGCGGTACTTTTGGTCGTAGTCCGCGTCGGAGGCAACGGGGGCGTCTTCTTGGTAGTAGGCGACGCGCAGGGTGCGGATCTCGTCAATGAGCGCCAGGTATTCCTCGCGAATCTGCGCGCTGGGCATGGCTGCGGTGGACTTGGCGGTGTCGAGGGCAGCGGTTTCCTGCGCCTGATTCTGGCCTGCGGAAGCAGTGGCATTCATGGGGTCAAGACCACCTATTCAAAACTAGGAAGCGGTGTTGGGGTTTGGGACGGCGTCCACCACGATGACGGTGACGTTGTCCCGGCCGCCACGGGCCAGAGCGTGGGTGATGAGCTCATTGACCGCGGTTTGGGCCTCGGGGTAAGTGGTGAGCAGCGCGTGGATCTCGTCGTCTTCTAGTTCCGTGCTCAGTCCGTCGGAGCAGATCAGCAGCCGGTCACCGGCAATGACAGGATACAGATAAAAATCCGCCTGGTTGGCGGCCCCGGCGCCGAGGGCACGGGTGATGACGTGGCGGCGGGGGTGGAAGCGGGCCTCTTCGGCGGTGATGTAGCCGTGGTTGATGAGGTCTTGGACCTCGGAGTGGTCCACGGTGAGCAGCTCGAGTTTGCCATCGCGTAGCCGGTAGGTGCGGGAGTCCCCGACGTTGAAGACCAGCCAATAGGGTTGGCCGTTCTCCATGATGAGGGCGGCCCCGGTGACGGTGGTGCCGGCCCGGCCCGCACCGACCTCGTGGATGTTGTTGTCCGCGTCCTCGAGGGCTTCTTGTAGGGCGGTGGCGTTGATGTCTCCGTTGTAGCCGTCCGCGAGCGCTTCGAGGTTCTGGATGGCCAGTCGGGAGGCGACTTCGCCGGCCTCGTGTCCGCCCATGCCGTCGGCAACCGCGAAGACGGTTTCGGAGACGAGCAGGTGGTCTTCGTTGATTTCGCGGTGCAGGCCGATGTCGCTGCCGTAGCCGCAGCGGATGTTGAATTCGTCGGTGGTGGTGAAGCGTGCCATTTAGTCAATCACCAGCCCTTCCCCGACCCCGCGGGTGAGCAGGTAGGGCCGGATTTCGCCGAAGCCGCGGACCGAGCGTGGTTGCAGTTCTTCGGTGATGTACCGTTCGTCCCCGGCCAAGGTGGCTGCGGTGAGCGCGTCGACCAGCACAGTGCCGGGTTCGGCCAGTGTGGTGAGTCGGGAGGCGAGGTTCACGGTGGGTCCGTAAATGTCCCCGAAGCGGGAGAGGACTCGGCCCCAGATGAAGGAGACGCGGGCTTGCGGCAGTACTTCATCGTCGGCGAAGGTCTCGGCCAAGGCTAGGGATATTTCTGCACCGGCTTCGGGGGTTTCAGCGTTGAAGAGGACTTCATCGCCGACCGTTTTGACGAGGCGTCCGGCGCCGACGGAGATGATTTCGGCGCACTTGTTCTCGAACCGTTGGACCATTTGGGCCAGCGTACGTTCGTTCATCTGCCGTGACAAGGAGGTATAGGAGACCAAGTCGGCGAACCCGACGGCCCGGGCCAACGGCAGCGGGGCGTCATCTTCGTCGCCTTTGCGCCCGGAGGCGGAGGCTGCCAGTCCGGCCTCGACGCGCACGCTGAGACGTTGCAGTGCGGCGTTGAGTTGGCGCCGCCACGAGTACAGCAGCACCGATTCGAGGGCTGGGATGAGATCCGGCAGTAGGTTCACCATGCGTTTGCGGGCCTCCGGGTCGGAGAGCCGCTCGGTGTCGATGAGGTCCTCAACGAGGGCTTCGACCTGCCAGACCACCATCCGGTCAGTCATCTGCCCGATGGAGCGGGTCAGGGAAATGGTGGTTTCCTCGTTCAGGATGTCCCGGCGGACCAAGTCGATCATGGTGCCGACGGCCTTGACGTCTTCAACGGTGAACGCCCGGTCGTCGTCTGAGAGGTTGGGGAAGCCCAGGGCGCGCCAGACTTTGCGGGCGGCCACCAAGGAGACGCCGACTTCGCGGGAGATGTCCCGCCGGGTCATGGTTCGTTCGCCGCCGAGGAGGTCTTTTTCTAGGGCGCGGATGCGTTCGTGCCAGTCGCGTGCTTGGGCGGCCGGTGCGGGGATGGCCTGGGTTTCCGGGGCCCGGGTCACCAAGTCATCGTCGTCGTCTTCGGAAGGCGGCCGGGAGGCTTTGCGCAGCAGGTCTGGGTCGATGGAGGCCAGATCGATTTCCCCGGAGGCAAGGTCGGCTGGTGCTAGTTTGCGCAGTTTGGCCGTGGTGGGCATGTTGGCACGGGGACCGGACTCTTCGGATTGGACCAGTCCGGCTAATGCCTCGTCGCCATCTTCATAGGATGCGGGTGGCCGGCGTTGCGGGTCCGGGGGTACGGCAGAGTCATGCGTGCCGAATTCACTCATGCTCAATCCCATCTAGTCCCCGGTGCAGACCTTTCAGCCTCTACATTAGTACGTCGTGTCGTTTTCGACACTTCGGCCCAAACCGATTCCACGAACAGCGCAGGCTGCGGGATTTGGGGTAAACGGACCGCTTCACCGAATCCGTAGTGTACCCAGATATCCGCCGAGTTGGCCCGAGATTTTCCGTAACGTAGGTCGGTGATCGAGCCCAGAGCGATGGTGACGGTCCGGAAACCTGCTGGGCGGCGGCCGGCGTGGGTGCTCATCGTCGGAAAATAGCGTCGGTGCACGAGGCGTTGATTGGTTAGCCAGGTGCGGTGCCGGGCGTAGCGTAGCAAGGGCCGGAGCACACCGGGGTAGATCAGCAACAAGAACACGAGAGCCCACGCCACGTAGTAGGCGTAGCCAAGATAGGTGTAGAACGAGGGGTCCAGTAATTGTTGGTTCATCAGCACGTGGAAGGCGCCGGCCCCGAAGCCGAGGATGACGGCCAGCAATAACGCCCAGATGACGGCGCTGCGGAGGATCACGGCCGAGGGCCGGGTCCGCAGAATGAGCCGTTCACCGTTTTTCACGTCAATGCGCATCAGTGCTGTATGTTCTCTCCCTGTCACCAACTACCCTACCGAGTCCATCTTAGCGATGTTTGCTGCCCGCCCGAGCTGTTCGAGGCAGGCTAGTTGCCGGCTGGTCGCAGATGCGTGATGTCTGCCGAGGTGAGGGTGTGGGTGCCGTCGGCTGCTTCAACGATGAGTTCGGCTTGCGGGCCCAGTCCTGTGGCGCGTCCGCGGAAAGGTTGACCGCTAGCCGGGGTCACGGTCACGGCTTGGCCCAGGGTGGACATGGTGGCGGTCACCTTCTGGCGGGCCCAGCGCTCACCGGAGCCGAGTTGCTCGGCTTGCGCGAAGCCCCGGTAATTGTCCCAGAAGTTGGTGATCAGGGCCGCCAGGATCTCGGTGCGATCGGGCTGCTGGATGAAATCGGCGAAGCTGGCGGGCTGGGTGGGTGCGCTGGCCGGTTCTGGCAGCACCGGGGTGGCGAGCACGTTCAGCCCGATACCCACCACCAGCTGGGTTGGTGAGAGAAGTTGGGCCAGCACCCCACCAAGTTTGACCACGGTGCCGGCCGCCTCGGCTGCGGTGTCGACCGCGATGACGTCGTTCGGCCATTTGATGGCCGCCGGCACACCATGGGCGCGGGCTGCGGATACCGCGGCTTCGGCCAGCAGCAACACGATCCAGGAGAAGTCGTGGTGTTCGGGTTCTAAGTAGAAGCTGGTGGCCAAGCTGGTGTGTTTCGGGCTTTGCCAAGATCGGGCCAGCCGACCTTGACCGGCTGTCTGTTCCTCGGCGGTCAGCACCGTAAAGTCCGGCAAACTTCCGGCCTTGGCCCGCTGAATGAGCGCGGTATTGGTTGAATCGATACTGTCGAGAACCTCGAGCTTCTCGGCAAGGCCGGTTCCCACCAGCGATGCCAAGCGGTCGACATCAATGGGCTGGGATGGCTGTGCTGACGGCGATATTGCGGGCATGGTGACCTCCGAGCTGCCCGGCGATCTCGTTCAAAAGGATCAGAGAAAACCGGGGGGACTTTGTAGGTTTCGCACAGAAGAACGGCCCGTAGCGCCGAACTAGACTGGCTTAAGGTTGAGTTTCGATAACATTTTTCCACGATTTGCACGGAAGGCAGAGTCTGCATGTCTCAAGAGCCCATTGATGTGACGACCACGGCGGGCAAACTCGCTGATCTTCAGCGACGCCGCGAGTTGGCACAGATGCCGATGGGTCCAGAATCCGTGGATCGTCAGCACGCCCGCGGAAAGCACACCGCCCGCGAGCGCATCAACATGCTGTTGGACGAGGGCTCCTTTGTGGAGTTCGACGCCCTGGCGGTGCACCGCTCGACTGCGTTCGGGATGGACAAGCGCAAACCGCTCGGTGACGGGCTGGTCTCCGGCTACGGTACCGTCGATGGCCGTCTGGTAGCTGTCTACTCCCAAGATTTCACCGTGTTCGGCGGTTCACTGTCGAAGGTCAATGGCGACAAGATCGTCAAGGTCCAAGAGTTCGCCGCCCGGAACGGCTGCCCCGTCATCGGCATTAACGACGGTGGCGGCGCCCGCATCCAAGAAGGCGTTGCCTCGCTGGCGATGTTCGCGGACATCTTCCGTAACAACGTGCACTCCTCCGGTGTGGTCCCGCAGATCTCGCTGATCATGGGACCGTGTGCCGGTGGTGCCGCCTACTCCCCCGCGTTGACTGACTTCATCATCATGGTCGATCAGACTTCGCACATGTTCATCACCGGACCGGACGTCATCAAGACCGTTACCGGTGAAGACGTGGACATGGAAACCCTTGGTGGGGCGACCGCGCACAACGCCAACACCGGTACCGCCTCTTATCTGGCCCAGGATGAAGAAGACGCCATTGAGTTCTGTAAGGAACTGCTGGAGTTCCTGCCATCCAATAACTTGGCCGAAGCCCCACTGATGGACTTTGACCAGCCGGAGGAGATCACCGCCGAAGATGAGGAGCTTGACACCCTCATCCCGGATTCGGCCAACCAGCCGTACGATATGCGCACCGTGATCGAGTCGCTAGTCGATGACGGGCACTTCTTTGAGATGCAGGCCATGTATGCCCCGAATGTGCTGATTGGTTTCGCCCGCATGGAGGGTCACACCATCGGCATCGTGGCGAACCAGCCGATGCAATTCGCCGGTACCTTGGACATTTCCGCCTCCGAGAAGGCGGCGCGCTTTGTGCGGTTCTGCGACGCGTTCAACATCCCGATCCTGACTCTGGTTGATGTGCCCGGCTTTTTGCCCGGCACCGATCAGGAGTTCAATGGCATCATCCGACGCGGCGCCAAACTGCTCTACGCCTACGCCGAAGCCACCGTCCCGAAGCTGACCGTCATTACCCGAAAGGCTTACGGCGGCGCCTACATCGTGATGGGTTCCAAGAAGCTCGGCGCTGACCTGAACCTGGCCTGGCCGACCGCCCAGATCGGTGTCATGGGTGCCCTCGGTGCGGTCAACATTCTGTACCGCCGCGATTTGGCGGCAGCTGCCGAAGCCGGTGAAGACGTGGACGCCAAACGCGACCAGCTCATCGCCGACTACGAAGCGGAGCTGCTCAACCCGTACCAAGCGGCCGAACTGGGATACATTGACGCGGTGATCGCCCCGTCAGAAACCCGCGGCCAACTCATTCGTGGGTTGCGTGCCCTGTACAACAAGCGCGCTACCCTGCCCACCAAGAAGCACGGCAACATCCCGCTGTAACTCACCACAAGGACTGCTTTTCATGGACCACCAGTTTTCAATTGACGGCAACCTGACCGACGAAGAACTCGCCGCCCTGACCGCGGTGCTCAACCACGCGATGGCCGAGGCCGCCGCCGCGCAGGCCGCTGCTGCCGAACCAGTCTCCGGTGCAGACCGGGTGGCTGAGCGTTCCCGCCAGTTGGGCCTGCGCGAGCGCCCATCCCGGTCCGCTTGGCGTGCATCGGCCCGCGGCCGCTACGTCGCTTAAGAGTTCTGGGTCACACGTGACTAAGATGGGTTTTCATGACCCATACTGAAGCACCTGCACGGCCCACCAGCGCCGTGGACGCACTGGCCAATGATCTGATGGCTCAGCTGCACGCCCTTGACCCGGCTACCGCCTACATCAATGGCTACCGCACCTACCCGAATCGCTACGCCGACTACTCCCCTGCCGGCACCCGCGCCGAGCGCGAGCTACTCGAGGACACCCTAGAGAAGTTGGCCCAGCTGCCTGACGCCGACGAGATTGATGCGGTCACCCGGGCCGCCATGCAGGAGCGTATGGGACTGCAGATCGAGATGATCGATTCGCAGGTAACCCTGCTGAACAACATTGCCACCCCTGCCCACGGCATTCGCACCCTGTTTGACCTGATCCCAACCCAGACCGCAGAAGACTGGGAGGTCGCCGCAGACTTCTTGGCCGATGTGCCCCACGCTCTGTCCGGCTATCAGGACTCGCTGCTGCATTCGGCCAAGCACGCGCTGGCACCGGCCCGCCGACAAGTCGACACCGTCGCCGGCCAAATGCGCGCCCACGCTTCAGCAGATGGTTTCTTCCATACCTTTATCGCCGCCGCACCGGCAGACCTCGACGAAGACCTGAAAAACCGACTCGCCGACGGCGCCGCCGCCGCAACTGAGGCCTACGGGAACTTCGTCACCTTCCTGACCGAGGAGCTGGACCCACTGGCCCGGGACGAGGATGGGGTCGGCAAGGAGTACTACCAGTTAGCGAGCCGGTATTTCCTCGGGGCCACCGTAGACCTTGAGGAAACATACCGTTGGGGTATCCAAGAACTTGACCGACTGGTCGCCGCCGAAGAAGAGCTAGCCCGGAACATCCTGCCCGAGGGCTCAGAGGTTTCCGTCGCGGCGCTGCGCAAGCACTTCACGAATGATCCGGCCCGAAAGATTGTCGGCACCGACGCGTTGCAGGCGTGGATGCAGGAAAAAGCGGACACCGCTGTGGCCGAACTGGGCAAGGAACACTTCGAGATTCCGGAACCGGTTCGCACCATCGAATGCATGATCGCCCCGACCCAAGAGGGCGGGATCTACTACACCCCGCCATCGGATGACTTCTCCCGCCCCGGACGCATGTGGTGGTCAGTCCCACCGGCGACCACCGAATTCGCGACCTGGATCGAAACCACCACCGTGTACCACGAAGGGGTTCCGGGTCACCACCTGCAGCTGGGTTTGGCGACCTACTACAAGGATTTGCTCAACGACTGGCGCCGGCACGGCTGCTGGATTTCCGGCCACGGCGAAGGCTGGGCCCTGTACTCGGAAGAGCTGATGCACGAGTTGGGTTACCTCGATGACCCTGCCGACTACCTGGGCATGCTGGATGCGCAACGTTTCCGGGCCGCCCGCGTGGTCTTCGATATCGGCCTGCACTTGGGTCTGCGCCAGCCGGAGCACTACGGTGGGCAGATCTGGAACGCGGAAAACGGTCGTGAATTCCTCGACCAGCACTTCAACATGTCCGAAGGCGAACGCGAGTTCGAGTGGCTGCGCTACATGGGCTGGCCCGGTCAGGCGCCCTCCTACAAGGTGGGCCAACGCGTATGGGAGGACATCCGCGCCGAACAAGAAGAACTGCTCGGTGCTGACTTCGATCTGAAGGACTTCCACTCCCGCGCCCTGAAGTTGGGCTCGGTTGGCCTCGACGTGTTGCGTGAAGCCCTGAAGGCACAGGCATGAGTGAGAGGCAACCAATGCTGAGCTTGATCTTGGGTTCGGCCTCGACCTCGCGTGCTCGGGTGCTGCGTGGGGCAGGTGTCAGGTTCACCCAGTTGGTCTCCACGGTGGATGAGGATGCCGAGCTGCAGGCGGCTGAGGACACCGGCACAGCACCGGGCACCCCGGCGCAGATGGCCGCGTTCCTCGCCCGGATCAAAGCGGAGTCCGTTGCGCAGAACCCGACCGCGGCCGGCGCCTTCGTGCTCGGCTGTGACTCGGTTTTCGAACTTGACGGCGTGCCTTACGGCAAGCCGTATACGGAAGAGAAGGCTATTCAGCGCTGGCAGTTGATGCGGGGGAAGACCGGGATCCTGCATACCGGTCACACCCTGATCGACAATCGCCCGGATTCGGCCGGCTTCGGCACCGCGGTCAGCCAGCTCAGCAGCAGCCACGTCAGTTTTGCTGAGCCGACCGATGAGCAGCTGCACCGCTACGTGAAAACTGGTGAGCCGCTCGGCTGTGCCGGCGGGTTCACGATTGACGGGCACGCCGCCGCCTTCGTCACCGAGGTACGCGGGGACCACAATGCGGTGATCGGTGTCTCCGTTTCGGTCCTTGCCGACCTGTTGGCCCGACTCGGTGCAGACATCACGCAGCTGTGGGGTGCGCCTGCAGATGACTAGTCCTTGTAGGATTCCCACAACATTCTGATGAATTTGGTTGCGCCTCGGCCCCGCCACGGCAAAACACCGGCACGAACGCATAGGCTCCCCTAGGAGCCTTCTGTAGGAGAAAATAGATACATGTCAGAGAAACTGAGCACGACCGCGTGTGGACCCACGCAGTTTTCCAAGGTGCTGATTGCCAACCGCGGTGAAATTGCCGTGCGTATCATTCGTGCCGCCGCCGATGAGGGCATCGCCTCCGTCGCCGTGTACGCAGAACCGGACCAAGACGCCCCGCACGTGCGGTTGGCCGATGAGGCGTTCGCGTTGGGCGGTCAGACGGCAGCCGAGTCCTACCTCGACATGGACAAGATCATCGAGACCGCGCAGCGTGCCGGCGCCGACGCAATCCATCCCGGCTACGGTTTCCTCTCCGAGAACCCGGACTTTGCGCAGAAGGTCATCGACGCTGGTCTGACCTGGATCGGCCCATCCCCGCAAGCAATCGCCACCCTGGGCGACAAGGTTTCCGCCCGTCAGCTGGCCCAGTCCGTGGGGGCGCCTCTGGTCCCGGGCACCAAAGAGCCAGTCTCCGACGCCTCCGAGGTTGTTGCCTTCGCCGAAGAGTACGGGCTGCCAGTGGCCATCAAGGCCGCCTACGGTGGCGGTGGTCGCGGCATCAAGGTGGCTCGCACCATCGAAGAGATTCCGGAACTGTATGATTCAGCCGTCCGTGAGGCCACCGCTGCGTTTGGCCGTGGTGAGTGCTTCATCGAGCGATTCTTGGACGCACCCCGGCACGTAGAGACCCAGTGCTTGGCGGATGCCCACGGCAATGTGGTGGTGGCGTCCACGCGTGACTGCTCCCTGCAGCGCCGCAACCAGAAACTGGTGGAAGAGGCTCCTGCCCCATTCTTGGCCGATGAGCAGAATGAACGGCTCTACCGTTCCTCCAAGGACCTGATGAAGGCCGCCGGCTATCAGGGTGCCGGAACCTGTGAGTTCCTGGTCGGTCAAGACGGCACGATTTCTTTCCTTGAGGTCAACACCCGCCTGCAGGTCGAGCACCCGGTGACCGAAGAGATCACTGGCATGGACTTGGTGCGCGAACAGTTCCGCATCGCACGCGGTGAGGAGTTGGGCTACGAAGATCCGCAGTTGCGCGGGCACTCCTTCGAGTTCCGTATCAACGGTGAAGATGCGGGGCGGAACTTCATGCCGGCCCCGGGTACGATCACCGCCATGAACATCCCTTCCGGTCCCGGTGTGCGTGTCGATTCCGGTATTGAGGCGGGCCAGACCGTCTCCGGTAACTTTGACTCGATGATCGCCAAGCTGATCGTCACTGGCGCCACCCGTGAAGAAGCACTGCAGCGGTGCCGTCGCGCCCTGAAAGAGATGACCATCGAGGGTATGCCCACCGTGCTGCCCTTCCACCGCGCGGTTGTTTCCGACCCCGCATTCGCTCCGGAGGAGGGCCCCTTCTCCGTGCATACCCGGTGGATCGAAACCGAGTTCGATAACACCATTGCCCCGTTCGATGCACCCGGTGTGGCCGGTGAAGACGGCGAGGCGGAGCGGCAGAAGATCGCGGTTGAGGTCAACGGCAAACGCATTGAAGTGACCTTGCCGTCTCAGCTGACTGCGGCAACGCAGGCCATCGGCGCCGGCGTGAAGTCCACCCTGCGTCGGAAGAAGCCACGCTCCTCCCGGTCCGGGTTGAGCGCCACCACCACCGCCAGCGGTGACTCGCTGACCAGCCCCATGCAGGGCACCATCGTGAAGGTGGCCGTGGAGAACGGTGCCACCGTCAACGAGGGCGACCTGATCGTGGTCCTAGAAGCCATGAAGATGGAACAGCCACTGACCGCGCACAAGTCCGGGACGATCTCCGGCCTGGATGCTGAGATTGGTTCCACCGTCAACGCCGGTGCCGTGATCGCCACCATCGAAGACTAAAAACGACGTAGATAACCCTGTGGGCCTGACCGTGTTGGTCGGGCCCACAGAGTTTTAACGGCGCCAAGCCGCGTGTTAGAGCATCAGGGAGTTCATGTGCAGGCGTCGTGCCGCTTCCCCAATTGATCCGGACAGCGACGGGTAGACCGTGTAGGTCTCGGCCACCGCGTCCACATGCAGTTTCTGGGTGACGGCGATCGCCAACGGGTAAATCAATTCGGAGGCACGCGGGGCTACCACGACGGCACCTAGCACTGTACCGGAACCGGTGCGGGAGAAGATCTTGACGAAACCGTCTTGCACGTTGAGCATTTTGGCCCGGGCGTTGGTGGCGAAGTCTAGTTTGACCACGTCGGCTTGATAGTCGCCGGCGTCCACCATCGCTTGGGTGATCCCGACGGTGGCGATTTCCGGTGCCGTGAAAATGTTGGATGACACTTGGTAGGGGCGGAATGGTTTCACGCCGTCACCGAGCAAGTGTGCCACCGCGGTGCGGCCCTGCATGGCAGAAACGGAGGCGAGCTGGAAAACCCCGGTGCAGTCACCGGCCGCGTACACGTTGGTCGCGGAGGTGCGGGAGACACCGTCAACTTGGATGTGGCCGGATTCGCTGACCGCCACCCCGGCTTCTTCAAGACCCAAGTCTGCCGTGTTGGGGATCGATCCGACTGCCACGAGGCAATGTGAGCCGCGGACTTGGCTACCGTCGGAGAGGGTGACCAGCACGCCGTCGTCGATGCGCTCAACAGATTCGGCACGCGAACGGGCTAACACCTCGATGCCCTGCCGGACGAATACATCTTCGAGAACTTCGGCTGCGTCGGAGTCTTCCCCCGGCAGTACCCGGTCACGGGACGAGATCAGGGTGACGTGTGAGCCCAACAGGTTGTAGGCGGAGGCGAACTCGGCGCCGGTGACACCGGAACCGATGACGATGAGGTGCTCGGGCAGCTCTTCCATCTCGTACAACTGGGTCCAGTTGAAGATCCGCTCCCCGTCCGGTTTTGCGGTGGGCAGCTCACGTGGGTGGGCACCGACGGCAATCAGCACGGCGTCGGAAGGCAGCACGTCCCCGACCTTGATCGGGGTCTCGGGCAGCTCCCGGTTGCCCTCTTCGGGGTTTTCGGCGAGCTCAACGAGTTCAACGTCCCGCTCAGCGGTCAACTTGCCGGTGCCCTTGATGACGCGGATACCGCTGGCCTGCAGGAGCCGGCGAATGTCGGTGGACTGTGAATGGGCCAGCCGCAACAGTCGCTTGTTGACGGCCGCCAAGTCAACTGAGGCGTCCGGGTCACGCACGTCATTGTGCTCTCCGGTGCCGAAGCGTACGCCCATGGATGGTGATTGGCGCAGTCTGCGCATGGCATCTGAAGTGGCGATGAGTGATTTGGAGGGTACGACGTCGGTGAGGACTGCGGAACCGCCGATGCCGGCCCGTTCCACAACCGTGACCTGTGCGCCGAGTCTGGCTGCTACCAGCGCTGCTTCGTATCCGCCGGGCCCGCCGCCAATGATCGTCAGGGATGTTCTTGACTTATTTTTCAGCTCACTCACACGCCCCATTCTCTCCCATCGGTGCCAAAAATTCACCTTAGATGCCGCGGATCAGCACGGTCGTTCGCCGATGGCGAGGCAGGGGCACCATAGGATGGGAATATGAGTTCTTTTGCTGCCGCTTTGGACGTTGACCATCCCGGCTTTGCCGCCGCACGCGCCTCTGCCGACGATATTTTGGACCGCACCGGAGTATCCCAACTCGATCTGGCCATCGTGCTCGGTTCCGGTTGGGCGCAGCTTGCCGATGAGCACAACCTGGGTGAGACGGTGGCGGTGTTGCCGGCAGGAGAACTCGACGGTGCCCCACCTGCTGGCGTAATCGCCGGCCACAAGGGAACCTTGACCATCATCAGGACCCCGAACAACCAACATATTTTGCTGATTGGGGCCCGCACCCACCTGTACGAGGGACACGGGCCGGTAGCCTGCGCCCACTGGGTGCGCACGGCCGCTGCCCTCGGTTGTAAACGGCTCATCTTGACCAATGGTTGTGGCGGGCTGGATCCGAAGATTGCCCCGGGGACCCCGGTCCTCATCTCTGATCATCTGAACCTGACCGGCACTTCCCCGCTGGTCGGTGCCACGTTCGTGGATCTGTCAGATGTGTATTCGGCCCGGTTGCGTGCGGTGGCGCACGAGCACATCCCGGATCTGACCGAGGGCGTGTACGCACAGTTTCCTGGTCCGCACTATGAAACCCCGGCCGAAGTGCGCATGGCCGGGATCATGGGGGCCAGCCTCGTAGGCATGAGCACCTCACTGGAAGCCATCGCGGCCGCACATATGGGTATGGAAACACTCGGGATATCGCTGGTGACAAATCTGGCAGCCGGAGTTAGTGCGACCCCGCTCAGTCACGAAGAGGTGATGGCCGCCGGCGCCGAAGCGGCACCTCGTCTGGTCAAACTCCTGCAGACCCTCTCCACCGCGATCCTGGCGGAGGCCCAAGCGTGAGCGCGGACACGGCGTTGGACATGCAGCTCGTGCAGCGGTGGATGGCACAAGACCCCGACCCGGTCACGGTCGCCGCACTCCAAGAACTTCTGGACACGAATGATCAGGCCCAGCTCCAAGAGCTTTTCGCTGGGCGACTGGAGTTCGGCACGGCCGGTTTGCGGGCCGAAGTTGGCCCCGGACCGCTGCGCATGAACCGGCTGGTGGTCGCGCAAACGGCCGCCGGAATTAACGCGTGGCTAGCAGAGCGCATTGACGGGCCAGCGAACATCGTCGTGGGCTTTGACGCGCGCTTATCCTCTGCCGGTTTCGCCGAGACGGTCAGCGGCATCTGCGCCGCAGCCGGACATCACGTCCGAACCTACAGCGCACCGATTCCGACTCCCGTGTTGGCGTACGCCGTGAATCGTCATAACGCTGATGTTGGCATCATGATCACCGCCAGCCACAACCCGGCGGCGGACAACGGCCTGAAGGTCTACCTTGGCGGCAGGCTGGGTAACGGCGCCCAATTGAACGCCCCGCACGACCAAGAGATTGCCGCGGCCATCCTTGCGGTCGCGGAGCAGGATCTACCAGACTCAAGTGATGTCCCTACCCCTGAGGACCCGGCCGAGCTGATTGATCAATACGCTCATGAGTTGGCCACGAAAATGGCCACCCCTAACGGGGATTTGCCGTTTGTGTACACGGCCATGCACGGTGTCGGATATCGGGCTTTCGCGGCCGCACTCGCCAAATCCGTCTTCTCCGGTCTCATCCCGGTTCCTGAACAGCTTCATCCTGACGGGAACTTCCCCACCACGAGCTTCCCAAACCCGGAACTGCCCGGGGTGCTGGATCTGGCCATCAGCGTTGCCGATCAAGCCAAAATCCCCATGGTGTTGGCGCACGACCCGGACGCGGACCGTTGTGCAGTCGCTTTCCGAGACACCGATGGTCAATACCGGCAATTGACCGGAGACCAGACCGGGATGCTGATCGCCGGTTGGCTGGTCGACACGGAACAGGCCACCGCCGGTGACGTGTTTGCTCTTTCCTTGGTCTCGCACTCAGCCCTTCCGGCACTCGGTGCAGCCCACGGCATTGAAGTGAACCGCACACTGACCGGTTTCAAGTGGATCGCCGCCACAGACAATTTGCGCTACGGCTACGAAGAAGCGATCGGGTTCTGTCTGTTTCCGAACATTGTGCGGGACAAAGATGGGATCAGCGCGGCCCTTGCGTTGGTGGAGATCTATCACTGGTTGTACGAGCGAGAGACCAACGCCTTTGAGTATTTGGACCAGTTGGCCCGCCGGTACGGTCACACCCACTCGGCACAGTTGACCCTACCGCTGGCAGCTGCCGATCAGGCCAGCGATATTACCGGCGGTCTTCTGCGTCGACTCGAGCAGCTAGCTGACTTGCCGGTGAGGCTGGCCTACGATCTGCGCAGCCCGGCTTCCGGGCTACCGCCGACGCCGGGGATCCTGCTGGAGGCCGGCGATGAGTCCTTAGGCGCCCGTGTCATCATGCGGCCCTCCGGTACCGAACCGAAGCTGAAGATCTATCTCCACACGTGGGCTCCGGCCGAAGGCAGATCTTCCAATCTGCTGAATGTTTTGACAGACCAAATGACGACGATCCTTGAGACTGAAGGAGCACAGTGACACAAACTGCACGTTCGATCGCGCCCCTGATCGATCACACCCTGTTGGCCGCCACAGCCAACTCGGCTGCCATCGATCAGCTCTGCCAAGAAGCCGACAAGTACGGTTTCGCTTCCGTGTGTGTGAACCCGGTCTGGGTTCCGCGCGCCGTGCAGAACTTGTCGGAGAGCCAGGTGAAGGTATGCACCGTCATCGGGTTTCCGTTAGGGGCCCTTCCACCATCGCTGAAGGCTGCCGAAGCTCGGTGGGCCATCGAGCAGGGCGCCGATGAGATCGACATGGTCATCAACGTCGCTGCTGCCATCGCCGGCGATGAGGCGACCGTCCACGAGGACATCGTTGCCGTGGTTGCCGCTGCACGGGTCACGGCGCGCTCCAAACGAGTTGTTGTGAAGGTCATCATCGAAACAGCTTTGCTGGAGCACGACGCGAAGATCCTCGCCTGCAGCGCAGCCAAGGCTGCCGGTGCCGACTTTGTGAAGACATCCACCGGGTTTTCCACCGCGGGAGCCACCGTGGAAGATGTGGCTCTCATGCGCGCTACTGTGGGCGAGCAAATGGGGGTCAAAGCCTCCGGCGGCATCCGTGATCGGGCCACCGCTGAAGCCATGATCGAAGCCGGAGCCACGCGGCTGGGCGCTTCGGCGGGAGTGCAGATTTGTTCGGGCGCCGAAGAGGCCGGTGCCACCGGGTATTAATGCGAGAAAATGGCTGTCACTTGATAAGCTGTACCGCAGAGACATCATCACCGCCGGGGTCAAGGCCCCAATCACTTGCAATTGTTGAGGAGCATCTATGCGTTCCAATGGGAAAGTCGTGAACTACTCCGGTCAGGGTCAGCTGGTCAGCAACATCATCATGTTTGTTGTTTTCTTCGGCCTGTTCCTCGGTTCCGTTTACGCGTTGAGCTTCTGGGACTTCGATAACGTCTGGATTCCAGGCTTGGTCTGCTTGGGTCTGCTGACCGTGGTCTTCTTCGTCCTGAAGACTGTCACCGGCCGCAACGCTTCGGCAGAAGACATGCACAAAGAAATGGCCGTACAGCCACGCTCCATGGACAACCACCCAGACCTCTAAGATCTGAGGTAGCTTCCACGGCAAGCACACGGTTCTGAACGGCAAGGGCCCGGACTCACCAATGATGGTGATCCGGGCCCTTCCTGTTTGGCGCGGCTGCGCGTTGCCTAACCTTCTTGGAGCTGTCGAACCTCCACGCGCTGCCCGCAGGCTTCGGAGGCTTCTAAGCCCACCTGTTCGGCCGCGGAAAGGTCATCGGCCTCCACCACCCAGAAGCCACTGATGAACACATCGGCTTCCGGCAGCGGTGCCTGAGCGCTGCGTGGTTTGCCGTCAGCGTGAACCGTGATTGATGTGTTCGGGTCGGTCAGACCGCAAGCGAAAACGAACCGCCCTTCATCCATCAGTTGCTGATTGAATTGGCTGACCCTGGCCAGCGCAGCGTCTCGGTCCTCTGCCGTTTCGTAGGTGCCCAGTGGATCGTCCTGGGCTCCTAGACCGTGGTAGACGGACAGCAAGTACTGAGGCATGGACCTTCTCCTAACAAGCGGGAAGCTGTAACAGTGACAATTCTTCTCCCCCGCCAACGCTCTTGTCTAGAGCGACCCGGCCTCTAATCCTCCGTCGTGGCGCCCAGCTGGAAGGTGAAAATGTTATCGAGTACTTCGTTCGTCCACTCCAGCAAAGCCGCATCAACCAGCGGCTCAGTGGTCAGTCGGCCCACCATGGGCTTAGGGATCAAGATGGCATCCAGCGCCTTCTTGTATTGCGCCTTCGGATACATCCGGGCCAGCCGCAGCATTCGGGACTCAGGCACCTGGTGGGCCGGGCTGAACTTGATGTTCTTACCCATCAGCGCGATGTCATGCACACCCAACGCCCGGGCTTTGTTGCGTAGCCGTGCCACCCCGAGCAGGTTCTCCACCGGTTCCGGTGGGGTCCCATACCGGTCTTTGAGTTCGTCGATGACTTCTTCGATGGCCTGCTCGTCGTAGGCTTGGGCAAGGTTGCGGTAGGCCTCCAGGCGCAGGCGTTCACCCGGCACGTAATCGTGCGGGAGATGAGCGTTGATGGGAAGTTCAACTTTGACTTCCTCGATCTTCGGGGCGTCCTCGGCCTTGAAGTCGGCGACGGCTTCCCCGACCATCCGGATGTACAAGTCGAAGCCAACCCCGGCAATGTGGCCGGACTGTTCGCCACCGAGCAGGTTGCCGGCCCCGCGCAGCTCTAGGTCCTTCATGGCTAGCTGCATACCCGAGCCGAGCTCATTGTGCGCTGCTACGGCTTTCAGCCGCTCTAGGGCGGTCTCGTTGAGGTGTTTTCCTGCATCGTAGAGGAAATAGGCGTAGGCCCGTTCGCGGCCACGTCCGACGCGGCCACGCAGCTGGTGGAGCTGGCTCAGACCGTAGGCGTCTGCCCGATCCACGATCAGGGTATTCGCGTTGGAGATATCGAGCCCGGTTTCAATGATCGTGGTGGAGACCAGCACATCAAAGCGTTTTTCCCAGAAATCCACGATGATCTGTTCCAGCCGGGCTTCGCTCATCTTGCCGTGCGCCACTTCCACCCGGGCTTCCGGAACCAGTTCGCGGATTTGTGCCGCGACTTTGTCAATGGAAGAGACCCGGTTGTGCACGTAGAACACTTGACCTTCGCGCATGAGTTCACGGCGAATGGCAGCGGTGACTTGCCGGTCCGTGTAGGCGCCCACGTAAGTCAGCACCGGATGGCGTTCTTCCGGCGCCGTGGCCAAGGTGGAGGTCTCGCGGATGCCCGTCAGGGACATCTCCAAGGTGCGCGGGATGGGCGTTGCGGACATGGCCAGTACATCCACGTTGGTGCGCAGCTTCTTCAACGCTTCTTTGTGTTCAACGCCGAAGCGCTGTTCCTCATCGATAATGACGAGGCCAAGGTCTTTGAACTGGACCTCTTTGCCTAACAGGCGGTGGGTACCGATGATGACGTCGACCTTGCCGTCTTTGAGGTCCGACAAGATTTCCTTGGACTCTTTGGCCGTTTGGAAGCGGGACAGGGACCGGACCCGAACGGGGAAGCCGGAGAAACGCTCGGTGAAGGTCTCGAAGTGCTGCTTGGCTAGGAGTGTGGTGGGAACCAGCATGGCGACCTGTTTGCCGTCTTGGACCGCCTTGAACGCGGCACGGACGGCGACCTCGGTCTTGCCGAACCCCACGTCACCGGAGATCAACCGGTCCATGGGGATGTCCTTCTCCATGTCTTCTTTGACCTCGTGGATGGTGGTCAGCTGATCCGGGGTTTCGATGAACGGGAAAGCTTCCTCTAGTTCGCGCTGCCACGGGCTGTCGGGGGCGAATGCGTGGCCGCGCGAAGCCATTCTGGCCGAGTACAAGCGGATAAGCTCCCCGGCAATTTCCTTGACCGCACGTTTGGCCTTCGACTTGGTGTTCGCCCAGTCGGAGCCGCCCATCTTGGACAGGGCAGGCGCGTCCCCACCCACGTACAGGGTGACTTGGTCGAGCTGATCGGTCGGGACGAACAGGCGGTCCCCGGGTGCGCCCCGTTTGGTGGGCGCGTATTCCAACACCAGGTATTCGCGGTAGGTGTCCGGATCCTTGATTCCGCCGCTGCGGCGCTTCTGGAGCTCCACGAACTTGGCGATACCGTGCTGCTCGTGCACCACGTAGTCGCCTTCTTTCAACGTCAGCGGATCTACCGCGTTACGGCGTTTACGGGCCAGGGTCTTGCCGGAGCGCTGCGAGGAGGCCATGGACCGGCCCAGCACGTCCGCTTCGGAGAGCAGCCCAAATTTCAGTTCATCCGAGGCGAAGCCGTGGCCGGTCACAGCGGTGGTTACGGTCACCAGCCCGGCCGGCGGCTCTTCATCGAGGTTTTCGACGCGGTGAACGGAAATACCCTCATCGACAAACAGTTCGCCCAGGCGCTGGGCTGAACCGGGGCCTTCGGTAGCCACCACGATCTGCCAGTTCTCCGCGGCGCGCTCCCGCACATGGGCGCAGAGCCGCTCCAGGTCAGCGCCGAAAGACTTCGGCTCGCGGCCTGGCAGGGTGATGGAGTTGGCGTCCGCTAACTCTGGCTCCAGATCTAGGTCCATCCCCATGACACCGTACTGCCACCAAGACTGGTTGGCTTCGAGCACTTGGGTGCGTAATTGGGCCAGCGTGGCGAAGCTTCCGGAGCTCAAACCGCCGGGGATCTCACCGACGTTGACGGTGTCAACAGGCGCTGCCGCGCCGGCAAATGCTGCGGACTCCCACGCGGCGTGCAGGAACTCTTCGTTGGTTTCGACTAGGTCATGGGCACGGTGACGGACGCGTTCCGGTTCGTAACAGAGCACGAGCGAGTTCTCCGGCAGCACATCACTCAAGGGTTCCATCCCGTCCACTAGGACAGGTGCTAAGGACTCCATGCCTTCCACGGCGATGCCACCGGCGATTTTCTCCAGCATGTCGGCCGCGCCGGGCAGTTCGTTCTTGAGTTTCGCGGCCCTGGACTGCACAGAGGGGGTTATGAGCATTTCCCGGCACGGTGGCGCGTAGAGCCGCTGCGGGTGGGCATCGGCCCCTTCGACAGAGTTCACGGAGAGCAAGGTCCGCTGGTCGGCGATGGAGAAGTACCGCATTTGGTCGACTTCGTCACCGAAGAACTCCACCCTGATGGGGTGGGATTCGGTTGGCGGGAAGACGTCGATCATGCCGCCACGGACCGCGAATTCGCCGCGCTTGGCGACCATGTCGACGCGGGAGTAGGCTGCGGCGCTGAGCTGCTGCAGGACGGCGTTGAAGTCGTGCTCGTCCCCTACCTTCAGCTCAACTGGGGCCAGCTCGCCCAGCCCCTTGACGAGGGGTTGCAACAGGGAGCGGATCGGTGCGACCACGATCTTCAGTGCGCCATCCGGTGAGGTTTCTGGGTGGGCAAGTCTGCGCAGCACTTTCAGCCGCTGACCGACCGTGTCTGAGCGTGGCGAGAGGCGTTCGTGTGGCAGGGTCTCCCACGCCGGGAACAGGGCGATCTTTTCGGCCGGCAGGAAGTTGCTCAGTTCCCCGGTGAGGTCTTCGGCTTCCCGCCCGGTGGCGGTGGTGACCAAGAGGATGGCGGGGTCGGCGAGGCCGGAGGCGATCTGGGCAAGGGCGGCCGAGCGCATGCCCGATGGTCCGGTGATCAGCAGTTCGGGGGTGCGATCCGCTCCGGGGCGCGCGGACGCAGTTGCCAAGGTGCGGAAACCCTGGTTGCGGTTCAAGACGCTGGTGATCCCGTTTAGTGACACCGGTTACCTTTCATCGTTTAGCTGGCTTAAGGCTAGTATTCTTGACAGACCCCGTAAGAAAGGCAGCTGATGAGCTTCCAAGTCCAGTCATCTCTCAACCATGATTCCGCCGCAGTCAAGCGGACGATTTGTGACGAGGATTTTGTCACGCACATGGCAGAACGCTTCGATGGCTCGGTTCATAGCTTTTCCTCGGCGGGTAATGCCAACAACCCAAAGATCCACACTACCTTGTTGGTGCCGACCTCGAATTTCCCGGAGACGGTGCAGAAGTTCTTGCCGAACCCGCTCTCGGTGACGATGAAGATTCAGTTCACCGGTAATGAGGCGGATGTTGAGCTGAATCCGGCGAAGGTTCCGGCCGATGTGAAGATGCAGCTGACCCTGACCGACTCCGACTCTGGCTGTGACGCCGTGGTGGAGGGTGTGGTGAACTGCACGATCCCATTCGTGGGCAACAAGGTGGCTGCGGGCGTGGAGTCTGCTCTGCCTGCCGTGCTGAAGAAGGCTTTGGAAGCGGTCGACGCAGCCGCGAACTAGCGTTGTGTCATTCATTGTCACCTGCTGAAGTTCAGCCAGGTGTCAGTGGAACTTGTTTTGCGCTGTGGTGAGCCCGTCAGTGATGAGTGCTTCCACGGCGTCCGCACAGCGATCTAAGTGCAGTGGCAGGGTCTCGCGTTCGGTCGCGTTGAAGGGCTGGAGCACGTATTTAGCTGTGTCCATCCGTCCTGGTGGGCGGCCGATACCGGCCCGCACGCGCAGGTAGTCCCGGGTGCCGAGAACGCGGGAGATGTCTTTGAGTCCGTTGTGTCCGCCTTCGGAGCCGCCACGTTTGAGCTTGATGGCATCGAAGGCGATGTCGACCTCGTCGTGGACGACGATCAGGTTCTCGGGTCCGAGGGAGAGGAACTTCATGAGTGCTGCGACGGGTGGGCCGGAGACGTTCATGTAGCTGGTGGTTTTGGCCAGCACCATTTTGGGTCCGCCGTAGCCGATTCGGACGCTGGCTTGCACACATTTGGATTTGTGCGCGGTGAAGGTGCCACTGTGACGGTCGGCGAGTTCGTCGACGACCATGTGGCCGATGTTGTGGCGGGTACGTGCGTAGTCGGGCCCGGGGTTCCCGAGCCCGACTACGAGGTACGTGTCAGCTGACAAGGAGTTCTTTACTCTTCGTCTGCTTCTTCAGCTTCAGCAGCTGGTGCGCCTTCGGCGGCTTCAGCGGCTTCGTCTTCGTCGGTTTCGCCGAGGTCAACTTCAACTGGCTCGGAAATGGTGGCAATGACGTAGTCGTCTTCCAGCTGGACCGTTGCGCCTTCTGGGGTGATGATGTCAGCAGCGTAGACGTGCTCGCCGGCTTCGCGACCTTCGATGTTGATGGTAACCGAGTCTGGCAGGTTGGTGGCTTCTGCTTCCACGGACACGGTGACCTCTTCGAGGTTGAACACGGTGTTCGGGGCAGGTTCACCTTCAACGTTGACGGCAACGTCAACGATGACTTTTTCACCGCGGCGGACGATCAGCAGGTCAACGTGGAGCAGGTCTTCACGGATGACGTCGCGCTGAATTTCCTTTGGCAGTACCATCTGCTCTTCACCTTCGATATCGAGGGTAAGCAGAGCGTTCGGGTTACGCACAGCCAAGAAGGTCTGGTGGGCTGGCAGCAGCAGGTGCTGTGGCTCGGTGCCGTGACCGTAGACAACGGCTGGGACCTTGCCGTCACGGCGGGCGCGGCGGGCGGCACCCTTACCGGATTCGGTGCGCTTTTCTGCTGGGATCAGAATTTTGTTAGCAGACATGTGTTCTCCTTGCGGGATGTTCGTCAGGAAACAAAAAAACTCTTATGTTTTCTTGTCGGTCCCGGAACGAGTAGACAAGCAACATAAGAGTGCGGTGCCCAGCAGTGGGCGGTAAACTCTTAGCCTCGTCGATAACGGAAGCTCATGGTGGCTTCCCTCGCCTGGGCAATCGGTTCAAGTTTAGTGCACGGTTTCTCACCGGACAAAATCGACGCCGGCTCAGAACATGGAGCGGACTTGGTTGAGCTGTTCTTCCAGTGGTTGCCAGCGGTGATACAGGGTGCTCTGCGTGTGGCGGTCATCGGGGGCGACTGCTTCTAGTTCGGCGCTGGTCAGCCGGATGTGCCGCTGCCAAAAACTCTTGTCCTCCAGCGTGGTGGATTGATGCAGCAAGGATGTGTACAGGGCGATCAAGGAGACCCCCTGATCGTAGAACGTCGTGTAAGTTACCTCGGTCTGAAGCATGTGCACTCCCATGTCATGTTGCTGTCAATCGTACCGGCCAGCACGGACAGTCTTACATGGAATAGCCGGGTGTGCGACGTGGTTGTGGACAGTATGCACATTGATGTTTGGTCGGATATTCATTGCCCGTGGTGTTACATCGGTAAACGACGTTTGGAAACGGCGCTGGCGAAGTTCGAGCATGCCGATGAGGTGGCGGTGAAGTATCACAGCTTCCAATTGGATCCGGATGCTCCCGAACGTTTCGAGGGGACGGCTGCCGAATATTTGGCGCAGCGCAAGGGCGCTGATGTGGCCGCCATTGAGGCAATGTTTTCTCAGGTGGCTACGCAGTTGCGGGATGAGGGTCTAGAGCCGAACTTTTCCGGGCAGATCATTGCTAACTCTATGAAGGCTCACCAACTGATCCATCTTGCCGAGTCGGAGGAAAGCGCGGCTCAGATCATTGATGCGCTCTTTAGAGCCCATTTCGAAGAGGGCCTGGACATTGGCGATGTTGAGACCTTGGTGCTGATCGGTACCAAGCATGGTCTTGACGAGGCTGTGATCCGAGATGAGTTCAGCAGTAACACGCGAACCGGTGCCGTGGCGGAAGATATTGCGCTGGCCCGTCAGCTCGGGATCAGCGGGGTGCGTTTCTTTGTCTTTGACATGAAGCTGGCGCTCTCCGGTGCTCAGCCCGTAGAGGTCTTCCTAGAGGCGTTGAGAAGGGCTTGGCACGACCGTCAGCGGGCCGTCTCGGAAACGCCGCCTCAAAGTCAGGCCGATGGCCGCGGCGGGGCGTGCGGTCCCGACGGCTGCACCGTGTAGTGGAGGTAGTTTCTAGGGCAACTCCTCGTTAACGACATTGGACCGGCCCTGCCCCACGTTGTGTGGCGGCTGAGCCGGTCCGATGTGTCTTGGAAAGTTTAGGCGTTGCCGTCGAAGAGGCTGGTTACGGAGCCGTCTTCGAATACTTCCTTGATGGCGCGGGCAATGATCGGCGCGATCGAAAGAACGGTCAGCTGTTCGAACTGTTTTTCTTCCGGGATCGGCAGGGTGTTGGTGACCACGACTTCGCGGGCGCCACATTCAGCCAGGCGCTGGGCGGCTGGATCGGAGAACACGGCGTGGGTGGCGGCGATGATAACGTCTTTCGCACCGGCATCCTTCAGGACGCGGACAGCGCCGGCGATGGTCCCGCCGGTGTCGATCATGTCGTCGATCAGGACACAGGTGCGGCCTTCTACTTGGCCCACAACCTGCTTGGAAACGGCTTGGTTCGGCATGGTCAAGTCGCGGGACTTGTGCACGAATGCCAGTGGGGCGCCGCCAAGGCGTTCGGCCCACTGTTCAGCGACGCGGACACGGCCGGTGTCCGGGGAGACCACGGTGATCTCTTCATCCGCGACCTCGGTGCGGATGTAGTCGGCCAGCAGAGGAACGGCGAACAGGTGGTCCACGGGGCCGTCGAAGAAGCCCTGAATCTGGGCGGTGTGCAGGTCAACGCTCATGATGCGGTCTGCGCCGGCGGTCTTGTACAGATCAGCGACAAGACGTGCGGAGATCGGTTCGCGGCCGCGGCCCTTCTTGTCTTGGCGGGCGTACGGGTAGAACGGGGACACCACCGTGATCCGCTTTGCGGAGGCACGTTTCATGGAGTCGATCATGATCAGTTGTTCCATCAGCCAGTTGTTCAACGGGGCTGGGTGGGACTGCAGGATGAAGATGTCTTTACCGCGGACTGATTCGGCGCTGCGAACGTAGATCTCACCATTGGCGAAGTCGTATGCGCTCAACGGCAGCAACTCGGTACCAAGATGCTCGGCGATCTGTTCCGCCAATTCCGGGTGGGCACGTCCGGAGGCTAGAACCATCCGCTTGTCGACGTGTTTGGTAATCTCATGCATTCGCTGTGCGCTGTCCTTTATGCTGTGCGGGTTTTGGTGAGAGAAACAAGTTTTAGTCTACGCTTCTTTGGCCGCCTGAGCAGCCTCTGCACTTGGGGTACCGGGGCGCTTGGTCAGGGTCCAGTCTTCGGAGTTGCGTTGTGGCGCGACTGAGATGGCCAGTGCGCCGGCTGGGACGTTCTTGCGGACCACGGCACCGGCGCCGGTGTACGCCCCGTCGCCGACTTCCACGGGTGCCACGAAGACGGTGTTGGAGGAGGTGCGCACGTAGTCACCGATGATGGTGCGGTGCTTGTTTTGGCCGTCGTAGTTGGCCGTGATGTTGCCGCAACCAATGTTGGTGTACTCGCCGATCTCGGCGTCGCCTGCGTAGCCGAGGTGCGAGAGTTTAGATCCCTTGCCCAAGGTGATGTTCTTGGTTTCGTAGAAGGCGCCGACCTTGGTGTCTTCCCCGAGTTGGGTGCCGGGGCGCATATACGTGAAGGGGCCGACCTTAGCATTCGGGCCAACCACGACTTCGGTGGCGTGGGCCCGGGTGACGGTGGCGCCTGCTTCTACGCGGCAGTCAATGAGAGTGGTGTCCGGACCGATCACGGCATCTTCCGCGATGTGGGTCGTGCCGTGCAGGTGGGTGCCGGGCAGCAAAGTGGTGTCCTGCTCCAGCGTCACGGTGACATCAACGTACGTGCTGTCCGGATCGACAACGGTGGTGCCGTTACGCATGTGGCCTTCTAGGACCCGGCGCTGCAGTTCTTGGCCGAGGGTGGCTAGCTGTACGCGATCGTTGGCGCCTTCAACCTGCCAGCGGTCATCCGTTACCAGGGCTGCGACGCGGCCGCCGGCTTGGCGGCTCAGACCCAGGACATCGGTCAGGTACATCTCGCCCTGAGCGTTGTCGGTCGTGACCTTCGGCAGGGTGGTGCGCAACATGGCTGCGTCGAAAGCATAGATGCCGGAGTTGATTTCCTGCACGGCGCGTTCTTCCTCGGTGGCGTCCTTTTGTTCCACGATGCGTTCGACGGCACCGTCTGCGGATCGAATGATACGTCCGTATCCGGTTGGGTCTTCGAGCTTGGTGGTCAGCACGGTGACGGCGTTGCCGTGGGCTTCGTGCTCGGCAACCAATTCAGCGATGAGTTCGGAGGTGAGTAGCGGGACATCGCCGTAGCTGACGACGATTGTGCCGGTCAGCTCATTGGGCAGGGCGTGAAGACCTGCTTTGACAGCGCTACCGGTACCGGGGATTTCGTCTTGGTCAACAATGATCGCGGATGGTTCACACGCTGTGATGTGCGCGGCAACTTTGTCGCGCTGGTGGCGCACCACAGCAACTAGGTGTTCCGGGTTCAGTGCTTTGGCGGCGAACAGAGCATGTCCCACCATGGAGCGGCCGACCATCTGGTGCATCACTTTTGGTGTATTAGACTTCATGCGAGTCCCTGCACCCGCGGCGAGAACGATTACTGCGGTGGGTGCCACCATATGTGTGCCTCCAGTAACTCAAGATTGAGGGTCGGCTTATAGCGTTCCGCCCCTAGGATTCGAACCTAGAATGCACAGCTCCAAAGGCTGGCGTGTTGCCATTACACCAGGGCGGACCATACCTTGCGTTGAAAGCAGCTTCTTTAAAGCGGCTTCATTGCTTGGCACAGTTCTCTATTCTGCCATGAGTCACTAGGGGGAAAGCAAATTATTTGGCGGTGAGCGCTCTCACCTAGGAGACAAACTCCAGCACCTGTTCCCCGATCAGGCCCACGCCGAGGCAGATCATGGCGATCCCGGCAACCCGGGTGAGGATCTGAGCGACCTGCGGCCTAGACCCCAAGACTTTGTCAGCAGCAAAGCCGAGGAAAAGGTAGATCAGCGATGCCATCACAATGTAGATACCACCCAAGGCAGCGAATTGGGCGGGCATCGGCCACTCTGCCGAGACCCGGGTGAACTGCGGCAAGATCGACAAGAAGAGCAGCAAGGCTTTGGGGTTCAACGCGCTGACACCTACCCCTCGAGCAAAGTAAGCGCGCGAGCTGGAAGCGAGGGCACCTTGCACTTGACCGTACTCGGCGGCGGATGCGCTGCGTACGGTTTTCCAGCCCAAGTACAACAGGTAGGTGGACCCTGCCACGGTTAGCCCGAGCAGCACAGCTGGTACCGCTGCCACGAGTGCACCTAGGCCCACCACGAGGACTAGGGTGATCAAGGCGTAGCCGACCATCACCCCGGATACCACGGGGACCACGACGTGGTCTCGAGCCCCGGCAGCTAGGATGTAGGCCCAGTCTGGTCCAGGGACGACAATGAGCGTGAATGCGATGAGCGCAAAGCCGAGTACGGCGGTCATTTCCATGGCTGGCCCTTACGAAAGATGTGGTCACTTCAAGCGAGAATGTGCTTGATATCTGAAAACTCTAGTTGTTTTCTTCTGAAATGTGCTTCGCTTTTTCGCCTGTCAACCGGGTAAACGCGGTATATTTTTCGCTATGGACGCCCTTAATCGACAAATCCTTTCAATCCTTCAGGAAGATGGTCGCATTAGCACCACAGATCTGGCCGCACAGGTCGGCCTGAGCTTGTCTTCGTGTCACCGGCGGGTGCGGGATCTTGAACAGTCCGGAGCCATCGAACGCTACCGGGCCGTGATCTCCCCGGAGGCAGTTGGCCTGAACTTTGAGGCACTGGTTTTCGCAACGATGGCTCGCACGGATGTGGAAACCCTTGAAGCGTTCGAGCAGGCTGTCATGGATGAACCCAGCATCGTGATGGCGCAGCGCCTTTTCGGGGATCCGGACTACATGTTTCGAGTTTTCGCGAAAGACCTCACGCACTATCAGGAGCTCTTCGACACCCGATTAACTGCTATCCCCGGGGTTCAACGGCTTACCTCAACCTTGGTGATGAAGCGGCTCGGCACCGATCATTCAGTGCCGCTGCACAGTTAAGTTTTGCTCCCTGCCGTCATCCTCCATTATCTTTCGGCGGAATCATGGCCGTGTCACACTCGGTTTTGGCGCTATGCTTACAGATCTCTTAGGAGTTGGTCGTTGCTCCACGTTGGTTAGCGGCAGACAATGTAGTTTCGAATGTTTTGAAAGAAGCAAATCATGTCATTTGATTCACTAGCGGACCTGCCTACTTGGGTACTGGCAATTGGGGGTCTCATTGGACTGGCGCTGGTATTCCTCCATGTTTGGCTCAGCCGTCGTCCGCCGGTCTGGCTCGGTGGGATCATTCCATCCCTCTACCTGGTTGCCAGCATATTTTTCGCAATTGTTGATCAACCAAGGGTTGGTGAACTTGTAGGAACGGGAATCACCTTCGTCGCGCTACTCATCATTTGGTGGGTCGGTGAAGACAAGCGTGAGGCTCTCCGAACTCAGGTAGCCAGTCCGTAAGTCCATCTCGCGCCCAACTAGTTTGTCAGTCGCAACGACGCAGGCCGAGAAACCACATTGGATAGAGAGGGTAGTTAGGTTTCTAGCTACCCTAGTGATCAAACGGCTCGGCACCGATCATTCAGTGCCGCTGCTCGGTTAGGCGTTGCTCCATGTCGGTCTGTTCCGCGAGCGCCGTCAGGGTGAGCAACTGTTTGCGCATCATGATGATGTCTCCCCACGCCAGCAGGAATCGTCGCAGCCGCCCAAAGTAGGGACCGGTTGATGCCATCCAGAGATCTCCGCGTAAAACCTGCGCGTGCTCCTCGGTGACGATCGAGTAGTGCACGACCAAAGAACCGAAGATTCGTGTCGGTAGACCCGGTTTCATTTTCAGGGTCAGGTACCGGTGCGGCTGGAAGTCCACAAGGTCGAAAATCGTCATGACGGTCTGCCCGATACTTAGATTCGTCAGCGACGGGTCTGGTGTGCGCGGACTTTGGCGAAAGAAATTGTCGATCCAGTCATAGCTGTAGGGTGCTCGACGCAATTGGCACAGCCACAGGTAGAGGGACTGGGTGTCTGCTGCGGTATAGACGGCGCGTGCAGCGAGCGTGAACGAGGATGCCGGTTCGCGCTGCAAATATGGCGGGGCTTGCAGCCCGGTGTCAGTCCCCCATCGCCAAGGGAGTTTCTGCGGAGACTCTATACCGTTCCTCATGCTTCCCATTGTCTGGCACTGCTGATGCCCTTGGCTAGGGATTGGACTCACACAGCGGGGTTGCAGCGGCTCAGCCTTCGAGGATTTCGGAGAGCTCCAGCCAGCGTTCTTCCAATTCTTCCTGCTCTGCGCGCAGCTGGGTTATTTCAGCCGACTTCTCCCCCAAAGCCACGAAGTCCTGCGGGTCAATCTCATGCATCGCAGCTTCGAGCTTGTCGATCTGCTCCGTGATCCGATTAAGCTTGCGTTCGGTCGCGTTCGCTTCCTTTTGCGCCGCCTG
This sequence comes from Micrococcoides hystricis, assembly GCF_042434215.1. NCBI lineage: Bacteria > Bacillati > Actinomycetota > Actinomycetes > Micrococcales > Micrococcaceae > Micrococcoides > Micrococcoides hystricis. The sequence continues at coordinate 67,506 of NZ_JBHLUB010000028.1, read as the reverse complement.
CCGTTCAGCACCCGACAGCGTGCTCGTCGGACCGGAGTCGCTGCCTGACTCGGTCGTACTGGTCGCCCGGGTGGAGGCTGCCGGCCCGGACTGGTCTTGTTCCTTGCGCAGGCGCAGGTACTCATCCACGCCAGCAGGCAGGTCCCGAATCTTGCCATCACCCAGCAACGCCACTTGATGATCGGTGACGCGCTCGAGGAAATACCGGTCGTGTGAGATCACAATCAGGGTGCCGGGCCAAGAGTCCAGCAGATCTTCCACCGCCGCCAAGGTGTCGGTATCCAAATCGTTGGTGGGCTCATCCAAGAACAGCACATTCGGTTCGGTGACCAACAGCTTCAACAGTTGCAGGCGGCGTTGTTCACCACCGGAGAGGTCCTTGACGGGGGTCCACTGGCGCTTGGCGGCAAACCCTAGGGTCTCCAGCAGCGAACCTGCAGAGACTTCCTTACCGTCGACTTCGAAAACATTCTTTTCTTCGGTGAGCACCTCAATGACCCGGCGGTTGGTGGTCGCCGCCAGATCCGCAAGATTCTGGTCCAGCACGGCGGTCTGAATCGTCTTACCGTGTTTGACGCGTCCAGCTGTTGGCTCCAGATCTTTGGTCATCAAGCGCACGAGCGTGGTCTTGCCGGCACCATTGATTCCCAAAATGCCAATGCGCTCACCTGGCGCCAAACGCAAGGTGACTTTGTCGAACAGTTCGCGGCCTTCGGGCAGCTGGTAGCTCATGTTCTCGACATCAATGACGTCTTTGCCCAGTCGAGCTGTCGCCATTTTTGTCAGAGCCACCTTGTCACGGACTTCTGGCACATCAGCGATGACCGCGTTGGCCGCGTCGATCCGGAACTTTGGTTTCGATGTCCTGGCTGGTGCGCCACGGCGCAGCCACGCGAGCTCCTTCTTAGCTAGCTGTTGGCGTTTCTGTTCGACAACGGCTGCCTGTCGGTCTCGTTCTACCCGGGCCAGCATATAGGCGGCGTAGCCGCCTTCGAACGGTTCAACGATGCCATCGTGGACTTCCCAAGTGTTTGTGGCCACCTCATCGAGGAACCACCGGTCGTGGGTGATGACCAGCAGCGCGCCTTCACCGGGACGCCAGCGGTTCTTGAGGTGTTCGGCCAACCAGTGCACCGTCTCAATATCGAGGTGGTTGGTGGGCTCATCAAGGAAGAGCACATCGTCATTGCCGGCCAGTAGTTGTGCCAGCGCGACACGTCTGCGTTGACCACCGGACAGCTCCCCTACCGTGCCGTTCCAGTCGATGCCGGTGAGCAGCCCGTCGATCACGTCACGGATCTTTGGGTCAGCCGCCCATTCGTGTTCGGCCCGCTCTCCGACGACCGCGAAGGACACCGTGTCGGCATCGTCCAGGCTGTCCCGCTGGGCTAGGTAGCCCACGGAAATGTCGTTGCGGGCCGTGACGCGGCCGTGATCGGGTTCTTGGACGCCGGCCAGAATTCGCATCAGGGTTGATTTGCCGTCACCGTTGCGGCCGACGATACCGATCCGCTGCCCCCGGTCAATGCCTAGGGAGACGGACTCGAGCACCGTGCGGGTGCCAAATGAAATGCCAATATTTTCGCAGCCAAGCAGATGGGCCATAGAGGTAGGTGTACTTTCCTAACAGATTGTCGCCCCGGCGGCAGGTCCGGTGACCGGCCAAGCGGGAAGTTGGTATTCGTCATTGAGGCGCAGCGCCAGCGCACTGGCGGCTTCCGCGTCGTCACAGAGCATCATGATGGTCGGTCCGGAACCGGAGATCATGGTCGCGAGCGCACCTTCTCGCAACCCTAGCTCCAATGTTTGGGACAGTTCCGGGTACAGCGCCAAGGTGGCAGGCTGTAGGTCGTTGCGCAGATAGCCCGCCAGGGTGCGTGGATCGCCTTGAGCAAAGGCGCGCAGCAGTTCGGTGCTGATGGGCTCCGGTTCGGTGTCGTTTTGTCCCGGCCGGTACCCGTGGAGCTGATCGAACTCCTTGTACACGCTCGGGGTGGACAGGCCGTTGCCGGTGGCCGGCACGATGACCCAGTGCGTCTGGGCGGTCGTGAGCAACGGGGTGAGCTCATGGCCGATCCCGGCGCCGAGTGCGGCCCCGCCAAGGACAGCAAAGGGCACATCCGCTCCAAGTGGTTCGGCGAATTCGGCCAGCGCGCGACGGTCCATTTGGATGCCCCATAGTGCTGCGCAGGCGACCAAAGCTGCGGCCGCATCTGCGGAGCCTCCGCCCATGCCCCCAGCGATGGGCACATTCTTGGTAATGGTCAGGTGCGCGCCTTCGTCGATGTTGAATTCGCGTTGCAGCAACAAGGCGGCCTTGACGGCAAGATTCGATTCGTCGGTAGGCAGCCCCTGATAGGCGATGTGGCTGGCCGATTGAGAGGAGAATTCTGCGGTAATGGATCCGTCCGTGACCGAGGTCGCACGGACCTGTTCGGCGCAGTTCACCGCCAAGAAAAGGGTTTGCAGCTCGTGGTAGCCGTCGGCGCGCGGCGCACCCACGTGCAGGGCGATGTTGATCTTGCCCGGCGCATTGGCGGTGGCGTAGCCAAACAGTTCGGCGGCGTTTTGACGCTCCGGGCTCATCGGACCTCCGTCTCAGCGGCGGCAAGCGCGATAGTGGCAAAGTCGGAGATGGTGAGCCGTTCCCCACGCAAGGTGTGGTCGATACCGGCGCTGCGCAGCACATCCTCGGCCTGCGCGGGGCTGCCCAAGGCTGGCCCCAATGCGGCGCGCAGTGTTTTGCGGCGTTGCGCGAAGGCCGCGTCAATCAGCGCGAAAGTCAGTTCGCGGTCTGCGCCCTGTTGCACCCGTGCCGCTTCATGTTCGTCGTAACACCGGAAGTGCACGAGCCCGGAGGTGATTTTTGGTTCGGGCCAGAACACCCGCATGCCAATCACTCCTGCTTTGCGTACGTGCCCGTACCAGCTGGCTTTCACTGAGGGGACACCGTAGACCTTGCTGCCCGGGTCGGCTGCCAGTCTGTCTGCGACTTCTTCTTGAACCATCACCAGCGCGTGTTGCAGCTCCGGTAGTTCGGCGAGCAGGTGCAGCAGGACTGGGACGGCAACGTTGTAGGGCAGATTCGCCACGAGCGCCGATGGTAGGGATCCGGACGTCTGGGCGATCTGTTCGGCGCTGACCTCCATGGCATCGGAGTGAATGAGGTGCAGTTGGCCAGCCCGTTCAGGGCGATACTCGGCAATGGTTTCGGCCAGTTGCCCGGCAAGCGCCGCATCGATTTCTACTGCGGTAACCTTCTCAGCTGCGTCGAGAAGCCCCAGAGTGAGCGAGCCCAACCCGGGACCGACCTCCAAAACATGCTCGTCAGCGGTAACTTCTGCTGCGGCGACGATGCGACGGATCGTATTGGGGTCGATGACGAAGTTCTGCCCGAGGGTTTTGGTCGGGCGGATTCCAGCCTTGTCGGCTAGCAGCCGGATATCAGCTGCAGACAACAGCCTTGATGGTTCACTCACGTTTTCTATCTTAACTACTTTGGCCCTGCACTCGGTCCATCATGACTGACAACGACGCTGGGCGGCACCGCGTGAAATTCGCGATACCGCCCAGCGTGAGAGGTTCTTCAGTTATGTGGCTCGAAGAGCCTTCTAGTGTTGTCGTTTAGCGCAGGCCCAGTCGAGCGGAGCATGCTGGCCAGTGGCCCCAGCCACCGTTGGCGCGCAGCTTCTCAGCGGTTGCGATCTGCTGGGCTGGAGTTGCCTGGTGTGGCAGCGGAGCGTACTTGGTACCACCGGCTGCGGCCCAGGAGCTAGCGGAGAACTGCAGGCCACCGTAGTAACCGTTACCGGTGTTGATGGACCAGTTACCGCCGGACTCACACTGAGCCAGCTTCTGCCAAGCGCCACCAACGTTCGTGGTGTTGGCCTTTGGAGCAGAGGAGCTGCTGGAGGAGGAAGAGGAGGAGCTGCTGCTCTTCTTGGCGGAGCTGGAGTTGTTGTTCTCAGCTGGCTTTGGAGCAGGACGCTTCTTGGTACCGACCAGAACTTCAGCGTTTTCTGGTTTCTTGGTGACCTTTTCGTCGGTCTTGACCTTGTCGGTGACCTTACCGTCAACCAAGCTCAGCTTGTAGGTGATGGTCTTGGTACCGGCTACGCCAGCCTTCTTGACCTTCTTTTCACCTTCGTACAGGGAGTTGTCCTTGGTGGTGGTGGTCTCGTAAGGAATCGCGACGGTTTCCTTATCGGACTTGGTGGAGTGCACCTGGATCAGGACCTTGACGGCCTTTTCCAACTTGGCGGATGGCTTCAGGGCCTTGTTGACGGTCTTGGCCTTCTTGCCCTTTTCGGCCTTGGCCTTGGTCACCTGGAACAGCTTGTGGTTCTTACCCAGCTTGACGCCTTCAGCCTTCAGCGCGTCACCAATGGTGGACTCGGTGGAGGTGAAAGTCTTGTTCTTCTTACCCTTCTGGACCACGATGATCTTCTTCGGGGTGGTCACCTCGATTGGGGAGGTGAAGGAGACGAGTTCCGCGTCGAGGTCAGCAGCGATTTCAGAATTCTTCTTCAGCTCAATGCTGTCCAGGAACTCAGCCAGGGTAGCTGCGGTGGTGTTGTAAGTCTTGGTTTCGCCGTCGATCTCCAACTGGATCTCTTTGTTCTTGGCGATGTTGATGACGGTGTCAGCGGTCACCGGCTCATCGAGGGATGGAGTTACTTCGTCACCGGCGGCAAGTTCAATGTTGCCGGATTCCAGGACGCCGCGGACGTCAGAAGCGAAAGTGCTTACTTCTTGGGATTGGCCGTCAACGTTCACGGCAACAGTCTTGTTGTTACCGACGAAGCCGATCAGGCCGAGGATCAATGCGGCAACTACAGCAAGCTGCGTGCCGATCAGGACGAGTTTTTTCTTTGGTCGAGCCACGAAGTTCCAATACTTTGCAGGTTCTGGGCACAGGGTTCATCCAAACAGAAAAGTTATGCGAACGGTTCTGCCGAATGGCCTGATCCCAGCTTCTAGGTTAAGTATCGTAACCGAATCGTGACATTAGCTCAAATTGATAACAACCACTGACCGTACACTCGGTCGGTATTGTCCTGCAGTTGGCGGCAGAACGCGGTCAATTCAACTCCGAGATGCTCCGCCATAAAGCGGACCGTGTTCGGCATCAAGTAGGAAGCATTCGGCCGTCCCCGGTACGGATGCGGGGTCAGGTAAGGCGCGTCAGTTTCCGCAAGAATCAGAGACTGATCGGCGATCCGTAGCGCGGCCTGCAAGTCCTTTGAGTTCTTGAATGTCACGGTTCCAGAAAACGACATGTACCAGCCATTCTCGTTACATATCCGTGCCAGCTCTTCGCCTCCGGAGAAGCAGTGGAAAACAACTTTGTGAGGAAGATAACCACCTTCGCGGGCCTTCTCCAGCTCCGCGACAACATCGTCGTGGGCGTCCCGGTCGTGAATCTGCACCGGCTTGTTCAGCCGGTGCGCCAGCTTCAGGTGCTCGGCGAACGAATACTTTTGCGCCTCGATCCCGTCTTCGCCAGTGCGGAAGTAATCTAGGCCGGTCTCCCCCACCGAGACGACGCGTTCGTCTTCTGCCAGCGTGCAGATCTGCGCGAAAACCTCGGTGAAGCTGCCATCAGCCACGCGTTGCGGCGCCTCATTGGGGTGCAGTGCCACTGCGGCCCGGATTCGTGGCTCAAGGTAGCTGGCTTGGACGGCGCGCTCGGATGAGCCAAGATCGTAGCCGATCGTGATCACTCCGGGCACCCCGACCGCTTCAGCGGTGTCCAGCGCTGAAGCGTAGGTCAGGTTGATGTTTCCGTCGCGCAAGTCCAAGTGGGTGTGGTTGTCCACGACGGGGGCGGGCAACGGCTCGGGTGCCGGCGGGTAGGTGAGGTTGCGCCGACGCCCGGTGTTTTCTTCGGTAGCAGCGCGCTGCCCACCAGACTGGTCTCCGTCACCGGTGGTGTCCTTCTGCAGGTAGGCATCAGGGGTGTGACCGGGAATGGTCGCAGTCATGGTGGGCAGGGCTCCTACGTGTGTGCGGGAAATTACTAGTTGGCGTACGGGTCGGCGATACCGATGTACTGGGTGGTGGTGTATTCGGCGATGCCTTCGGCGCCGCCTTCACGGCCCATACCGGACTGCTTCATGCCACCGAATGGTGCGGCGGCGTTCGAGATGACGCCGGCGTTGAAACCAACCAGGCCGAACTCGAGGCCTTCGGCGACCCGGATGAGTCGGTTGAAGTCCTTGGAGTAGAGGTAGGAGGCCAGACCGTATTCGGTGTTGTTGGCCATGCGGATGGCGTCCTCTTCGGTTTCGAAGGTGGTCACCGGGGCGACCGGGCCGAAGATTTCGTTCTGCAGGATCGGGTTGTCGTTGGCCACGTCGGTCAGCACAGTTGGTTTGTAGAAGTAGCCTGGGCCCTCTTCCTTGGCGCCACCGGCGGCGACGGTTGCCCCGGCTTTGACGGCTTCTTGGACCAACTTGTCCACGTCGTTGCGGGCGCCGTCATCGACCAGTGGGCCCACATCGGTGCTGTCTTCGGTGCCACGGCCGGTCTTCAGTGCGCTCATGGCGGCGGCGAACTTCTCGTTGAATTCCTTAGCGACGGACTTCTGGACGAGGAAACGGTTGGCCGCGGTGCAGGCTTCACCCATGTTGCGCATCTTGGCATCGATGGCGCCCTGGACAGCCTTGTCGAGGTCGGCGTCTTCGAACACGATGAACGGGGCGTTACCGCCCAGCTCCATGGAGGTGCGCAGGACCTTGTCTGCGGCGTCCTTGAGCAGCCGCTTGCCCACCGGGGTGGAGCCGGTGAAGGAGACCTTGCGTAGGCGGTCGTCCTGCATCAGCGGGCCGGAGATGGAGGAGGCTGATGATGAGGACACGACATTCAGCACGCCTGCTGGTAGGCCGGCTTCCTGCATGACCTGGGCGAAGAGCTGGGAGGTCAGCGGGGTGAGCTTGGCTGGTTTGAGGATCATGGTGCAACCGGCGGCAACGGCGGGGGCTACCTTGCGGGTGGCCATGGCCAGCGGGAAGTTCCACGGGGTGATCAGCAGCGATGGACCGACAGGTTTGCGCTGGACGATCATCTTGTTGGTGCCTTCTGGGCTGGTGAAGTACCGGCCGTAGTCGCGCACGGTCTCTTCAGAGAACCAGCGCAGGAACTCGGCACCGTACTTGACTTCGCCGCGGGCCTCGGCCAGCGGTTTACCCATTTCCATGGTCATCAGCAGCGCGAAGTCTTCGGCACGCTCGGTCACGAGGTCAAAGGCACGGCGCAGGATCTCGGCACGCTCGCGCGCGGAGGTGCGGGCCCAGTCCCGTTGGGCTTCGGAGGCTGCGTCGAGGGCCGCGAGCGCGTCTTCGGTGGTCGCATCCGCGATGGACAGCAGCACCTTGCCGGTGGCTGGGTCGTGGACATCCAAGGTCTTGCCGCCGGTGGCGTCCCGCCACTGACCGTTAATCAGGATGCCGGTGGGCACCGAGTCAAGCACCTGTTGTTCACGTTCTTGGGTCACGCTCATAGCGTCAATCACCTCTGGTCGAAAGATAAGGGGTCAGGCAACGTTTGTTCTCCGCTTACTAGATTACGACAACCGCGGCACACGGACGGTGTCCGTGAAGGGTGAAACGGCCTATCGTGCGCTAGGAGCCTAATGATTCTCGCTGTGCGCTATGACTGCTCGGCCATCAGATCTAAGGCAGTCTGGTAGATCTGGCGGGTGGAGTGTCCGTGCGCTTTGGCGAGCGCGGCGGCAGCGGTCTTCAGCCGTTCGCCGCCACGATGCTGCTCAACAGCTTGCGCGGCCAGCGTGTCGAGATCGACCGTTTGTGGTTCGGCGCCCGCCACGACGATCACGATTTCGCCACGGGCTGGATCGGTTTCTTGCTCGGCGATCAGTTCAGCCAGGGTGCCCCTGCGGATTTGTTCAAACTTTTTGGTCAGCTCTCGACAGACAGCCGCCTGCCGGTCGGATCCGAACGCTTCACTAACAGCCTCGAGAAATGCAGACAGCCGGTGCGGGGCCTCAAAGAAGACTTGGGTGCGTTGCTCATCGGCGAGCTCCTGCAAGCGTTGTGCTCGGGCGCCGGCTTTGCGGGGCAAGAAGCCTTCGAAACAGAACCGGTCGGTGGGTAGCCCGGAGAGAGTGAGGGCCACCAGTGGCGCGGACGGGCCGGGGGCACAGGTGACGGGGATGTCGGCGGCAATGGCGGCTTGGACCAGCCGATAGCCGGGATCGGACACGGCGGGCATGCCGGCATCGGTCACCACCAGCAGATCTGTTCCGGCTTCCACCGCGGCCAACAGTTCGGCGGTCTTGGCTGCCTCATTGTGCTCGTGGTAGGCGGTTAGCTTGCCTGCAGCGGTGACCCCGAGTGCGTTGAGCAACTGTTGGGTGCGTCTGGTGTCTTCAGCGGCGATCAGCGGGCTGTGCTGCAGCAGTTCCAGAACTCGGGAGGAGATATCGGAGAGATTGCCGATCGGTGTGGCCGCCAGCGTGATGGTTCCAGACATGTCCACTACCCTACCGGCTTTAGCTTTCACGGTAATGCGCAGGGGCTAAACGCCCAGTCTTGGGTACGATAAGCCTGATGAGTATCACCACCACCGCACCGGAAAGGCGCAGGCCCACCACGGGTGTGCCGGCGCGGTTGCGTGCCCGTCTGTCGGGTGACCCGGTCGTGTTCACGCGGTGGGGCTGGGCGGCTTTCGCCGTGGTCACGGTGGTTGCCGGACTGCTGCGGTTCTGGAACTTGGATTATCCGGGCCGGCTCATTTTTGATGAGACCTATTACGTCAAAGACGGCTGGGCCCTGTGGAACTTTGGTCACGAGATGAAGTGGCCGGAGGAACCGAACCCCGATTTTGTGGCCGGGAACCCTCAGCCTTTGGATGAGCCGGGCTACGTTGTTCACCCGCCTCTAGGCAAGTGGATCATCGGCGCCGGAATGGCGATTTTCGGCGTCGACAACGGTTACGGTTGGCGCTTCTCCGCTGCAGCTGCCGGAACCATCATGGTGTTCCTGTTCATGATCATTGTGACCCGGATGTTGCGGGCACAGTTTTTCGGCGTCTTAGGCGGAATCCTCATGGCCGTGGACGGTCACCATCTGGTGCTGTCGCGGACTGGCTTGCTCGATATCTTCTTGGCCCTGTTCGTCTTAGCCGCATTCTTGGCGCTGCTGTACGACCAACGCTGGCACCGACAGCGTTTGCTTCAGCACGCTGTATCCGGCCAGCAGCCTCGTTTCGTCGCCCGTCTTTGGCGTCCGTGGTGGCTGCTGGCAGCGGTCCTGTTAGCCTGTGCCACCTCTGTAAAGCTCTCGGCTTTGGCGTTCGTTGGCATGTTCTGTCTCTTATCGCTGGCCTGGGACTGGCAGGGCCGCCGTATCTTGGCCCAAGAGTTGCCGGATCAGCCTGCACCGTTGCGGACCACGTTCCTGTATGACTGGTTTCCAGCTCTTCTCACCGCCATTCCGTTGTATGCCGTGAGCTATGTGGCGACGTGGTCCGGCTGGATTTTTGGCAGCGGTGGCTACGGTCGTCAGTGGTCCGCGGAGCATCCCTCTGCTGGCATCGGCGGCTTGTTCCCGGACTGGTTCCGCTCCCTGTACCGGTATCATCGGGAATCTACACAGTTCCACGCCGGTCTTTCCAGTGAGCACAGTTACGCGTCAACCCCGTGGACGTGGTGGTTCATGGGCCGGCCCACATCGTTCTTCTACGAAGGCACTAAACGTGGCGAAGACGGGTGCGTCCATGAAAGCTGCTCGGCGGCGATCACCGATCTGGCCAACCCGATGTTGTGGTGGGCCGGAGCGCTCGCGTTCCTTGTGGTTCTGTTCCTAGCCGTGGCCCGCAATGATTGGCGGGCCTGGGCGATCATCGCCGCCTACATTGCCGGTTTCTTCGTGTGGTTGGCTTTCCCCGACCGCACCATGTTCTTCTTTTACACCATCGCCTACCAGCCCTTCCTCATCTTGGCGGTGCTGTTGGCACTGGCGTGGCTGATGCGTCTGATGAGTCGGCGGCAGCTGGCGCTGACCGGCCGCTACAGCCGGGCCGCGACACTGGGAGCCATCGGGTTCGTTGTGGCGGTGGTGGCCGTGAGTGCCTTCTTCTTGCCGGTCTGGACCGGAGAACAAATTAACTATGACGCGTGGCGGGCCCGCATGTGGTTCTCTTCGTGGATCTAAACTAGACGCACACGTACCCCATCTGAAGGAAACACTGATGCAGGAAGTCACCAACACCCAAGTGGCTCAGCTACCAGCCTCCACCAACGTCACCGATCTGGTGTTGGAACGTCTTGAGGCTGCCGCCGATTTGCCGGCCTACGCCATTCCGACGATCGCCGGAGAACAGATCACTTGGCGTGATGTGACCTTGCGCGAGTTCGTCACCGACGTGCAGAAGCTCGCCAAAGCACTCATCGCTTCCGGGGTGAAACCCGGGGACATGGTGGCGGTCATGTGCTCGACCAGCTATAAGTGGGCGTTGTTGGATCAGGCCATTTGGTTCGCCGGTGGCATTTCCGTGCCGATTTACGAGACGTCTTCGGCGTATCAAGTTGAACACATTGTTGGTGATTCCGGGGCCAGCCTGCTCTTTGTCGAAACCGAGCAGCATCGGGGCGTTGCCGCCCAAGCACTTGCGAATCTGGGCGCGGATCTGCCGATTCACGTGATCGGGGAACTCGCTGACCTGATGGCATTTGCCGAAACCGGCCACGAGGTCAGCGATGCTGATCTGGACAAGGCCCGCCGCACCGCAACTCTAGCTGATGTTGCGACCTTGGTTTACACCTCCGGCACGACCGGTCGACCCAAGGGTGCCCGCATCACCCACGCGAATCTGTGCTTGACGAGCCTGAACATCCTGCCGTTTGCTGCGGACATTGTGTACCCGGAAGGTGAAGGGGCCGAGCAGTCCTCTTCCCTCATGTTCTTGCCACTGGCCCACATCTTGGCTCGAGCCGTGCAATACATCTGCCTGGTCGGTGGCATCAAGATTGGCCACGTGGGCGACCTAAAGCTGTTGCTGCCAGCACTGAATACCTTCAACCCTTCTTTCGTCCTTGCCGTTCCACGGGTCTTCGAAAAGGTGTTGGCCGGAGCCACGCAGAAGGCCGAGGATGGCGGCAAGGGCAAGATTTTTGCTGCCGCCAAGCAGACTGCGATCGACTACGCCCAGGCCTGCGAACGCGCCGACCTCGGGGAGGGCTCCGGACCGGGGCTCGCCCTGAAGCTCAAGCACAAGCTGTTCGACAAGCTCGTCTACGCGAAACTGCGAGCGTTGCTCGGTAGCCGGGCCAAGTTTGCCGTCTCCGGTGCCTCCACGCTGGACCCAGAGTTGGGTGCCTTCTTCCGGGGCGTCGGGATTGGGATGCAGGAAGGCTACGGTCTGACAGAGACGACCGCTCCGGCAACCCTGAACATTCCGGGCCAGACCACCTTGGGCTCGGTGGGGCTGCCAATCCCAGGGGTCGACATCAAGATTGCCGATGATCAAGAGATCCTGATCCGCGGCGTGGTCGTCTTCGACGGGTACCACGGGGACCGGTTCTCCACTGAGGAGACGTTCACCGCTGATGGTTTCTTACGCACCGGAGATCTGGGTGAGATCGATGAGAGCGGCTTCCTGAAAATCTTGGGCCGGAAGAAGGACGTCATTGTCACCGCCGGCGGCAAGAACGTCTACCCGGGCCCGATGGAAGAAGATCTGCGCAAAGACGATCTGGTGGCCCACGTCGTGCTTGTCGGTGAGAACCGCCCCTTCGTCTCAGCGCTGATCGCACTGGAACCGGAGGCGCTGCCACGCTGGTGCGCCCAGCATGGTCTTGGCGAGCTGTCAGTTCAGCAGGCAGCCGAACACCCGCAGATACGGGACTACGTTGAGAACCTGATCAACGACGCCAACCAGAAGGTCTCCCGGGCCGAGTCTGTGCGTGAGTTCCGGATCCTGCCGGCCGCGCTGACGGACACCAGTGGACATTTGACCCCGTCGATGAAACTGCAGCGGACCGCGGTCATGCGTGACTACACCGAGGTCATCGACGAGATCTACGGGAAGAACTAACCATTCGCTGAAGCGTTAACGCCGCTGGCGACCACCTGTTCCGGATGTTTCCCGGATGTGGTGGTCGCCAGCGGTTTTTAAACGTGGTTGAGCTGTGGCTTAGGCGTCGACGTTCTTTTTCGCTTCAGCCTTCTGCGCTGCCTTGCGTTCTTTCTCTTCCTGTTTCAGGGCCCGGCGCTGCTCGCGCTTGCTCAGCTGCGGTTCTGAGCTGGCTCGTGGGCGGGCTGGCCTGTCCGTGTCCGTGGCGGCGACATCGTCATCTGCCTGCAGGCTCCACAGCCGCTCGGCTTCGGCCGCGCTACGTTCGCGGCGTGCGCGGGTCGGCCAGGAAGCAAGGAAGGTGACGAGCAGTGCGATCAGCAGCAGTGCACCCCACAGGATGATCGCATCCAGCCAGAACTGTTCCGGGTAGAGGCGAATGAGCGTGTCATCGAGGTAGAACTGCCAGTTACCCTGCGGGAAGAAGACCTCGTGGAACCAGTTGAAGAAGCCTGTGAACCCGACGACCACGGCGACAGCCAGCGCGATCACGAGCGCCAACAATCCGATTCCACCGGCGAAGGTGGCGCGGCGGATCGCTCCGGGGTAGTTGCGGCGCAAGTACCAGACCATCAGCAAGGACAGGATCAGCAGCAACAGTCCGGAGAGCATGGTGATGACCATGATCAGCTTCACGTCTGCCATGTGCTGGACTTCTTCTGGCCTGAAGAGCGGTTGGCCGTCCAAGTTGAGCTCTGAGAGGTATCGGGTGTCTGCCGTGTTGAACAGGTAGTCCAGCGGGTAGGAGCCGTAGGTCAGCCGGTCTGCGGTGCTGAAACCGTACTCATCGGCTGGGAAGCCTGGCCGGTTGTAGCTGATGAGCAGTAGCAGCGGTGAGGCGACGAGCTTCAGGGTCCCGACTAACAGCACCAACGGGTAGAAGATGGCCAGCAATACCTGCAGTGTCTTGGCGAAACCGCCGGCGGAGGTCTTGACCTCATCGCGCCATGCGGCACGCTGGTGGCTGTCTTTGTCCCCGGCAGGTGTGGCTGCGGCCGGCCACTGCGATTGTGGCCGGTCTTCAGAGTCGTCTAGGGCGTTGATGCGGGAACGGTCTAACACGGCGGTGTGCTGCGTTGGAGTGTCCGTCTTGGTGTGCTCTGGGCGTTCTTGTTTCAGCTGCCGGTAGATCGGGGAGGTGAACGCCTCGGTCTTGTGGGTACTGCTCGAAGACCCGGCAGCTGGTGCCGCAGCGACGGTGAGGTCTGCATCAGTTGCGGTGGTCTCAGCGCTCGGCTCCGGTTGCTGCCCGTGAGGATGCTCGTGTGCCGCGGTTTCGGCCGGAGCCGGATCAGCTGGCTGGGCGTTGTCTGGACCCTCCGTGTCTTGGAAGGCGGAGTAGTCGATACCGCTTTCGAACTCTTTTTCCTGGTGCAGCGGATCATCTTTCTGCGCCACGGGGCCTCCTCGGGCTGGACAGGGTAATTACCCAAAGTTTAAGGGAAGCCCGCCCCAAAAGCGCTGATTTACGCGCGGGGCGGGCTTCCTATCTGCCGCTGGTGGCTAAGTTTTTTTAGTACCGGTAATGATCGGCCTTGTAGGGACCGGCAACGTCGACGCCGAGGTATTCGGCCTGTTCTTTCGTCAGTTCGGTCAGTTCCACGCCCAGTGAAGCCAAGTGGAGGCGGGCGACCTTCTCATCCAAGATCTTCGGCAGCACATAAACCTGGTTGGCGTATTCGCCGGTGTCCTGTTTGGTGAACAGCTCGATCTGGGCCATGACCTGGTTGGTGAAGGAGTTGGACATGACGAAGGATGGGTGCCCGGTGGCGTTACCCAAGTTCAGCAGCCGGCCTTCGGACAGCACGATGAGTGAACGCTGCGGACCGTGCTCGTCGGCGGGCAGCACCCACTCGTGGACCTGGGGTTTGATCTCGATCTTTTCGATGCCCGGCAGCTTGCCCAGCCCGGCCATGTCGATCTCGTTGTCGAAGTGTCCGACGTTGCCGACAATGGCCTTGTCTTTCATGGCCAGCATGTGTTCGGCGGTGATGATGTCTTTACCGCCAGTGGTCGTGATGAAAATGTCGCCTTCACCAACCACGTCTTCTAGCCGGGCCACTTGGTAGCCGTCCATGGCGGCCTGCAAGGCACAGATCGGGTCGATTTCGGTGACGATCACCCGGGCGCCCTGGCCGCGCATGGCCTCCGCTGAGCCTTTACCGACGTCACCGTAACCGCAGATGACGGCAACCTTGCCGCCGATCAGCACATCGGTCGCGCGCATGATTCCGTCTGGCAGGGAGTGCCGGATGCCGTATTTGTTGTCGAACTTGCTCTTGGTGACCGAATCGTTGACGTTGATGGCCGGGAAGAGCAATTGGCCTTCCTGGGCCAGCTGGTAGAGGCGCAGCACGCCGGTGGTTGTCTCTTCGGTGACGCCTTTCAGCCCGGCAGCAACCTTGGTCCACTTCTGCGGTGAGGCTTTCAGCGACTCGCTCAGCACAGACAGGATGACGCGGTATTCTTCCGGGTCGTTCTCGTCAGCTGCAGGCACGGCACCGGCAGCTTCAAACTCAACGCCCTTGTGCACCAGCAGGGTCGCATCCCCACCGTCATCGAGGATCATGTTCGGGCCCAGCTCCGGGTTCTCTTCGGCTCCCGGCCAGGACAGGATTTGGTTGGTGGCCCACCAGTATTCGGGCAGGGTTTCGTTCTTCCATGCGAAGACCGGGACGCCGGTTGGGTTTTCAACTGTGCCGTCCCCGACCACCACGGCTGCGGCGGCTTCGTCTTGGGTGGAGAAGATGTTGCAGGAGGCCCAGCGAACTTCTGCACCGAGCGCCACGAGGGTTTCGATCAGCACCGCGGTTTGGACGGTCATGTGCAATGACCCGGCGATCCGTGCACCGGCCAGTGGTTGGGATTCACCGTATTCTTCGCGCAAGGCCATCAGGCCGGGCATTTCGTGCTCGGCCAAGCGGATCTGGTGTCGGCCAGCCTCAGCCAAGCTCAGGTCGCGGACGGCGTACTGCACCGGGCTTTGTTCGGTAGAGACGTCCAGGGTGCTGGTGTCGAGGCCGGTGGTGTCCAGTGCAGGGGAAAGGTTGGAAGAAGATGCCAACAGATTGTGTCCTTTGAAACGGTGGTTACGTGTTCAGTCGTGGGTGAGAAGTTTTAGTCGCCGTCAGTGATGAGCCGCAGCCATCCCTTGGCGGCAGGTTTGGCCGGCTTCGCGGAGGCCCCGGCGTTCAGGCGCGGTTTCTTGCGTTGTGCAGCGGCGGCAAAGTCTTCACGCTCGCCCCCGGCAGCTGCGTCACTGCCCTGCTGGACCGCGTGGGCCACCTCCAGCAGGTCATCGGGTTCGACTTTCGGCCGGACCGCGGCCATCGCGGCCGGGTCGGTCATGGTGATGACTTCCCAGCCGATGGGTGCGGAGAAGCGTTCGGCGTGTGCGGCGCACAGATCGTAGCAGTGGGGTTCAGCGTAAATCGACAGTGGCCCCAGCACGGCGGTGGCGCCGGCGTAATCGTAGGTCAGCGTGGACACTGCTGGGTTGACGCAGCCGTTGCGTGAACAGCTACGCACAGTGCCGTGGGATGAGCTCATCGTGATCTGTGGACCTTCCTGATTACCGGAGCACACTTATTCCGATAAGGATACCGCCACCGCGGTGTTTGCTTGGCCAGTGGAGCGGATCGGGATAGCGGTGAGTTGGTTTCCGCTACCGGTGATGTGCACGTTTCCGTAGACACGGTCACCGCTGACGCTGATCAACACGCCCGCAACCTTGTTGTCGCCACCCAGATCTTTCACGCTCTTGCGCACGGTGGCACCCCCGTTCAAGGTGAGCGAGGTTTGGCGGCCCATGGCGCCGGAGGCGAGCACCGGGGTGATAGAGACAGTGGACTCGCCGTCTGCTTGGCCAAAGACCAGGGTGGCGTCCCCGTTTTGGGGCAGGGCCACAACATTCGAGTTCCCCAATCGTCCCGCCGATGCCAAGTACGCGATATCAACGTCGGCGTCACCGCGGACAGTGCGGCCGGTAGCGGTGACCAGATTGTCGCCTTGGATGGCAAAGGTGTATTCACCGGCGGCCAAGCGGTCCAGTTCGAACACGGCGGTGCCTTGCGCCGGAATGCTGATCTCGCCGTTATTGGGCAAGTCGACCTCACCGCGGGTTGAGTACGCCTTGATGGTCGCGGTTGTTTCAGTGGCAGCTGGTGAGGAGAGGATCAGCGCCGGTGCGGAGTTCTTGCGGTCCTCGTCCTGCAGGTATTTTGCGTTGCTGTCCGGATTCTGCGCGATGAAACCGGTAATGAGCTGATTGCGGGCCAGTGTGCCAGTGGCCGGAATGTAGTCCACTCCGCCGGCATCGAGGCCGTAGAGGAACGTCTGGGTCGCCCACGCGCCGACGGCACCACCGGTGGAGCGGATCCGCACCGTGAGGGCGGGCTCGTCTGGGGCGAAACCGGCGGCCAAGAATGAACGTGACTCCCCTGGGCCCAAGACGATGCCTTGTGCTCCCGGGGCTTGGACTTTGCCTTGGCTGCCGTAGAAGTCAAGGTTGACCACGGCCGTGGTGTCGGTCGGGTTGCTGAAACCGATGACACCGGTTGCCCCGACTTCGGTGGTCAGGCCGGTGATCCATTGTTCATGCCGCGGCGCGATGCAGTCACTGCTGGCCAGCCCGGCTAGGTCACCGTCAGGTGCGGTGTAGCTGCGCGCAGCGTTGATCAGACCCGGCCGACCACCGAGCGGATAGCTGGTCAACAGACTTGGCTGGGTTGCGGCGGAACCGTTGACGGATAGCTTTGCTTTACGCTGTGACTGGCCATCCTCGCCAACCGTGGCGGGCTGGCCCTGTTGTTTCTCGTCACTGACCTTGGGGGTCAGGTCGGTCGGGTCACTCTCAGCACTGAGATCTGTGCGCAGTTGCAGCCAAGGCAGGGTGCCGCCAAGATCAGAGATGGCAAGCGCAGCCAGCTCCGTTTTTTCTCCGTCAGATCCGGGGGCAAAAGCAGCGTCGGTGTTTTCGCCGACCCCGGAGACGAGTTGTGGCTGGGTGGGACACACGAGCCGCTGCTGCGCTGTTGGGATGTTGGTGAGCCCCGGGTTAGCTTCGGCCAGCGCAGGTTCTTGCGGGTTCTGAACCGCGGCGAACACTCCGGCTCCGGCCAACAGCACCAAGACGGTCCCGGAGGCTATGGCGGCGATGGTGCGCCGTTTATTCTCGTTCTTTTTGACGGGTTTCTCCGCTGCCATCGGTCACCTCCGTGGATGTGGGTTCTGCTGGGGCATCGTTCTGCGTGGTTTCTGCGGGCGCAGGGTCAGCATCATCCGGCTCGGCGTTGGCCGGTTCCTCCGTGGGCTCTTCGGCTGCTAGGTCCGGTAGTTGGTCTTCACCTGAGGTGGAGGTTTCTTCCACCTCAGTGGCATCGGTGTCTGGTCCAACATAAGGAACAAATCGTGCCCGCCTGCTGACGGGCACTGCCAACAGCAAGGCCAAGACAAAGACGAGTCCCTGACCGAAGACCGCGAGGCGCTGGTGATCGTGCTGGAACTCTACGTTCAGTGTTCCGGCCTCTTGCGGCAGCACGAATTCTGCGGCCCACTGGCCTTGGGCTGAGTTGACTGGTTCGGGATTGATTTCTCGTCCATTGAACGTGACGAGCCAGTCTGGGTCTGCCCGGTTGGAGATCCAGAGACGACGTTCAGCTGAGCTCTCTTGAAGGTCAACGTTCGCTTCGGTCAGCGTGGAGCTGATTTGTTGGACGGTCCGGCCGTTCGCGTCGGTGATGCGCATCCGGGAAGTGAAGTCTGTTGCGGTGGCAGGTTTGGGCAGCTGCTTTTCCGGAACGGCGCGCCACAACCAGCCACCTTGGGCACGGCCGACGGTAGCCAGTCCGGGGACCGAGTCGATCTTTGCTGCCAGCAGTTCTTGGTCGTTGGCTGGGTCTGCAAGGAAGACAAACGCAACCGCTAGTTCATCGAGCTGCTGGCGCGGATCCAGATTGTCCCCGGCCACGATCTGGGCGACGGCCTGCTTGATTTGTTCATCGGCAGGGTCATCGCTGGCCCACGATGCTTCGTTGAGCGGACCGGAGAACTGGCGGGCGTGGTGCCCGGCAGACATCGCGTCCAAGGTTGTGGCCGCACCGTTAATGAGTGCCCCATCAAAACCGGTGTTCGTGGCGGTGATCCGCAGGGTGCGGGTTCGGTACTGGCCCAGCGCTTGATCAGCGGCCGTGGCCGGCACTAGCCGGGTGGGTGAAGCCGCCACTTGAGAGTCGCTGCCCAGATCGTCGATGGCGTGTAACGGGTCTTCGTCTTGGACCGGGTCGACAAAGCTGGCGGTTAGGAACTGCGCACCGGCTAGCAACACGGAGAGGACCATCGTGCCCAAGAGGACACCGGTGGCGGTGGTGAAGCCTGCACGCCGGCCCGCAGTGGAGCGGTTGCGTAGGCTACCGAAGACATCCAAGGTGACGATGGCGCCCATCATGAGCACGAGGTACCACACGGAGATGGCTGGACCCGGGAAGATGGTGACCGGTTGGCTGCCGTCGGCTGCGGTGACGATCCCGCTGGTGAGATAGGCGACCGCCAGGCTCAGCAATGCGGTTAGGAAGGCGAAGCGAACGATGGTGCCGCGCAGCTTTGGCGTAAACAGTGCGATCAGTAGCCCGACTCCGGCGGGGGCCGCGATCAACAATGCCGTGATGATGGCAAAGGGCGCACCCCAGTGGAGCCAGTCCCAGTGGAACACGGTGGTTCCGGCCAGCGGTTCGAACCGGATGGGGAAACCCAAGAGTTGTTGCCAGATCGGGGCTGCTTCGAAGGCCAGCGGCGCACCCGGATCAGCGAGGAGCGCCCGTGGGTTGTTCCAGTCTTGGATCCAGGTGGGCAAGAACAGGGCAATCGCCGGCAGGGGCACGAACCAGAGTGTTTTGGCTCTGCGCCCGATCACGACGAACATCACGATGACAGCCAGTGCCAATGGCAATGTGGCTGCCGGAGCGCTTGCGGCTAGTACGGCCATCAGCAGTGAGGCGACGCCTGCAGCGGTCCATGAGGGCACCGAGTTGATACCCGGTTTGAGGATCATCTCTACTTCGGTCCGGCGCATCGCGATCGGATCCAAGTACAGTTTCGGATCCAGTGCCGAACCGGTCGCTCGAATCACGGCCAGCGCGAACAGCGGCAGCACGATGTGGAAGATCATGGCCCCGAGTCGGCCCTGAGCAAGATCGACCTGCAGCACCGGTGCCACACCCCAGATGAGGGCTGCCAGCAATCGGATACCGCGTGAGTCTGTCAGTCCGGCCGCCAAAAACCATGCGGCCAGTCCGGCAAGCGGCATAGCCAAGAAGAACGCCCAGACGGTGGCGACGGAGGCATTCCCGATTCCGAGGATCCCCAGCAGGCCCAGCACGTAGGAGAACGGATCAATGTGGTGGTTGGAGCCGACAGAAAGATCGGTCCACCAACTTGAGGCGTGCGCAAACACCGCCCCCAGCGAGCCACTGACCGGGAGCATGCTGCCGCCCATGAGGGCGCTGGCACCCAAGAGGTGTCGCAGCCCGATGACCGAGGCGATCGTAAGAACCGCAAAGGCCACCAGAGCCCCGGTACCGGCCCACGTCCGTTCGGGAGCGGCCATCGCGGTGAATTCGTCGTGGCCGCCGGTCGGCTCCGACATGGTGTTGGCGGCACCGGTACCATCACCGATCACAGCGGTTCGTTCGGTAGCGGCCCTGTTGGCCCGCTCGTAGTGTCGGACTTCGGCCCGGGAGGTCATCAACGGTTCGACCACGTCAAAGGCCACCCGGCGGCTTTGTTTCAGTTGCCGCCGGGATCTGCGCAATTGGGCCGGTTTGAGCAACCCGTCAATGGTGCCGACAAACGCTTTGAAGGCGTGCGCGAACTGCTTGTTCGCGATACCTAAGATCAGGTCAACCGTGGCGGCAATCAGAAGCCATAGCCAGAGGAAGGGCAGCTGCCAGCCGCGAGCATATTTGAGCCGTAGAAAGTTTTGCGAGCGCCGTTGGGCCCGGATACCGGACGGAGAGATGCGCCCGGAGAGTTCGTCCCAGCGCTCGGAATGGTCCTTACCGGAGGGCCGGAACCAAGACCCAGAGACAGGACGGGTGCGCCGGTCAGTGGAATCTGGCACGGGTTCGTCGTGGCGCATGATGGCGCTGGGCACCACGATGACACGGTTGCCGGCCAGACGGTTGCGCCAGCACAAGTCGAGTTCGTCTCCGACCATCTGCAGGGCGGGGTCGAAGCCGCCGAGTTCGGCCCAGCTGTCGGCGCGTACCAGCATGCCTGCCGAGTTGACGGCGAACACGTCTGAGCGGTCTTCGTACTGGTCTTGGTCAATCTCTTCACGGTTGATCATGGTCAACCGTTCGGCTCGCGGTGACATGCCGATGCCAACGTCAATGAGTTTGCGGTCGTCATGCCAGCGGACTTGTTTACAGCCGGCAATGGTGACCGAAGGTGATTTTTCTACCGAGCCCAACAGTTCCGCGAGTGCGTCTTCAGCCGGGGCGGAGTCGTCGTGGATCAGCCAGAGCCAACGGTGTTCTGGAGCAGTCCGGTGTCCGAGGTCCGCGGCCATGTCGGCGGCGTGGGCGACGGCTGCGGTGAATCCTTGGTTTTCGCGCAGCGAGACGAGGTGGGCGGGTTCAGGTACGTGTTGTTCTAACAACCGGCGGGTGTCTTCGTCGGCTGCTGAATCGACAACAATCAGATGATCTACCGGGCGAGTCTGCGCTTGCAGTGCGGAGAGGACTTCAGGCAGGTGCTCGCTTCCGCGGTGACAGACAAGGATTGCTGTGACATCGACCTGATGCTGAATTAGTTCGCCTTCTTCCGCAAGCGACGGCGTTCACGTTCGGAGAGTCCACCCCAGATGCCGAAACGCTCGTCTTTTTCCAATGCGTATTCCAAGCACTCCTCGCGCACGGTGCAGGCGGCGCAGACTTTTTTGGCGTCGCGGGTCGAGCCGCCTTTTTCCGGGAAGAACGCTTCCGGGTCTGTCTGCGCGCACAGGGCGTCGACCTGCCAGGCCAGCTCGCCTTCCACATCGGTTGGGGACCAGATGCTGTCCAGCAGCGAAGAGGCGTCATCCATCTGCGCGTCTTCGGTTTGCAGGGGCACCACTGGGGCCACGTGGAGTGCACTTGGTTGGTCTACGTCTTCGGCGGCCCGTTCCGCAGCTTCGGCTGCAGCCAGCAACGCGGTGGCTTGCTCTTCAAGCGTCAGCGGTGCTGCGGTCAGACCGTCCTGGTACTTGGCTGCGGCCTGCGGGTCTGCTGGGTCAAGGAACCAGTCGGCGGGAATGTTCCGGGGTTGCGGCTGTGCCGCGGCTGCTTCGGTGCCACGGTACTCTTGCTGGCGCTCTGCGTTCGTCAAGAAAGTCCTCCCGGAACTGGTGCTGATGGTGTGACAGACATACATAATTACACGTGTGTAAGTTGCACTACGTCAAGTTTTGGCGGGAAATGATAAGCAATGCGACCGACAGGTTTAGCATGTATTGCGCGCAACACGCCGTAGAATCTTTTTTCATGATCTCTTTGGTTTCTTCCGCTTCCTCCAAGCCTGTCACCACCGTTGCCGAGCTCATTGACTTCTTGGGCCGTCGCGGCCAACCTGCCCTCTGCCAATACGTGGGAGATGAACGCATTGAGATCTCCGGACGCGTGCTGGTGAACTGGGCGACCAAGGTCGCCAACCTGATTGATGAGCACTATCCCGTGCTGCCTTCCTCCGTCGTGGTGGTCGGTCCTGCCCACTGGAAGTTCTTAGCCATCGCGCTGGGGACCCTCATCCACGGTCAACAGCTGCAGTGGCCGGCAGCCAGCATTGCGGATGCCCCGGAAACGGACTTCGCCGATTCACTGGTGTTCACCTCCGCGGATGCAGGTGAGCTGGATGCGGTGACCGCTGACCCGGCCGAGCTGGTGCAGGTGGAGCTGGCAACTCTTGCGACCGAATTCGCCGGCGAGCTGGATCCGTTCGCCTTGGACTTTGCAACCGAGGCTCCCGCTCAACCCGACCAGCTCATGGTCCAGGTCTCTGAAGTGACCCTGCCGACTGCACGGAAGGGCAATGTGTTGCTCAGTTACGAACTAGACGGGCAGCAAACGTTAGGACATGAGGATCTGGCGGAGCTGGCGTTGGCAACCTGGGCCGGCGGCGGCTCGGTGGTGATCAGTGATGCGCAGAACCTCGAGCAGGCCCAACGCCAAGAGGCGCCAGCGCTTACCGCGTTGGTTCAGTAGGGTCCTGGGCGCCTTTTTCAGCGCGCTGACGGGCGTGCCGGTCTTCGGCGGCCTCTTCGATAGCGGCCGCTAGAGCTGCCGGATCTTCGTGGGGAGCTTGCCGTGCGGCCTTGGCACCGCCGGCCGCGTCTCCGGAAAACACCCAGAAGCGGTAGGCGAAGAAGCGGAAGATTGTGCCCAGTATGAGGCCAACCACGTTACCTGCGATGAACAGACCCGTCACCGAGTTGATGTCCAGCAGGTATTTCGCGACCAAAACGCAACCGACTTGGATGCCAATGCCGATCACGTTCATGATGCCGAACAACACCGCTTCTTTAACGGGGTTGGCTTGGCGGCGGTCACGGAAAGTCCAGTAGCGGTTTGCGACCCACGAGAAGATAGTGGCGATGATTCCAGCCACGACTTTTGCCTTTGCGGCAGAGTCGGACATGGGCCCGGATAGCAGCCACACGTAGATCCCCGAGTCGATGATGAACGCGAGTCCACCTACCGTGCCGAACTTGGCCACTTCGCGCCAGAGCAGCTTGACCAGCGCCCGAATACGGGACGCGAAGGAAACGAAGCGGTAACGCACGATGAAATTAACTCCAACTCAGGGCACGGTAAAACACCACAATATTACCCGGGTGGAGTCTGCTTACCTAGTTAGCGGCGTTCAGGCTTCTTGCATGTTAAATACTGCCCGCAGGTAGTGATCGGTTTTCTCGGCCACTGCCTCAGAGAGTCGGTAGAAGCCCCACGTTCCACGCTGTTCGCGCAGCAAAAGACCGGCATCAACCAGTAGCTTCAAGTGGTGCGAAATCGTGGACTGACTCAGGTTTAGCGCGGAAGTCCCGCACACAGACTTCTCCTGCAGCCGTCACCATCTGAACCATCCGGACCCTATTCGGATCCCCCAATGCTTTGAAAACGCGAGCTACGTCTTCAACTTCGTGCACGTCAGATCGACCGACGGAAACAACCATGGCTTCCATTGGAATTCCCCCTAATTAACTTATCCCCTATCGCCTAAGAGTAGCACCGCAGTTGCATTTCAGGTCAAAGACTTGCGATCTATGACACATTGAGCCGTCAAAGTGCGCAACATTGCGTTGCGTAATCGCTTTCAGTGTCTTCCCAGCTCAAATTCACGACAGTTGCGGCAAAACAAGTAGTCTGTTCATGTGAGTTTCCCTGTTATTGGTGTTGTAGGTGGCGGGCAGTTGGCCCGCATGATGGCCCCGGCAGCTGTAGCTCTTGGCTGCCAGATCACTGTTCTAGCCGAAAGTGAGGATGGCTGTGCCCGCACAGCTATTCCCACCGCTCCTGTCGGCGACTATCGTGACTACGCCGCGCTGAGCGCGTTCGCCCAAAACGTTGATGTTCTTACCTTCGATCACGAACACGTCCCGTACGAGCATTTGGTCGCGCTCCAAGAACTTGGCGTCAATGTGCAACCAGGCCCAGAAGCCCTGCGTTACGCCCAAGACAAACTGGTCATGCGTGAGGGCCTGGGTTCCCGCGGCCTTCCGGTCCCCGAATGGGCTGCCGTCGCCACCCCCGAAGAACTGGTTGAGTTCGGTGACCGCATCGGCTGGCCAGTCATTTTGAAGACACCTCGCGGCGGCTACGACGGTAAAGGCGTGCGGGTCATCGCCGACCAGCAGGCCGCGCACGACGCCGCCGATTGGTTCGGCAAAGACTTCCCTCACCTTCTGGCAGAAGCCATGGTCCCCTTCTCTCGGGAGCTGTCCGCCCAAGTTGCCCGCACCCCTTCGGGCACGATGAAGTGCTACCCGGTGGTCGAATCCACCCAAGTTGACGGCATCTGTGACGAAGTCATCGCGCCAGCGCCAAACATCGATCCCAAGGTAGCCGAAGCCGCGCAAAAGTGCGCCATGGACGTCGCAGAGGCGCTCGATGTCACCGGCATGTTGGCCGTCGAATTGTTCGAGACCCCGGGCGTCGGTGAAGGGTTCCTCATCAACGAACTGGCGATGCGCCCACACAACTCCGGGCACTGGAGCATCGACGGGTCCATCACCAGCCAGTTCGAACAGCATCTGCGGGCCATCTTGGATCTACCACTGGGTGAGACCACCCCGCTGGGCGCCTACGTGATCATGAAGAACTACTTGGGCGGGAAGAATGAAGACCTCTACGCGGCTTATCCGGCCGCCATGGCTCACGCCCCCGCTGCGAAAATCCACGCCTACGGTAAATCTGTGCGTCCGGGCCGGAAGATCGGACACGTCAACACGATCGCGCACACCGAAGCTGACTTAGCTGCCGCTCGCGCCGCCGCACATGAAGCAGCCGCAATCATCCGTGACGGCGCACTAGAAAAGGACTAACCATGAGCACCGTTTCCTCCGAACAGCCCCTCGTCGGCTTGGTCATGGGCTCGGACTCCGATTGGCCCACCATGGAAGCAGCCGGCCAGGCTCTATCCGAGTTCGGCATCCCGTATGAGGCCGGCGTGGTGTCCGCCCACCGGATGCCAACCGACATGATCGAGTACGGCAAGAGCGCCCATGAACGCGGCATCCGCGTCATCATTGCTGGTGCCGGCGGCGCCGCCCACCTGCCGGGCATGCTCGCCTCCGTGACCCCCCTGCCCGTGATCGGTGTCCCCGTGCAGCTGAAGACACTAGACGGGATGGACTCGCTGCTATCGATCGTGCAAATGCCCGCTGGCGTTCCAGTGGCAACCGTGTCCATCAACGGGGCACGTAATGCCGGTCTTCTGGCCGTCCGCATGTTGGCCACCGATCAAAGTGAGTTTGGAGCCGAACTGCGGAACAAATTGGTAGACTTTGCAGCTGATCTCAAAGACGCAGCCGCAGCCAAAGGTGCGGCTTTGAAAGCCAAGATTCAGGATGTTCCCGGCGCTAGCGCGCTAAACTAATCCTTCTCCCACCCGGAAGCTTTCTGTGACCCAATTCAGCAGTACGAAACCAGCCGCCGCCCGTTCGCATCTCAATGCCACACCGGGCCGGCTCACCGACCCGTTTCGGCATCCAGAGCATTTGGATGAACAGCCGCGTTTCAAACGCGCAGTACTGCTCCTGCTTGCTAGCTTGATCGCCCCCGGCACAGCCCAGATCGTCGCAGGTGACAAAGCCGCCGGGCGCCGGTTCCTACGCATCACCGTTTTGCTGTGGGCGGGGCTGGCCGCTGTCATTGTCCTAGCAATCCTCAACCGCGGACTGCTCATTGGACTCTTGGCCAACCCGATCGCCCAGTGGGCCGCTATCATCGCATTACTTGGTCTGGCCCTGTGGTGGTTCCTCGTACAACTGAACACCATCCGCGTGTTGAAACTCAGTTCTTTGGAGCCCAACCACAAACGGATCGTGGGCGCCATGTGCGTGCTCGCCCTCCTGGCTACCGGTATTCCGCTGTATGGGGCCTACGTCGTCAATGCCGGGCGCAGCGCCTTGGGTAGCATCTTCGAAACGAAACCCGCCATTGATCTGGTGGATGGACGTTACAACTTCCTGTTGCTGGGCGCTGACGCCGGTGAGGGCCGGATGGGGTTGCGTCCGGACTCAATCTCGGTGGTATCGGTCAACGCGAAGACCGGCCAGTCCGCGATCTTCTCCATTCCTCGTGACTTCCAAAACGCACCTTTCCCCGATGACTCCCCGCTGAAACAGGTCTACCCCGACGGGTATAGCTGTGGTGACGCCTGCATCATCAACTCCCTATACACGGACGTGATGAATAATCATCGGGACGTCTACGACGATTCCGTGAAAGACCCTGGCGCACAGGCCATGATGGATGCGACCTCCGGGATCCTCGGTATCACCGTCCAGGGCTACGCCATGATCGACATGCAAGGTTTCGCCGAGATGATCGACGCTCTTGGCGGCGTCAAGGTTGAGACCGAAGGCTGGGTGACCTACCGCGGCAAGCAACCTGACGGCACGTGGGGCAATGCTTGGTGGGGTCCCGGAAAACACCACTTCAACGGCGCCGACGCTCTCTCGTTCGCCCGGTCCCGTAAGTACTCCACCGACTACAGTCGCGTCCGGCGTCAGCAGTGCATTCAGCAGGCCATGATCCAACAGTTCAACCCGCAGAACGTGCTGGCGAACTTCACCCAAATCATGTCGGCCGGTGAACGGGTCGTGGAAACAGACCTGCCGCAGGGCCAACTGGGCTCTTTCGTCTCGCTAGCGGAAAAGGCGCGCGCCCAGAAAGTACAGAAGCTCACCATCGGTGCACCGGACTTCGGGGAACCAGGTGACAAGTTCTCCACCTACCCCGACTTTGATCAGATTCACACGCGGGTGCAAGAAACATTCAGCAACGAAGAGGCTGAAGAGCAGGCCCGCGGCGAAGCCGAAGTTTTCGCTTCACCCCGTCCCGTGCTTGGCTTCAGCAAGCCATCTGGCTTGATGTATTTCGAACTGACCAAGCCCGACGGCTCGCCCATCGATGAGAGCTACTTAGTCGAGATGGAACGTATTGGGCAGTACGGTATCTTAGAGCAGGCTTCCGAAAACAATCACAAGTGCAAGCCGCTGTCATAACTGAAACTTTGACCTTGTCCCCGATCCAGGAGCGTTAAATGTACCGTTTGGAACACACCGTGCGTCATTACGCATGGGGTTCACGGACCGCATTTTCGCAACTGTTCGATACGGAACCATCCACACAGCCAGAAGCCGAACTCTGGTTCGGCACCCACCCGGCAGATCCTAGCTACCTAGCGGATGGACGTTGCTTGAACGAGCTCGTCGAGCTGCCTTATCTGCTCAAGGTGCTCGCGGCTGAAAAGCCATTATCGATTCAGGCTCACCCCTGCCCGTCCCAAGCGCGTGCGGGCTTCGAACGGGAGAACGCCCTAGGTCTAGATCTGGATCACCCGGAACGGTCCTACAAGGACCCCAATCACAAACCGGAACTGTTATTGGCGTTGACCGATTTCTCCGCCCTGTGTGGATTCCGCGCGTGGGAAGATTCGCAACGCAGCTGGCAACGATTGATTGAGCTCAGTTCCAGCTATCTGCAAGGTGAGCATGCCGCCGGGGCCGCCCGCGTCCTGCACCAAGTGAACTACGCACTAGAAACCCAAGACTACGCGGCTGCCGTGCACGCTATTTTGGGTGAGCGTGCCGCGAGCTCCGCGCTGACATCTGCCTTGGAACAGGCGGCCGCGGCCAACCCTGATTTTGTTTCTCATGATCTTGCGCTTGAGACAGCTCTGCAGATCAGTCGGGCCTTCCCAGCTGATCCCGGGGTGCTCATGGCCTTGCTCCTGCACCGCATTGATTTGGTGCCTGGCCAAGCCATCTACCTCTCCGCGGGGATCATTCACGCCTATTTGCATGGCGTCGGTGTTGAGGTCATGGCCTGCTCCGACAACGTGTTGCGCGGCGGACTAACTGACAAACACATTGACGTTGACGAACTCGTGGCAGTTTCCTGTTTCGAGCCCTCCACGGATCCGCTGCTCTCCCCCACCAAAGTCAACGAGCACGTGAGCACTTTCGCACCCGATGTGAGCGAATTCCAGCTCCAGACTTTCCGGGGCGGCCAACGCCAACCTCTCAGCCAACCCGGCCCTCACATTGTGCTGTGCGTTTCCGGAACCATCACGGTCGGAGCCGGAACCGAAGAGCTGACCCTTGAACCGGGCCAAGCCGTATATATCCCGGCGGAGGACACCGAGCCGCACATCAGCTTCCACCCAGAAGACAACGAAAGCCAAGAAAGCCCACTCGCCGTATCAGTGACGAGTGGGCAATCCGGCCTGTAGGTGCTGTCCGCTTTAGAACGGGTACGGGGCAATGTCTCCGCGCATGGTCACCCACTGGGTCTCGGTGAACGACTCGATATTGTGTCGGACACCGCCCACCCGGCTACCGTTGCCGGAATCCTTGGTCCCACCGAACGGAGCGTTTGCCTCATCGGAGACGGTCTGCTCGTTGATGTGGATCTTGCCCGAATCGAGCTGATCCGCGATGGCCATCGCTTGGCCGACATCTCCCAAGATGGAGATCGACAGACCGAACTCGCTGGCGTTGGCCAGTTCGATCGCTTCCTCCACGGAGGCAAAGCGCATCACCGGGGCCACCGGCCCGAAGATCTCTTGCTGCCATGCCGGATGGTCCGGCTTCAGATCGGTCAGCACCGTTGGTGCAAAGAACGGGCCGTCGGCCTTGCCGCCGGCTGCTGCCGTAGCGCCCGCCGAGATGCTGTCCTCGACCAACTGAGAGATGTTCGACAGCTGCCGATCGTCGATGATGGGCCCCAGGGCCACTTGTTCTTTGAACGGGTCACCGACCGGCAGGTTCTTCGCTTTCTCCGCGAGCGCGTCCACGTACTGATCGTAGATGTCTTCGTGGACCAAATGCCGTCCCGTGGTCATGCAGATCTGGCCCTGATGCAGGAAGGAACCGAACGCGGCCGCAGAGGCGGCTTTCGCTAGGTCGGCACCGGGCAGCACGATCATCGCGTTGTTGCCGCCCAGTTCAAGGTGGGCCCGCTTGAGCAGGCGTCCACAGGTCTCGCCGATTTTGCGCCCGGCCCCGGTGGAGCCGGTAAATGCCACACAGCCGACCTCCGGTGCTTCCACCACTGCTGCCCCAACCGTGTGGTCTCCGGGTAGCAGGTGTAGTAGCCCCGCTGGGAGGCCGGCCTCCTCGAAGATCCGAGCCAGCACCACGCCACCGCTGACGGCGGTACGGGGGTCTGGTTTCAGCAACACCGCATTGCCGAGAGCCAGGGCCGGCGCAACCGCGCGAATGGAGAGAATCAGCGGGAAGTTGAAGGGTGCAATGACCGAGACGACGCCAATCGGTTTGTGCCGTGCGAACGACCAACGGTCTTCGTTACTGGCCAGCACTTCCCCCTGTGCCAGCGTCGGTAGGGCTGATGCTTCGAAACACTCGTCCGCCGCAATTTGGGCTTCCAGTCCGGCTTTGGGTGGTATTGAGCCAGCTTCCCGGATGATCCATTCGCTGATGTGTTCTGCGTGCTCTTCGAACAAGAGCCCCGCCCTGCGTAGCACCGCCGCACGCTCACGAGGCGAAGTCTTTGCCCAATCTCGTTGTGCAGCCGCCGCTTTCTTCGCAGCTTCTTTCGCTTCGTCTGCTGTTGCGACGCCGGCGGTACCCAGACTCTGACCGGTGGCTGGCTCGTTCACGTCTTGGGTTTGGCTAGCCTTGCGCCAGGTTCCGTCGAAGAGGTTTCCTTGCCATCGGTCATCATCAAGAAGGTGTGCTTGCTCGGACATGTCTATCTCCTGTGAACTCGACGAGACGGTCTCAGTTATCGGTTGTTTCCATCCTGCCACAGAGACCTAGCTCACAGCAGTCCAATGGTGCTCGGATTCGGTCTGCTCCGCTGATGGCACAGAAAAGCCCGCCGCAGTCTGCGACGGGCTTTTACTGAAAGAGTTCTGAACGACTAGTTCTTCGGAGTCTTCTCCGTGTAGTGACGCCACTTGTCGACCTGGTGCTCAGCTTCGACGATGCGGACGGTGCCGGACTTGGAACGCATCACGATCGACTGGGTGGAGATGTGGTCCTTGGAGTAACGGACTCCGCGTAGCAGGTCACCGTCGGTGATGCCGGTGGCAGCGAAGTAGCAGTTGTCGCTGGTGACCAGATCATCGGTCGTGAGCACCTGATCCAGATCAAGACCTGCATCGATGGCAGCTTGGCGCTCGTCATCATCAACTGGCGCCAGTCGGCCCTGAATGACACCGCCGGTGGCTTTGATAGCGCAAGCGGTGACAATGCCTTCCGGGGTGCCACCGATACCCATCAGCACGTCCACGCCGGTCCCCGGGCGGGCGGCTGCGATCGCGCCGGCCACGTCACCGTCCATGATGAAGCGGACGCGAGCGCCGGTCTCACGAATCTCCTTGACCAACGTTTCGTGCCGCGGTCGGTCCAGCACACAGACAGTGACCTGCTGGATGTCCTTGTTCAGTGCTTTGGCGATGCGACGCAGGTTGTCCTTCACCGGCAGGCGCAGATCTACCACGTCTGCGGCTTCCGGACCGGTGACCAGCTTGTCCATGTAGAACACGGCCGAAGGGTCGAACATGGTGCCGCCTTCAGCGACAGCCAAAACGGACAACGCGTTGTTGTAGCCCATGGCGGTCAAGCGGGTGCCGTCAATCGGGTCGACCGCAACATCTACGACCGGACCGGAGCCATCTCCTACTCGTTCACCGTTGAACAGCATGGGGGCTTCGTCTTTCTCTCCTTCACCAATGACCACAACACCGTTGAAGTGCACGGTGTCCAGCAACGCACGCATCGCATCCACGGCAGCACCGTCAGCCCGGTTCTTGTCACCGTAACCGACCCAGTTACCGCCGGCGATCGCGGCAGCTTCGGTCACGCGCACCAGTTCCAACGCGAGGTTACGGTCCGGTTCCGAATCGGAGACGTTCAATCGCGGGCTTAGTTCGGCAAAGTCTTGGTTGTTCTGCTCTGACACGAGGTCACTCACCGGTCCTTAGTGCTTGGGTGCTGAGGTGATGGCTAACACTACCGATCATAGTCGCATTTAGGCACTTTTCTGGGACAATAAGACTCGTGACTGAACCAGTAGAAGATGTAGAGCAGCCCAAACCACAGTTAACAAAGAAGCAAATCGATCGGATCACTCAACCGGCGATGGCCATGCTTCTGACCATGGTGGTGACCTTGGCAATCGTTCTTCCACTGATGCTGATCAACCCAATGTCCAAAAAGAACGAGTACGATCCGCAAATCGACGTCACCCAGCTGGCCGCCGAAGGCTCGACCGCGACCCCCATCCGGTTGGCGTCCCCGGCCGTCCCGGACGAATGGCACGCGACCTTCGCACGGTGGAAGCAGGACGGGCAAGCCCAGGTCGACTACTGGGAAGTCGGATACGTCACCGATGCTAAAGAATTCGCCGGCCTGACCCAGGCTGTCGGGGCGAACCCATACTGGGTCAGCGAGAAAACACAGAAGTCGGAAGAGTCCGGCACCGTCAACTCCGCCGGCTACACCTGGCAGGAGCGGAAAGCCGAAGACAACACCTACTGGTTGTTGGACACCAAGGGCACCGATCTTGCTGGCACCAAAGATGGTGAACCGCAGACCGTCATTTTGACAAGTTCCGGCTCCGCGGAAGAATTGACCAAGCTGGCCGAAGCGACCGTGGCCGAGCTGAAGAAAAACGACTGATTGGCCTCCCCGTGCCCACTACCCGCACCCCAGAACAAGCGTGGAACGTCCTGCGAGAAGGCAATATGCGCTTCTATCAGGGCACCTCTAATCACCCCAACCAAGATGCAGCTCGCCGCACCTCTTTGTTGGAGGCCCAAAACCCGTTCGCGGTCATCTTCGGTTGCTCCGACTCCCGGTTGGCCGCGGAGATCATTTTCGACGTTGGACTCGGTGACATGTTCGTTGTCCGGACCGCCGGCCAGGTGATAGACAATGCCGTGCTGGGCTCACTGGACTTTTCCATTGACGAACTCCAGATCCCGCTAATCGTGGTGCTGGGCCACGACAACTGCGGCGCCGTCACAGCCACCGTCGACGCATTCAAAACCGGTGCCATGCCGCACGGTTTCATGCGCGACCTAGTCGAACGCATCTCCCCTTCCGTATTGGCCGCCCAACAGCAGGGCGTCTACGACGTCAACGGCACAGTTGCCGAGCACACCAAGCAGACCGGTGGACGCCTCATTGAAGCCTCCCGCGTGATCTACGAAGCCGTCAAAGAAGGCCGCACTGCCGTAGTCGGTGTGACCTACCACCTCAACGACGGTAAAGCCGAAGTCGTCTCGGTTCACGGGGACATCGGACCGGATTATGCTGGCAGACAGATTAGCCTGTAAAACAGCCGAATAATTTGGTGGCCGCCGGGCCAGCGGGACAAAATAGAGGTATGACTGAGTCCTCTGTTTCTGATAACCAGCAGTTCCGTATTGAACATGACACGATGGGTGAGGTCCGCGTACCCATCGACGCTCTCTACCGCGCACAGACCCAGCGCGCCGTAGAAAACTTCCCGATTTCCGGCAAGACCCTCGAAGCTGCACACATCCAAGCCCTCGCCCAGGTGAAAAAAGCTTGCGCACAGGCCAACATGGAGCTCGGTGTTCTCAACGAAGAGCGCGCCAAAGCCATCCAGGATGCCGCTGACAAGGTAGCCACCGGCGAATACAACAACCACTTCCCGATCGACGTCTTCCAGACCGGCTCCGGAACCTCCTCCAACATGAACACCAACGAGGTTCTGGCCACCTTGGCAAACAAGGCGCTCAAGGAAGCTGGCTCCGAGACCGAGGTGCACCCGAACGACCACGTCAACGCCTCCCAGTCCTCCAACGACGTCTTCCCAACCTCCGTCCACGTTGCCGTCACCGGCGCGCTGATCAACGACCTGAAGCCAGCGTTGGATCAGTTGGCTAAGTCGCTGGAAGCCAAGGCCGAGGAATACAAGAACATCGTGAAGTCCGGTCGCACCCACCTGATGGACGCCACCCCGGTGACCTTGGGTCAGGAATTCGGCGGCTACGCGGCACAGGTTCGCTACGGCATTGAACGCGTTGACGCTTCCCTGCCACGCGTTGCCGAAGTCCCCTTGGGCGGAACCGCCGTGGGTACCGGCATCAACACCCCGCTGGGCTTCTCCGCCCGCGTGATCGAGGTACTGGCCGAAGAGACCGGGCTGCCGATCACCGAGGCACGCAACCACTTCGAAGCCCAGGCTAACCGTGACGGCTTGATCGAAGCCTCCGGCCAGCTGCGCAACATCGCCTACTCCCTGATGAAGATCAACAACGATCTGCGCTGGATGGGCTCCGGCCCGAACACCGGTCTGGGCGAGATCCACATTCCTGACCTGCAGCCAGGCTCCTCCATCATGCCGGGCAAGGTCAACCCAGTGATCTGTGAAGCAGCCATCATGGTCTGCGCCCAGGTCATCGGTAACGACACCACCGTGGCCCTGTCCTCCACCAACGGCGCCTTCGAACTGAACGTCGGCATCCCGGTGATGGCCTCCAACCTGCTCGAATCCATCCGCCTGCTGGCCAACACCTCCCGGGTCATGGCCGAGAAGATGATCGACGGTCTAGAAGCCAACGAAGACCGCTGCCGCTTCTTCGCCGAAGCCTCCCCATCGATCGTGACCCCGCTGAACAAGGTCATCGGTTACGAGGCCGCCGCCAAGATCGCCAAGCACTCTGTCGAAAACAAGATGACCGTCCGCGAGGCCGTCATCGACTTGGGCTACCTCGAGCGCGGTGAAGTTACCGAAGCTCAGCTGGATGAGGCATTGAACGTCATGTCCATGACCAGCCCGGAAGGCGCGTAAGTAAAGATAGCTTATTACGGCTCTAAGCGGGTTGTCCCCATCGCTCGGGACAACCCGCTTTTGTCTGTTCGGAAGATCAGTTTTCCTAGAATGTAAAGCATGGAGACCTTTAAAAGAACTCCCCTCGAGTTATTTCATTTGCCTCAAAACATCATCGTGCCACTCTTTCAAAGACGATATGTGTGGTCCGAAGACGATCAGTGGGCTCCGCTTTGGAGAGACCTTCGGCATGTGATTGAGCAACGGATACAAAATCCTTTTCAAAATACAGATCACTTTTTCGGTGCAATCGTCCTACAAAAACGCTCGGTTCAAGGCGGCTCCAAACCTGCATCTGAAATCATTGATGGCCAGCAACGACTGACTACAGTGCATCTGCTGGCCTCAGCCGCACACCGCGTGCTCTCACGGACCGGTTACGAACGGCAAGCAGAACAGGTTCGCGAGCTTACCCACAACTCCCCGACCTATCTCAAACCTGACGAGTCTGCTCTGAAGCTCGTTCACGAGAACAAGGATCGCGATAGCTTTCACGAAGTCATGGACCTACTGCCAGACGAGCACTACGGAGTACTTTCAACACCGAACTCTACTTTTGCTCAAGCCCATTCGTATTTCAGTCAGACGATCGCGGACTGGCTCGAGTCCACCGAGGGTGCACCCCAACAAGATAAAGCAGAACACCTGGCATCGGCCCTGCACAATGGACTGATTCTAGTCGTCATTGAACTAGAGCCTTACGAGGATTCACAGGAAATTTTTGAGACCTTAAATGCCCGGGGTACTCCCCTTGGTGCTGCAGATCTAGTTCGGAATTATGTCTTTCAACGGCTTGCACAAGAAGATGCTGATCGCGAGGTTGCTTACAAAGAACAGTGGCCGTTTGAGAAAGAATTTTGGTCCCAAGAAACGAGAGTTGGCTCTCAGAAAGTCAGCAGAAACGCCCTATTCTTGCATCAATGGCTTGTTGCTAAAACGGGGGAAGACATCAGTACGGGGCAAACTTTTTCTCGTTTCAAACGTTTTGTGGAGCAAGACAGCAACATGTCCATGAGCCAACTGCTGCCAAAGCTTCGGGTCCAAGCTGATCAATATGAGCAATGGATGACAAATGCAATGCGTCGTGATGGAAATCTTACGACCATCGAACAAGCCTTTTACCGACTCCAAGCTGGACGCTTCGAGTTCCTGAAACCAATATTGATCTGGGTGGCGGATCCAGATCGATCAGTTCCTCAACAAGTCCAAGATCAAGTCGTCACAGTGTTCGAAAGCTGGCTATATCGCAGACTAATTTTGCGACTAAGTACATCAAATATGCCTCGTGTCGTTTCCGACGTTATCACCGCATTTGACCAGTCACACCACAACGAACTTGTCCAAGGAATTCAAAATCATTTGTCAGGACTAGATTCCGTGGCTACCTATTGGCCCAGTGACGAAGCCGTTAGAGAAGAGCTTCGAAGAGTTCCTGCCTATACCAGATACAGGCGTGCCCGCCTGAGGACGATCCTCGAGGCGTTAGAGAATGATATTCGCGCGGAAACCAGTCAACCGCAGGTCGAACGAGGTCACCTACCCATCGAACACATCCTTCCTCAGGGATGGCAAATGCACTGGCCGGTGGAAGACGTCCAAGGCCAAATAAAAAGACAAAGTAGAGTCCATCGTCTTGGCAATCTCACGCTCCTCACTAGTTCCCTAAATTCTTCGCTGTCGAACAAAGCATGGGACGAAAAACGAATTGAGTTATTGCACCACAACACCATCAAAATGACTGGAAGAGTCGTCGAGGAATATGGCGAGTCAGGATGGAACGAAAATGCAATTGATTCACGTACCGATTCCATGATCAATCGACTTCTCAGAATATGGCCAGTACCGAAGGGACATACCGGGCAGATTGCAGATCACGAAATTTCCGCAAGGTTCGTTTGGATCAAGGATCTCGTTGATGCAGGACTGATCGCGCCCGGGACTGAGTTAGTAACACGTCATCCAAAAGCTCAGGGCGCGACGGCGACAGTTCTGCCCGACGGAATGCTAGAAATTGACGGAAAGAAATTTCGGTCCCCTTCACCCGCCGTACGATATGTGCTGGGCCGTCACCAAACGCCCTGGTTATTCTGGCGTATGCCAGATGGCAGAACCATCGCAGAAGATCGTCGAGACTACCGAAAATCAAAGGCTGGCTACACCGATGTCTAACGGAGGGTTTAGCGGAATGTCAGCCGTTCAAATCGATGTCACCCACCCATTCTTTTGAGATTTCATCGTAGGTACCATCATTGAGCGCAATTTGGAGCCACTGATCAACGTACTCCTTGAACACCATGTCACTCTGCGGAAGCATGTAGCCCATGACTGAGTAATCAAAAGTTTCATTCTCATGAACCACACAGAGTTCGTCGTATTCATGGGCAATGTACAAGGCCTCAGCCCTATCGGTGGTCATGACGTCCGCCTTCTTGTCCACCAACTGATCGAAGATAGTCAGATTGTCATGGGTCACCAGCTCACCTTCAGGATAATTGGCTCTAGCGAACTTCTCGTTGGTCCCTCCCTCGAGGAAGATTGACGTCACTGAGGGCTGATTGATGTCGTCAATTGTCTTGTACTTATCGACGTTCTCGCACCGCGTTATGGGGGTCTTCCCGTCTTCGAGAATCGGTTCCGTAAAGAAGACCTGTTCTGCCCGTTCTGGGTTCATAGAAATCCCACCAACGGCGATATCGCATTTTTGCAGAAAATCATCCATGAGAGATCCCCAAGATGATTTCTCGATGCGGAGTTCAACATCCATCGTTTCTGCTAGGTCCCTGACCATTTCAATGTCGATGCCTTCGAAATCGTCCTCTTCATTTTCCTGCACTGTGAAAGGCGGATAGTCACCAGTTGTGCAGGCAACTAATTCACCACGCTCTTTGATTTGTGCCAAGCGACTTGCCGAGTCCTGATTCTCAGGTTCATCCGGCGCAGCACATGAGGTGACAGCAAGCAGCGCGGTAACGCACACCGTTGTAGCGAGCTTTCGAATTTTATCCGTAGTAGAGGTTGGCATGCTGATCGTCTCCATACACAAGGCTCGTAGATTTCATCAACGCTACAAGAAACTTGTTCATTGGGGAATGGTTGGGGGCCGGCACCACCGGTGGCAGGTCCGTCCTGTTCCTTGTCCTAAAGAGCCGTTGAGGATTGACCTCTGTCCTTATACTCCTGTTCCCGTAATTCTGGAATCTCCCTTGGATTGAAGTACGCTCCCGCCGCGTGAATTATGCGTGCTCCTGCGGCATACCGCCATATTCATGTTTTTCGTTTTTGCCTATTTTTTCCGGCCCGTACCGACCATAGACTTGCCCCTATCGAAGTCTCGAAGGGCCGTAAATCGACCCGAAATCTTCCCCACTAAAGCGGTTCTTCTCTTTGTCCGCTGGAGCAGATTCTCATCGTCAGATGAGAAAGGAATAACTGAACATGAAAATCACTCGCGCTGCAGCGTCCGTTGCTGCATTATTCCTCGCAGGCACTTCCTTGGTGGCCTGCACCAGTTCTTCCGATGAAGCCAACTCTGACGGGGCCAGTAAACAGTCGGCTCAGTCTGCTTCGCCTTCAGGAAAGCACAGCCCCACCGTTTCAACTTCCCCTACGGCCGTCGGTGGGACTGACTCCACCAAGAACTCTGGGGATCCTTCCGCAGACTTCACCAAAAAATGGAAGTCAGGCAGCACCATGGATTTCGGAGACGGGATGTTTACCGTCTCTCCCCTCGGAGGTTGGTCTGCTGAATTGGATGAAGATCTGAACAGCGGCTTTGAAGAAGACGGAATCGACATCAACTCTTTGAGCTTGGTTCACGCTTCAGGAGCAGGCCTTGTCGGAAACATCATGATCGGTAAAGATGTTGACCCACCCCTCACAGATGACGTGGAAGAGATCAAAGAGGTTCTGTCTCAGGAAGAACTGCCTGCTTTCGACTCCGAGCAGG
Organism: Micrococcoides hystricis; assembly: GCF_042434215.1. NCBI lineage: Bacteria > Bacillati > Actinomycetota > Actinomycetes > Micrococcales > Micrococcaceae > Micrococcoides > Micrococcoides hystricis. The sequence goes on along the minus strand of NZ_JBHLUB010000028.1, from coordinate 29,880 downwards.
GCAAGGGATACATCTCCGAATATATTGTTGTCCCGGCCGATTCCAGCTCCTCAAACACCAAGTATGTCCTCGAAATTGTGACCGTCCCGGAAGGTGACAAGGCTGAAGATAATCACTTGTTCCGGGCGGACGATGACCAGCAGGCTCGCATTGCGATCGAGTACGCTTCTCTTTCTCCCGAGGGCCAACTCAGTGACCAACTCAAAGACGTTCGCAAATTCGTAGAGTCTGACGAGCGAGAAGAGGCCGTGAAGATGCTCAAAGACGGTGTGAAGTACAACGAGTAGTTGCTCGAGCTTCGACACCACGACGATTTACATCAGTGGGCCGGTGAAGAATTTCACCGGCCCACTGTCAGTCGAACGTGTGGAGAAGCTAGCTCAGCTAGAGCACTAGGGGTAGATTGAGTGCCTGGAAGCAACGAACCTTTTTCGCGTTGATTTTGTCACCCCGGGCTTCTTGCTCTGGGTGGCACTCGCGCTTGCAGTCATCGGGCTCGCCCTTGGAGCCCACGGTTTGTACCGCCGCCGCAAATATTGGCGCAAACGGGAAGTCCATCAAACCTGGCCCGAACAGCGAGACATCCGACTAGAACTCTCAATCGCCGGATCCCTGTTTATCCTTGGCCTCCTGACACCGTTGCTCTCCTTGTTCCTCTACAACAAGTCGATGGAAAATCTCACCCACAACATTGAGCAGTACTATGAGGCTCAAGACGTGGAGCTTCGCGACTGGAATGGCTCTTGGGCTCGAGCTGATCTGACCTTGGCAGACGGCACCCGGTTTGAAGATGTCCAAGTACGTTACGACGATGTCGAATACACCCCGCTTATCTGGGAAGTATTGGAGCATCGCGGCGAGACAGCCACCGGACCGGACTTCCCCACCATTCAGCTACCATAGGCCCGAGTTCGCGGGAGCTTGCTTCCTTTAGCAGTTCAAGCCACGAGCGGCGACCTGCCATTTTTCCAACGGCTCATTCCCGTCAGTCACGTAAAGGTAGTCCACAAGGTTGACTGCTACACACACGTGATTCGGAATCACTTGCAGACGTGACCCGATCTCCGGTAGATCCTGTTCCTCCGGCCAGATGATCGTTCCGTGGTGTTCAGACAAAGCGGTGATCCGGGCATCTGGTTCACCCATCACGCGGCCAAAGCCCGTAGTCCAGGCAGGACGATCACCACCCATGACCTTGCTGCCGGCATCAACCACTATGCGTCGTGTCGAACCAGACGATCCATCGTCACGGCTCACAACGGTGGTGAGGATGGTCAGCGCAATGTCGTCCCAGCCAATCCTGTCTAGTTCCAGTTGCTGAGCATCGCCAAAGACGTATACGCCCGGGCGCATTTCTGTCACAACACCACCGTGCATCAAGGTTGCCGTCGGGCTGGAACCGCCGCTAAGAACTTCCGTAGGGATGCCAGCTGCAACCAACGCTTCCTTTGCAGAAGCAAGTGCTTGTTCTTCATCGGAAACCGCTGGCTTGGCCTGGTCGGGACCGTAGCTATGGCCAGGGAAAGTGAAGACGCCACGGAATGAGAAGCCTGCATCAACTACGGCCTGAGCCACTGGAACAACATCTGGTGGCATCCTGCCACTGCGGTTGTGGCCACTGTTGACTTCGATCAGTATCCCGATCCGCTCTCGCTGCTCAGGGATTCTTTGCGCTAAGTTGTGAATCGCCTCGACCGAGTCGGCTCCAATGCTGAGTCGTGCCTTATTGGCTAAACGGAGAAGTTCAGCTGCCTGCTCTTGGCTCGCCCACACCGGGTAGGCGACAAAGATATCCTCTACCCCTGACTCGACAAAGACTTTCGCCTCACCAAGGGTCGCGACCGAGAGACCAACCGCACCTGCCTGTAATTGGATTCTGGTTATCTCCACGATCTTGTGCGTTTTGGCGTGTGGACGGAGGCGCAATTCATGGGCGCGAGCATACTCGGCCATGGCATCGATATTCCGTTGTAATCGTTGTCGGTCCACCAGAGTTGCCGGGGTATTCACCTCGGGAAATCGTACGCTCACAATGACCTTTCCATCCGCTGTCACGTCTGCCTCAGATTACTATCAGCACTTGCTCTGGGAAAGATAGCAGCCTTTGATAGCTGCAGATACGGAGCTCGCGCGTTGCAGAAACTCCATTCGACTTATTCCGCTCTTTACAGCAACAAAAATCGGTGAGGGATGAAGAACTCCCCTCACCGATTAATGTGTGTCTGCGTCTATCGACGAGTTTGCTGGTACGGCAAGGTGTCCCAGAAGGACGTGTCTGCCGTTTCTATAGAGCCATCGGCGATCGCCCGCGCAGTGGATTCCAGGGTCGTGAAGGTCTGTTTGATGAGGTAACCGTTCGACTTCTGGCCGAGCACATAATTACGGTTTGCGTGATCGCTCATGCCACGCATTTCGAACAGAAGCGTGGAGATCCCGTATTGGGATGCGATTCCGTTCCGCCCGATCGTCTCGGCGGTGCCACCGTTGTACTTGCCGAGATGTCCCCACCCTTTGGCTGAGATCGCGTCATTCACGACAGACCCAAGTCGTTTGGACCCTTCGACAACCTCCGCATCTGCGTTGGGAGAGGTTGGGTACAAGATCGAACCAGATACGAGCTTCCCATCGACCTCAGAATTGGGGCCTTGATGGTGCAGGTCAATGAGATAGTCAATGTCGTACTTGGCCAAAACGTTGTTATGCAACGCTTTCGTTTCGGGTTCAACTTTCGCGACATGGTCGCGGTTCAAGTCGACTTCGTTGGCGTTGTACCGCGTGAGGTGACGGTCTCCCTTCGCAACATAGTGATCTAGGCTGAAGTTCACGTCCCCCATCGCCCCATCCGCGTTGAACATCGGAATGAGCATGATGTTGACGTTATCGAGAACGCCCTTCATCTTGCCGGTGCCAAGGGCCTTGATGAAGTCCATGGCGCCTTCGGTGGTCAACTGTTCATTGCCATGCTGCTGGGTCAAATACAGAATCGTGGGATTGTCTGGATTACTGATGTACTTCACCAGATGGATGTCTCGACCTTTGACGGTCTGGCCAATCACTTCCAGTTCCATTGCGGACTGCTTGGCATCGAGCTTCTTTAGTTCTGCGACCAGCTGGTCGTAGGTTCTCAAGATGGAAGTATTGACTGATTCATGACCGTTATCGTTGGGCCCATTCCCGACGCCTATGGCGGGAACCGCTGCCACACCTGAAAGGCCTAGACCTAGGGCCAGGGACAAGGCTGCCACTCGCTTTCCTCGACGAATGCGAGTGTTCTCTGGATTCTGCATATGAATTTTCCTCCCTCGGTGACAACGTGGTCGCCACCTCGATAGAACTGTGGTGTAGGACACACCACAGGTTTCACCCTAAGGGGTCGGAGAGAAAGCGCGCTAGCAAGAGGCGCGAAAGAGCAGACAGATTGTTTCCTCTAGACCGATGAACTTGCTTCTCCTTAGGAGAGCTTCTTCAGTCCTTCTTCGGGGGTGACTTCCCACCTGACAGCGGCAGAATCGGTGAAGATCAAACTCTCGATCATGAAGTTCCTGTCCCGAGCATTGAGAATCGGTGACTGGCGCACAGAGCTTTGAGGTAAGTATTCCGGGTATCCCCAGCCGTCGTTACTTTGCTGATAAGTGGACTCAATAAAATAGGTTCCCGGAGGCGCAATGCGCATTCTGAGGTGACGGCTATCTTGTTTAGACCTGCATTGCAGTTCGAGATCGTAGAAGGCCGCATTGGACGAGTTGTCGACCACAACTCCCCACTTCTTTGATCCTGGCGTCTCTTCGATGCTCAACCACCATGCGTTCAGTCCTGCTGCACGGAGTCGCGCCGCCTCGTCTTGGGCATGTTTTCGCATGCTTTGGGATTCTTGCCATTGAGATCGGGCGTACCAAGCGGCAGCAATCGCGATGATGAGCATGGCGACTGTAGCGAGGGCCGTTACCCATTCTGGGGACAAGGGTGTCTCCTAGTGTTCATGCCCCTCAAACTAGATGACTCGACCATAGCAACAGATGCGGATTTTTCGATGGAACGTGACGTCTTGTGGCGCCGCTTCTGCCCTCAGCCCTTTTTCGGGCAGGGTTTCCAAGTCTTTCCGCCGGGCGCGTAGCAGCGTGGACCGTTGTACCCCGGGTAGGGGTTAGCTGGCGGCGGCGCTGGCTGTGGTCGGTATTGTTGCGGCGGTGGAGGCGGTTTGGGCTTGTATTGCTGTGCCGGTGCGGGAGCCGGAGGAGGGGACGGTTTCGGCCGGTACTGTTGTGGTGGCGAAACGGCCCGCTGTTGTCGTTGGAGTTCAGCAAGACGCTTCTGTTCGGCAGCTTGTTTCTTACGAGCGGCCTCACGTTTGGCCGCTTCGGCTTTTTTGCGCTCGGCCTCTTTCTTCTTCCGTTCAGCCTCTTTTTGGGCTTTCACCAGAGCTGAACGTTTCTTGTTCAGGTCGGACTGAGTATTGGTGGCCTTCCGCCGAGCAGAGGCGAGATCGGATATTACGTGGCCTGTGCCGCGGAGCATATGACTCACAGCTTTTCGTTCGGCCGCTCCCAGCTTTGCGATCTTGGAACTCACTTGATCGGCTACAGCAACTGCCGCAACGATTTCCGCCACCGTCGAATCGATCGCTTTGATCCCGGTACCAGGCTCACTTTGTGCCTCTGTTAGGCCTTGGATTGCGGACGAAAGCTCTTTGGCTAGAGCACAGTAATCAGGCACTTTCCCGTGGATTCCCACATGCTTGCCCTTGGCTTCCGCCTCGGCTTGCTGCACATCCGCGAAGTACTTTGAGTTCTTCCCGAAAACTACGGCTTTACCTAATCCGGCACGAGCGAGCGAACTGTTGATCAGTTCGTCACCCAAAAACACGGCTGCAAGAGTGCGACCATAACGGTCCGTGCGCTCGGCGTCGTAACCCAGACGGATCTCTGTGCCGACCGGTATCTTGCTCTCCAAGAACTCTTTCGCTTCCAGCGACAGACATTCTGGTTGATCCATCTCAGGGGTATCAACGTTGAGTAATCTGATGCGTTCAGTCTTGCCGCCGAGGCTGACGTCAATCGTGTCACCGTCAATGATCTTGGTAACGGTGGCGGGTTTCTTGTACGTGGCCACAAACCCAACGGCGCCTACTGCCACTGCTAGCACCAGTGCGATGGCGCCTAGTGCAGCAGCACCGGTCTTAGACCAAACCTTATTCATGTGCGCAGATCCCTCTTTGGCCGATACCAGCCTCTTCACTGGAAACAATCGCCAGAGGTTATCTTAGGACGAATCCATCGCTATCGATGCACAACACGAAGAAGTCACGCCACCCCTAAATGCCACGCGAGCGTCACAGCGGCTGTCGCCACAATCATCATCGGCCCAAAGGGTATGCGGCTCTTGAGTGTCAGTTTGCCGGCCACCATGCCAGCGAGCGAAAAGAGGGTGCCGAGCAAGAACGCGCCAAACACGGCAACCGGCACCAAGATGAGACTGTGCCACCCCAAATAGAGGCCCAACACGGCTGCCAGTTTCACATCTCCCATCCCGACTGCCCGTTTGCTGATCAGTCGCAGCACCAGATAGATCAGCAGGTGTGCCAATGCTCCCAGGAGCGCGTTACCGAAGTTCGCCCATCCGGCTGAGCTCAAGGCCGCGAGCACAAGGACGGCCACCGTTGCAAGAAACCACGGATAGATGATGCGGTTGGGCAGCTTGTGCTCTTCGATGTCGTGCACGATCAGCCAGCCGGAGGCGCCGACGAACAGAACCCATGCAAGAACAACGAACATGTCCCCAGATTAGGTGAGATGCTTCACCTTTTGGCGCTCACTTCCGCTAAGTGTGGACAAGGGCTGTCGTAAAGTCTGCCCTTTCCGGCTGCGGCGCTAGAATGAAAGTGCAGCCTCACCGGGCTCGACCCTGACCATTTACCACCAGTCTTGGAGATGTCATATCTTATGGCCAAAATCTTTTACACCCGGACCGATGAAGCCCCTCTATTGGCAACCTACTCTTTCCTGCCGATCGTCAAAGCTTTCGCTTCTAACGCCAACGTTGACGTAGAAACCCGGGACATTTCACTGGCCGGTCGTATTATCGCCGTATTCTCCGAATACCTGCCAGCAGAGCAGCAGGCCGTTGACGCCCTGACTGAGCTGGGCGAACTGGCCAAAACCCCAGAAGCCAACATCATCAAGCTGCCGAACATCTCGGCTTCCATCCCACAGCTGAAAGCCGCTATCGCGGAGCTGCAGGAAGAAGGCTACAAGCTCCCAGACTTCCCGGACGAGCCAGCCAATGATGAAGAACAGAAAATCCGCGACCTGTACGGCAAGGTTCTAGGCTCCGCCGTGAACCCAGTGCTGCGTGAAGGCAACTCCGATCGCCGCGCCCCGCAGGCCGTGAAGAACTTCGCCAAGAAGCACCCACACTCCATGGGCGCCTGGTCCAAAGACTCCAAGACCAACGTCGCCACCATGGGCCAAAACGACTTCTTCTCCAACGAGAAGACCGTTGTTCTGGAACAGGACGATGACCTGAAGATCCAGCACGTAGGTGCCGACGGCACCGTAACTGTGCTGAAGGAATCCACCCCTGTTCTGGCCGGCGAAGTGGTTGACGCGACCTTCATGTCCGCCAAGGCACTGGATGAGTTCCTGCAGAACCAGATCACCCGGGCCAAGAACGAGAACGTCCTGTTCTCCGTGCACCTGAAGGCCACCATGATGAAGGTCTCTGACCCCATCATTTTCGGTCACGTCGTTCGCGCATTCTTTTCCGAACTGTTCGAGACTTACGGCAAGGAGCTCGCCGAGGCCGGCCTGAACCCAGACAACGGCCTGGCTGCCATCCTCAACGGACTGGACAAGCTCCCAGCTGATGTTGCCGAAGGCGCCAAGAAGCTCATCGACAAGGCCATTGAGGAAGGCCCACGCCTTGCCATGGTGAACTCGGATAAAGGCATCACCAACCTGCACGTGCCATCGGATGTGATCGTGGATGCTTCCATGCCAGCCATGATCCGCACCTCCGGTCACATGTGGGATGCCAACGGTGAAGAGGATGACACCCTGGCAGTGCTGCCAGACTCCTCCTACGCCCGCGTTTACCAGACCGTGGTTGACGACTGCCGCGCCAACGGTGCTTACGACCCAACCACCATGGGTACCGTGCCGAACGTGGGTCTGATGGCTCAGAAGGCTGAAGAGTATGGCTCCCACGACAAAACCTTCAAGGTTCCTGCCGACGGCAAGGTCCAGGTTCTGAACTCCGCTGGCGATGTTCTGCTCGAGCACGACGTTGAGGCTGGCGACATCTGGCGTGCTTGCCAAACCAAGGACGCCCCAATCCGCGACTGGGTCAAACTGGCTGTCACCCGTGCCCGTGTCTCTGACACCCCGGCTGTGTTCTGGTTGGATGAGAATCGCGCCCACGACGCCGCGCTGATCGAAAAGGTCAACAAGTACCTACCTGAACACGACACCGAAGGCTTGGACATCCGCGTCTTGGCCCCGGTGGAAGCTACCCAGTTCTCGATCGACCGCATCCGTAAGGGTGAGGACACCATTTCCGTCACCGGTAACGTTCTGCGTGACTACCTGACCGACCTGTTCCCAATTCTGGAACTGGGTACCTCCGCCAAGATGCTCTCAGTGGTTCCACTGATGGCCGGTGGTGGCCTGTTCGAGACCGGCGCCGGTGGCTCCGCTCCGAAGCACGTGGAACAGCTGGTGAACGAGAACCACCTGCGTTGGGACTCCCTCGGTGAGTTCTTGGCGCTGGCCGAGTCCTTCCGCCACCTGTCCCGCAGCGAGGACAACGCTAAGGCCGCCGTCTTGGCCGATGCCTTGGATCAAGCCACCGAAACCCTGCTGAATGAGGGCAAGTCCCCATCCCGTAAGACCGGTGAACTGGACAACCGCGGCTCGCACTACTTCTTGGCTCGTTACTGGGCTGAGGAACTCGCCAAGCAGGATCAGGACTCTGAACTGGCAGCAGCCTTCAAGGATGTGGCCGCAGCCCTAGCCGAGAATGAAGACACGATCGTGAAGGATCTGTTGGACGCTCAGGGCAAGGCCGTCGAAATCGGTGGCTACTACGCCCCAGACAACGACAAGGCTGAAGCAGTCATGCGCCCATCCGAGACCTTCAACAAGGTCATCGAGGACCTGCAGAAGTAATCACTGCACACTAGTTGACACCCAGCAAGAGAGGGGCCCGGAAGAATTCTTCCGGGCCCCACTTTGTTGTTCTAGCTCAGCGGCAGGCTAGAACTCATCGAGTAGTTCAGTGACCAGTGCGGCGATCGCGCTGCGTTCGGAACGCTGCAACGTCATATGCCCGAACAGCCCCTGCCCCTTGAGGGTCTCGACCACAGCGGTGATGCCGTCGTGGCGACCGACACGCAGGTTGTCGCGTTGGGCCACGTCGTGGGTCAGGACTACCTTGGAGTTCTGTCCGATGCGGGACAACACCGTCAGCAGGACGTTCTTTTCCAGCGACTGGGCCTCGTCAACGATCACGTAGGAGTCGTGCAGGCTGCGGCCGCGAATATGCGTCAGCGGCAAGACCTCTAGGAGTCCACGATCGGTAACCTCGTCAAGCACGTTCTCGCTGACTAGGGCTCCCAGTGTGTCGTACACAGCCTGACCCCACGGGTTCATTTTCTCCTCTTCAGTACCTGGCAGGTACCCGAGCTCTTGGCCGCCCACGGCGTAGAGCGGACGGAACACAGTGATCTTACGGTGGAGGCGACGCTCCATGACGGCTTCCAGACCGGCACAGAGCGCGAGCGCAGACTTACCGGTTCCGGCCCGGCCGCCGAGAGAGACGATCCCGACTGAGTCGTCCAAGAGCAAGTCAATGGCGAGGCGTTGTTCCGCTGACCGGCCCTGCACACCGAAGACATCCTGTTCGCGCACCAAACGGAGTTCCTTCCCCGAAACTCCGTTCACGCAACGAGCCAGCGCGCTTCCACCAGATGGTGAGTGCACCACAACGCCTTCATTGACGATCAGTGGCCGGTTACCGCTACGCAGCTCGGTGGCGTCCATGCCACCGTTCCGGTACAGCTCGTCCTTGGCCTCGTCAGAAACCATGATCTTGGTGCACCCGGTGTAGCCGGTATCTGGCACTAGTTCATGTCGGTAAGCCTCCGCGGCGAGTCCCAGAGCTGCCGCTTTCACACGCAGCGGGACGTCCTTAGTGACCAGCACAATGTCCTTGCCTTCTTGGGCAAGATTATGTGACACCGCCAAGATGCGGGTGTCGTTATCTTGACTGCGGAATCCTAGCGGCAACACATCAAGGCTGATGTGGTTCAGTTCCACCATCAAGGTGCCCTGTCCCGCTGAGCTCTTTTCTAACGGGATGGGCCGGGACAGGTCGCCATGTTCGGAGCGGAGCTCATCGAGCAAGCGCAGCGCTTGTCGGGCAAAGTAGCCGAGCTCGGGATCATGACGCTTTTTCTCCAACTCGCTAATCACGACGATCGGGATGATCACTTGATGCTCTGCGAAGCGGAATAGGGCTTTCGGGTCCGCCAACAAGACAGAAGTGTCCAACACGTAACTCTTGACCGAAGTAGCCAATCGGTCCGTGCTGCTACCCGCCTGTGCGTATTCTGGTGCGGACGTACTCATGGGGTCTCCTCGTTTTGGGTGGAGCCACCAAAGCCGGTGGCTTCACTTTCAGCCTAGGAGCACGAAGGTCTGTAGCCGGTAAACAAAACGCTAACGGAGGCTAAAAACTGTGAGGAAAATTACAAATGTGTAGTTCTAAATGCCGAAGCGACGCTGACGTTTCGTATAGTCGCGCAAAGCCCGCAAAAAATCCGTCTTGCGGAAATCAGGCCAGAGCGCCTCACAGAAGTACAGTTCGGAGTACGCAGCCTGCCAAAGGAGGAAACCAGAGAGCCGCTGCTCCCCGGAAGTACGAATGACAAGATCTGGATCTGGCTGCCCGCGGGTATAGAGGTACTGAGAAATCTTAGCGGCGCTCAGATCTTCGGCAATGTCCTTGCAGGCCCGCCCGGCAGCCTCTTCCGCCAGCAGTAAGTCGCGGACGGCATCAACGATTTCTTGGCGGCCGCCGTAACCAATGGCTACGTTGACGTGAATACCCTCATTGCTGGCGGTCTGATCGCTGATCTCGGTCAGCCGTTCCCGCAGCTGCGCCGGTAGCAGTTGGAGTTGTCCGACACATTGCAATTGCACCTGGGTGCCGTCCGGAAGCCCCGCTCCGATCTTGGCGACCGTGTCGGAGATGATGTTGATCAACTGCTGCAGCTCTTGCGCTGGGCGCTTCAGATTGTCCGTCGAGAGCATGTACAGGGTCACGGTGTGAATACCGAGTTCGTGGCACCAGCCCAAAAATTCAATGATTTTGGCCGCGCCAGCTTGATGCCCAAATGCTGTGGTCTCCCCCGTTGCCTTCGCCCAGCGACGGTTGCCATCGACAACGACACCGATGTGTCCGGGAAATTGATCTTGATCCAAGCTACGCAACAACCGCCGCTCATACAGCGGGTAAAGTGCTTTAGCGATCAAGTGGCCCTCCTGTGGGTGATTTGAAGATAGTTTACTTGACCCACCCGAGCGTTCAGCATCCTTCCGGTGCGATGCGCACCACACCTTCAGGCCCGTCATATTCGGCCGCACCCGGCGAACGCACAGCTTCGTGCCCTACTCTTGAGTAATGAACACTGCTGTCGCCGCACAAGATCTCCTCCAACAGGTCAAGCCTCGTTTACGTGGCTGGATCCATCTCGTGACGGCCCCGTTGGTGCTGATTGTGGCCATCGTTCTCTTAGTCTTGGCACCGTCGTTGGCGGCGCGGCTGACGACGCTTGTCTTTATGGCCTCGGCACTGCAACTTTTCACGGTTTCTGCCGTGTATCACCTCGGCAGTTGGTCACCTCGGACAGGCGCCATTTTGCGCCGCATAGACCACACCAACATTCTGTTCCTGATCGCGGGTACCTATACCCCGATCTCTTGGTTGCTGCTGCCCCAGCCGGAAGCGATCCTGTTGCTGTCCTTGGTCTGGGCGGGCGCTTTCATGGCCACGTTCTTCAGGATCTTCTGGCTCAACGCGCCACGGATGCTTTACACCCCGATCTACGTGGTGCTGGGACTGGCCGCGACACTGTTCCTGCCGTCCTTCTTTGCCGCGAACTTGCCGGCCGCCATTCTGATCTGTGCCGGCGGCGCAGCCTATATTGCCGGTGCGGTGTTCTACGCGCTGAAACGGCCAAACATTTCACCGACCTGGTTCGGCTTTCACGAACTTTTCCACGCGCTGACGGTCGTCGGATTTATTTGCCACCTCGTGGCCGTGTTCTTCGCCGTGCTGGCCTAAGGCCTTAAGACGACTCAGTTTAGCTCCGATACTGAGCTGACCGGAGCTAAACACATCATGCCGGTACACCGCAGTAGCAGCGGTCCGGCTTCAACCGCAGCGGCTTGTTGAGCAACTGGCGCCGCTTGGTCGGCCTCCGTCACAACAATGGGCACGTACCCGTGTGTGCAGGCCCAGCGCTGAGCAGCAATCTGTTCAGCGGCGTCCACGTCACGGATCAGCAGGGTCTTCGGAGCCCTGAGTTTGTGCACGGCTGCTTCCAGCATCCCGCCAAGGTGGGTGGGAACTTGGGTGCCGGACGTCAGACCGAACGAAATTAGTCGAGTGGTGTGCTCATCCTCGGCGCTACTGTCACCGCGCAACACGTTCATTTCATGGCGTGCCAGCACGTATCTGGAGGCACCGGATGGCTCGGTGTCATCTAGAGGGCTCGCCCAGTATTCACCTTCGATCAGGGCGCCAAGGTGCTTGACCTGCACATCCCCGGAGGCGACTTCACGAATGACGGAGTCATCAACCAGACGAGCATTCAGCAGCTCTTCGACCTTGCTGGCGCGACTGAACCACTGGTTGTCTCCCGTGCTGCGGTACAAGGCGGCGAAGGCTCGGATGGTTTGGGTGTAATCTGCCAGGATCCCTTCAACGTCGGAGGCGCTGCCGTCGAAGCTGGTGCGTGCCAGCCGGTCTTCGAGCACATGGGAGTTCCAGAGGTAGTCTCCGGCCGCCGCTGCGGCCTGGAGGAAACTATCTTCAGGGGCCAAGAGGTGCGCCTGGGTCAGGGCAATGATGGCTTGCCCGTTCCAAGCTGCGACGATTTTCTCATCGCGGTCAGGCAGCAAGAAGGTGGGGTCATCTTCGCGTTCTGCCGCCAGATGCTTCATCAACTGGGCCCACTGGGTCAGTTGATTCTGGTCGGGGATCGACTTCAGCGCAAGGGTTTTGGCACCAGTCAGCTCGCTGGCGAAATTGGCTGCTTCCGGCACGGGCACACCGGCACGGACTTCAAAGAGCTCAGCCGGTAGGTTCAGCGCAGCGATAGCTTCTGCCAGCTGTTCGTCGCTGTAAATGTAGTAGCCGCCTTCGACTTTGTAGCCGGCTACCTCGGAGTCTGCTTCCAGTGAGGAGGCGAAACCGCCGTGGGCTAGCTGGAGGTCTTTGATCAACCAGGCGGCCGTGGTGCGGGTAATCCACGTCCAAAAGTGGTTATCGGACCGAAGCGCAGCTTCGGCATAGGCCTGCAGGAGGTAGGCGTTGTCGAAGAGCATCTTTTCGAAGTGCGGTAGCTGCCATGCTCCGTCGACGGTGTAGCGGAAGAACCCACCGTTGCCGTGGTCAAAGAGTGCGCCAGAGCCCATTGCATCAAGCAGGCGTTGCTGTAGTCCGCTAGCGATGCTGCGGGCGTCGCTGAAGGCCTGCGCTAGGGTCTGGTCGCCGTCTTCGTCAATGCCGAACTCTGCAGCAGTGTAGGTGTTGAGAAAGTTCAACGCCGGGTGGGGTGGGAACTTGGGTCCGTTGGCGGAACCGAAGCCGCCGTGTTCTTTTTCTTCACCCTTGGCCAGTGTCGGGACGATCTGGGCCAGCTGTTGCCAGCCCAAGTTCTCGCCGAAAAGCTCTTCAACGTTGGGTCCTGGCAGCTCTGCGGTCAGGATGTTCTGGTTGAGTTGGTTCTCTTCTTTGAGGGCCGCCGTGATTTTCGCGGCTGATTCTTCCAGCTGTTCTCGACGGTTGTCCCACACGTGAATGATGGATGCGAGCAGCTGGGAGAAGGAGGGTTGGTTGTTGCGTGGTTCGGGCGGGAAGTACGTCCCGGCGTAAAACACTTGCCCGTCAGGCAGCGCGAAGACGGTCATCGGCCACCCGCCTTGGCCCGTCATGAGTTGGGTGGCGGACATGTATCGTTCGTCCACCTGCGGGTGTTCTTCCCTGTCAACTTTGATGGACACAAAGTGTTCGTTCAGGATCTGGGCCACATCCAGATCTCGGAAGGATTCGCGAGCCATCACGTGACACCAATGGCACGCGGCGTAGCCGATCGAGATGAAGACCGGCTTGTTTTCGGCTCGAGCTTGGTCGAAGGCTTCAGCGCCCCATTGTTGCCAGTGGACAGGGTCCTGGGCGTGTTGTTTTAGGTAGGCGGACGCGGATTCCTTCAGACGATTCATTTAGCTCTCTGGTTTCTCTTCCGGGTGGACGGCCTTAGCGCGCTGTTCTTCGACGGTCATTTCTGGGAAGGCGTTCTCTTCGATGCCGTGTTCCAGCATGGCGCGGTGGCGGACACGGCGAATGCGTTTGGCCATGTCACGGATTAAGAAGATGGTCGCGGCGACCATGACGAAGGTTGCTACGAAACCTGCAATGCCCGGTCCGATTTCGGATTCTCGGGTGCCCAAGAACAGGGCTACCAGCAGGTCGGTGGTGAATTGAGTGAAAATCACGGAGTGAATCTTTCTTGATTTTAGAGGGTCGCTGCCGGGGTGATTCCGGCGAATAAACAGGTCTCGGGGAGTTCGGTGTCGACCTTAGAGTCGATCAGGACGTAGTCTTCCCACGGCCATTTTTCGGTCAGAATGTCGTTATTGACCATGAAGAAGAAACCGTAAGGTTCTACTTGGGTCCGGTGGGCTCGCAGCGCAGCGTCGCGACGGTCCAGCAGATGCGCCGAATTCACCTGTGTGGTGACCTTGTGATGGGTCATCCAGTCGGCTTTGGTGCGGATGCCTTCCTCATACCGGGCTATACGCGAAGTGTACGGAGATTCTCCTGTGCTTTCGAGCAGGTATTCGTGGAGGGTGAGGAATTTGTCCGGGTTGAAGGCCCGATCGTAGTAGAGCTTCAGCGGCTCCCACGGCTCGCCGGCATCCGGGTAAGCGTTCGGGTCCCCCGCCTTGGTGAATGCTTCTACCGAGACCTTGTGGCTTTGGATGTGGTCGGGGTGCGGGTAGCCGCCGATTTCGTCGTAGGAAATGATGACGTGGGGTTTGAAATCCCGGACGAGTTTCACAATCGGTGCCGCGACCTGCTCTAGAGGCAGTGTGGCGAACGAGCCTGCCGGTAGCGCCGGCAGGGGATCTCCTTCCGGTAGACCGGAGTCTACGAAGCCCAGCCAACGGTGGTGAATACCCAGGATCTCGGTGGCTTCGGCCATTTCTTGCCAGCGCACCCCGGTCAAGTCCCATTCGGTTCTCGGGTTGGAGGCGGCTTCAGCGTTGAGCACATCTCCACGTTCGCCGCCGGTGCAGCTCAGGACCATGACGTCGGCACCCCGGTCGGCGTAATCAGCCATCATGGCTGCACCCTTAGACGACTCATCGTCAGGGTGGGCATGAATCGCTAACAACCGGTACCCGGTGTAGTCCTCACGGAGCTGACTCAGAGCTCTCATCCTCCCTAGAAAAGTAATGGCGGTGCACACGCGCCCTGCTATTATCTCAACTTTGTGCCGGTAAGCAGAAATTCCCGTGCCCGGCTAGAATAGAAACCGATGTCTCCACAATCTGATCCCCAGCCTACGGACCGCTACGGCAAAGCAAAGACGCTAGAAGGTAAGCTCTCTAAGCTCTCCAAGAAGCAGCGCAACTGGCTGATTGCTGGCGTGCTGGGTGTTCTCGTCGCCGTCTCCGTGTGGTTCACGTTCGCTGGTTTTTTGAAGCCGTACACCTACAAAGAAGTTGGCTATCAGATTGTTTCGCCGACCGAAGCCAAAGTTGAGTTCCAGGTTTCCAAAAAGCCAGCAGATACCGTCCAATGCGCCGTCCAGGTCTTGAACGAGGTTTATGCGGTGGTCGGTCAGAAGACCGTCACAATTGGCCCCGATACGGCCAAAGACACGGCTGATTCTCCGCAGTCAACGGTGACTGGGGCGACAGAAGTCGGCCGCTCCACCTCGGCGGATCGGTATTACGTCATGGAGCTTCGGACTGATTCAGAAGGAGTCACCGGCGTTGTCGACTCCTGCTGGGTCGTCCCGACCAGCTAGGACGGCCTTTCCGGAGCTTTTTTCGAGTCATGTTCGACTCAGCAAGCCCTGCTTACTTGTGAAGCGAATCATCAAACCCGTAGCATTGTTCGAATAAGGCATTGCCCCGACGGGAAGCGAGCCTCTTCGTTTCGCACCTTCCGGCGGGGCCTTTATTTTGTAGGAGTACACGTGTCACCCACATCGGAACACACTGGCGCTTGGCTCACTCAGGAAGCCTACGACCGCCTCAGCGCGGAACTGGAGCACCTGAGTGGACCGGCCCGCACAGAAGTTGTTGCTCGTATCGAGGCTGCCCGTGAAGAGGGCGACCTCAAAGAAAATGGTGGCTACCATGCAGCCAAGGATGAGCAGGGCAAGATTGAAGCACGTATTCGCGAGCTCACCCAGCTGCTCGAAACCGCCACTGTCGGGCATGCCCCGAAGGATGATGGCGTGGTCGAGCCGGGCATGGTTGTGACCGCCAAGGTTGCGAACAAGGAAATGACCTTCCTGTTTGGCAATCGCGAGATCGCCGGCGATTCGGATCTGACCGTTTATTCGGAGAAGTCCCCAATCGGTTCCGCGATTCAGGGTCACAAAGAGGGTGACAAGCTCAGCTACGAGGCTCCAAACGGTAAAGATATCGCCGTGGAGATCGTCAAAGTCACGCCTTTCAAGGGCTAAGACTTCCCCGTCTAGAAAAGGTCTTCGTTGGTTTCACAGAAGAAACCGACGAAGACCTTTTTTATGCGCGAAAAGCCCTGTGTAGACTGGGCCCTATTTCTGTTCGGGGATGGTGGGCATCGGCACGAATGTGCGGCTCTCATCGACAAGGTCTGCCACGGTCAGCGGATCGAGCGTCGCATAGAACGCTTCCCGCGCGTCCCGCAGGGCCCGGCGTAACCGGCAGCGTGAAGCCAGCGGGCAGGTGTGATTCGTGGTCTCGCAGTCGACCACGTCCTCCCGAGTGTCCAGTTGTCTCAGGATCGCACCCACCGAGGTGTCCATCCCGTCCGGGGAGATCCGTGTTCCCCCGCTGCGTCCGCGAGTTACTTCCAGCACCCCGAGTTTGCGCAACTGCAGCACCGCTTTGGCCACGTGGTTGTAAGGGACTTGGATAGCATCGGCCAGCTCTTGCGTGGTGGTCAGTGCCTGAGCGCCCGACTCCCGGTTCTCAGCGCCCGTGAACATCATGACTCTGAGGCAAACGTCGGCGAAGGCACTGAGTTTCATGGCTAGTTGACCGTAATCGGCTGATAACCGGCGGAGCGCAGCGCGTTGAGTACTTCTTCGGAATGCTCTTCGCCCTTAGTCTCCATGTCGATCGTGATGGACACGTCCCCCATGGACAGCGAACCGCCAATGCGGGTGTGATCCACACCGGTGACGTTCGCGTCGGCTTCGGCGATGATACGGGAGATGGTCGCCAGCTCACCGGCGCGGTCATGCAGCATGATCTTCACGGTGAGGAACCTACTGGCGGCGGAGAGACCACGCTGAATGACTTTGAGCATCAGCATCGGGTCGATGTTACCGCCGGAGAGCACCACGACGGTGTTCTTGGACTCGATACCGATTTCTTTGAGTTTGTTCTCCAACAAGGCGGCCACGCCGGAGGCACCGGCGGGCTCGACGACCATTTTGGAGCGTTCGAGCAAGAAGATCAGGGCTTGGGCTAGGCCGTCTTCAGAAACCGTGACGACTTCATCAACCAGCTCTCGGATGATCTTGAAGGGCAATGCCCCTGGTTTTCCCACGGCAATGCCGTCCGCGATGGTGGAGACTCGATCCAGCGGCACCACGGCATCTGCGGCGAGCGAGGGCGGGTATGCTGCGGCGTTTTCTGCCTGCACACCGATGACCTTGATGTCCCGGCCCATTTGTTTGGCTCTGGCCTTGACCGCGGTGGCAACACCGGACAGCAATCCGCCGCCCCCGACACCCATGACGATGGTGTCGACTTCAGGAAGTTGCTCAAGAATTTCGAGCCCAATCGTGCCTTGACCGGCGATCACATCGGGGTTGTCGAAGGGGTGAATGAAGATCGCGCCAGATTCTTCTGCATAGCGTTGCGCTTCGGCCAACGCCTCATCCACGTTTTCGCCGTGGAGCACAACTTCCGCACCGTGGTCTTTGGTGGCGGCCAGCTTCGGCAACGCGACGCCCAATGGCATGTAGATGCGGGCCTTAATACCGAGTTTGGAGGCGGCAAGGGCAACGCCTTGGGCGTGGTTGCCAGCAGATGCGGCGACCACACCGCAGGCCTTCTCTTCATCCGAGAGGCGCGCCATCCGAACGTAAGCGCCGCGCACCTTGAAGGACCCGGCACGCTGCAGGTTCTCGCATTTCAGATACACCGAGGAACCGGTTAGGCGACCGAGTGCCCGCGAGTGATCGACCGGGGTCTTCACAATCACGCCGTCTAAGAGTTTGGCCGCGGATTCAATATCAGCCAGGGTCACCTTAGAGGTCAGGGCGGTTGTGGACATGGTTTGGTCGGTACTCATCGATGTGGTCAGCCTTCTACGTGGGGTCTTGATCTAGTTTACGTCGCTTCCGTTCTCGATGCGCCGCCGTTACTCCGGCACCAGCGACCATGCGCCTGAAAAAGGCCTCGCCAGTTAGGGTCTGACGGACGGGATCTGTGTCGCCGGTTGTATTCGGGGATCAGAGATCCATTCCCGTTTGGCTAAGTACTGGACCATCCGATTGACCAAGGCCAGCAGTGGCACTGCGAAGACCGCACCGACGATACCGGCTAGCGTGGTTCCGCCGGTCACGGCCAGCACAACTGCCAGTGGGTGCAATTGGACGGCTTTACCCATGACCAGTGGCTGCAGAATGTTGGATTCAACCTGCTGCACAAGCAAGACGACACCCAGCATGATCAAGGCATTGAGCCATCCGTTGGCGATCAGTGCCAGCAGTACTGCGATCGCGCCGGTCAGCACTGCACCGACGATCGGAATGAAGGAACCTAGGAAGACCAACACGCCCAGCGGCAAGGCAAACGGAACGCCAAGCAACAGCGCACCCAAACCGATACCCACGGCGTCCACGGCAGCCACGAAGACCTGCACGCGCACGTATGAGCCCAGCGAATCCCATCCCGCGTAGCCAGCGCCCTCAATGGCTTGTCGGTCGCGGCGGGGCGTGAAGTTCAGCAGGAACCGCCAGATGCCCTTGCCGTCCAGGAGGAAGAACACCAGTGCGAAAAGCGCCAAGATGCTTCCGGCGGCAAAGTTTCCGGCGGTGGAGCCAAAGCTCATGGCACCGGAAATGATGGTGTTGGAGTTGGATTGGATGACTTCGAAAAAGTCGCTAATAGCGTTTTCGATCTGGGCAGATGAGACATGCAATGGGCCATCGGCCAACCAGATCATGATCTTGTTCCAGCCGTCGACGACCTGCCCCCACATCTCAGCGAAACCAGTCACCAGCTGCTGGCCCACCATGGCAATGGAGCCGGCTAGGAACCCGAGGAAGGCCAAAATAGTGATCAGGACGGACAACCCATTGGGCACGCCCCACGAACGCATCCGGTGATGTAGCGGGGAGAGCAGCGTGGCCAGCAACGCGGCTGCCATCAGCGGAATGATCAGCAGCGTCAGGAAGCTCATGAGCCACAGCAGCACACCTGTAGCCACCACAACGATGATGAACCGAAGACCCCATTCGGAGGCGACGCGTAGACCGTAAGGAACCTCTTTGAAGGCTTGGTCATCGGTTCGCTGCGCCAGCGGACGCCGGTCCGGGTTGGGTTGACGGGCTCCCGGTGAGAAAAGATTTCGCACGTTTCTGTATCACTTTCCGCTACAAAATAAGAAGAGGGCAGAGTCTCCCCTGCCCTCTCCGACCGTTAGGTCACTTTACGAATCCATCATGGGAATCTAGTTAGTCACTGCCACGCAGGATGGCGATGATCCGGATGATCTCGATGTACAACCAGACCAAGGTAACGGTCAGGCCGAAAGCGCCGATCCATGCGACGATCTTCGGAGCACCCGTGTTCACCGCGCGGGCGATGTCTTCAAAGTCCATCACAAGCGAGTAGGAAGCCAGCGCCACAGCGAACAGACCGATCGCTAGACCCAACCAGCCAGAGCGCAAACCGAACATCGAATCGGTGGCACCGAACAGCACCAGACCGAAGTTCACCAAGGAGAAGAGCAGGTAACCCAGCATGGCTGCGTAGAAGATCTTCGTCAGCTTTGGCGAGGTCCGAATCTTGCCGGACTTGAACAGCGCCAACACACCTGCGAAGACGGACAGCGTGGCCACCACTGCCTGAATGGCGATACCTGGGTAGTAGTACTCCAGGATGCCGGAGATGGCACCCAGAACCACACCTTGGGAGAAGGAGTAGGCCAAGATCAGTGGCGGGGATGGCTTCTTCTTAAAGGAGTTGACCAGACCCAAGACCACGCCGGCGACGATGCCGATCAGCAGCAGGCCGGTAACGTTCCAACCCAGCACTGCACCCGCCAGCACGAGGGCCAGCGAGATCAGGGTCTTGTTAATGACATCGCTGTAGGTAACGCGACCGGTTTGGGCCGCAGTGGCTGCCGGAGCGTTGTACATGTCCTGCAATTGCTCTGGTGACATCGGCTGGCCGTAGCCCTGTTGAGTGGTGCCGTAGCCTGCAGGTGGCTGTGTTTGGAGTTGTGATTTGAAGTTTTTAGAGTTAAAAACTGGGTTTTTTGCCATGAGGAAGATGTTCTCCGCTTTCGGGTTCAGGTTCCTGATATCCAGCTTACCGTCTTCATGCCAGCTACACTTAGTTCTCGTGGATGAGATTGAACAGTCATTACCGGTGAAAATGCTGCATGACCGTATCTTGGTCAAGCTCGATGATGAGGCCGCTGAACGCCGTTCCGCCTCCGGCATTGTCATCCCCGCCACCGCGCAGATGGGCAAGCGGCTTGCATGGGCAGATGTGGTCGCGACCGGCCCGAACGTTCGACAGGTCAGCAACGGCGACAAGGTTCTTTTCGACCCCGAAGACCGTCACGAAGTCGAAATTTCCGCTCAAAGCTACATTCTGCTGCGCGAACGAGACATCCACGCCGTCGCGGAACCTGACTCCGCTGACATCGTCACCGGCCTCTACCTGTAAGCGGTTCTAGTCCAGCTCTTCCGGCACGGTCCCATCGGTTCGTTTGATCACCCGTGCCGGGTTGCCGACCGCCACTGAGTTTGGTGGGACGTCATGCAGGACCACCGCACCGGCGCCGATCACCGAGTTTTCACCGATCCGCACTCCTGGGCAGACGATCACCCCACCGCCAAGCCACACATTGTCTTCCAGCACAATCGGTTCGCCGGCCTCCAACTTCTGCAAACGCAGCTGCGGGTCCAGCGGGTGGGTTGGTGTCAGCAACTGGACGTTGGGCCCGATTTGGCAGTCATTTCCAATCTCTATCCGGGCAACATCCAAAGCGGTCAAGTTGAAGTTGATGAAGGTCCGCTCCCCCACAAAGATGTTGATACCGTAGTCCACACACAGTGGGGCGCGGATATGTGAGTCGGCACCAAAACCACCCAAGAGCTCGCCAACAATGGTTTGGGCGGCCATACTGTTCTCTGCGTAGTGTTCGTTGAATTCGCCACAGATCAGCCGAGCATTCTCCGTCAGGCGGTGCAACTCGGGATCGTTGGCGTTGTACAGCTCGCCAGCTTCCATGCGTTCACGTTGTGACTTAGATCCCATGGCTTCCACACTAAGACACTGAAGCTGCCCGAGCCACTTCCTCCACAGGCAACCGTTGCACCCCAGATCAGCCTGCCGCTTACCTCGGCTATTTTGCAGGTGTCCGAACGTCTCTATGATCGACACATGGAAACTCGAGCTTCGAACCCCCCAGACTTGCAGCCAGGACCGGATGGGAAACTCCGCTCGGCTTGGGCTCTTGCGGACCCGCTCCTGCTGGATTACTACGATCAGGAATGGGGCGTGCCCGTCAGGGACGAACAAGGGTTGTTTGAACGACTCAGTCTTGAAGGATTTCAAGCTGGCCTGTCGTGGCTGACGGTTTTGCGTCGGCGGGACAGACTTCGGACCGCGTTTCACAACTTCGTGCCGGACAAGGTCGTCGGCATGGATGAAGATGAAATAGAAGCTCTCTTGGCGGATCCAACCATGATTCGGAACCGGCGCAAGATTAATGCGGTGGTGCAGAACGCAGCTGCGACCATCAAGCTTAGAGACAATGCGGGTCTGGCTGAGTTGATCTGGAGTTACCGGCCCGAGCAGGAATTCGCACCGCGCACGGCCGCCGAAGTGCCTAGCCAGTCAGCGGAGTCCATCGCTTTGGCCAAGGAGCTAAAGAAGCGCGGTTTCACCTTCGTGGGACCGACCCTGATTTTCGCCATGATGGAAGCAATTGGGATGGTAGACACCCACATCGTGGGTTCTTACCGCAGAGGGATTAGTTCCAAATAAGAACCACCCATAGCATTTCCAATGGAAACAGGTTCTTCGCCCTGTTACAGACAGTGTGCCACCCGAAGAAATATCTTCGAGCGGCACACTTAGCCTTTGAATTTCTATTTGTTGATGGCAGGGACGACCTCATCGATAAACAGCTTTAGTGACTGCTTCTTTTCCTCATGAGACAGGCTGTTGTCGCACCAGAAGCTATATTCATCGACTCCCCATTCCTTGTACTGTCGCACTCGTTCGATGACTTCGCTTGGAGTTCCAATCATGGCACTCCGGCGCAACGAGTCGAGCGAAAATTCCGGCCTGTCAGCGAATTTTGATTCCGGGCTCGGTTCTAGGAATCCGTTGACTGGATCGGTCTTGTTTCCGAACCATGCGTCAAAAGTGCGATAGAACTTGTTGACACCAGCAGCTCCAACCTTCCAATGGTCAGGGGCATTTTCATCATGGACGAAAGTGTGGCGCAGCACCATGATTTTTGGTTTGTCAGCAGGTTTAAACTTGTCAACCGCCGAATTGAACTTACTCAATAGATCGACGACTTCGTCGTCATCTTTCATCAACGGTGTCACCATTACATTGCAACCATTCTCAACAGCAAATTCATGAGAATTGATGTCACGTGCAGCCACCCATACAGGTGGTCCAGGTGTTTGAACTGGCTTCGGCACACTCGTAGAAACTGGGAATTTCCAGATCTTCCCCTCGTGAGCATAGTCGCCTTCCCACAGCTTCTTCATGGCCGGCACGAGTTCCCTCAAATGCTGTCCGCCATCTGTGGCAGGCAGACCATCCGCCATCCGGTCAAACTCAAACTGGTAGGCACCTCGTGCGACTCCCATCTCCGCTCGTCCACCAGAAATGACGTCTAATAGTGGACCTTCTCCCGCTGCACGTAGAGGATTCCAGAACGGAGCGATAATGGTTCCAGCACCAAGCCGAATTTTTTCAGTTTTCCCCGCCAAATAGGCCAACTGACTCATCGGATTGGGAGAAATTGTGTACTCCATTGAGTGGTGCTCACCAATCCAAACGGTTCGAAATCCCCCAGCTTCAGCCATGAGGGTGAGTTCGACTAAGTTCTCCCAAGCTTGTTGGTGAGTGATTTCATCATCCCACCGTTCCATGTGTATAAATAGTGAGAAATCCATGACTACTCCTTAACTCTTTGCCTGGTTACGTTCTGCAATAGTCTGATTGGCTTTAGACCAGTTTTCAGGCTCAACTTCACGAATGATGACGGTGGTATTTTCCGGCGTAGCATTTACCGTCTCTTCCGCTGCTCGGTGGACAGCGCTGATGAGGTTTCTTAGCTCTTCTCGGGTACGGCCCTTGGCGATTGAGATATCAAAAAGTGGCATGAGTTATTTCTTTCTTAGCTACGCATTACAAACGGATCGGCCACCGCATCTTCATCGGTATTAATCCAGATGCTCTTAAGCCGGGTGTACTCATACATAGACTCGATGCCATGTTCGATACCAACGCCGGAAGACTTAAATCCCTGCCGTGGAGACATGGGCGACATTGCTCTATAGGTATTTACCCAAATGGTCCCTGCTTCCAGCTTCTTCGCCATCCGGTGAGCTCTGGCAAGATTCTGCGTCCAAACTCCCGCCGCCAGGCCATACTCTGTGTCATTAGCGAGTGCGAGTACTTCTTCCTCTGTATCAAAAGGCATGATTGCCGCAACTGGCCCGAAGATCTCTTCACGCACAACTTTCATGTCGTTGTTGACATCAGTCAGCACAGTCGGGCTGAAGAAATAGCCAGGCAATTCAGTATCCGGTCTGGTACCACCGGTTACCACGGTCGCACCTTCCTCACGGCCGATATTCACATATGATTCAACTTTTTCAAGCTGGTCTTGGAAGGCAAGTGGTCCAAGTTCAGTTGTCTCTTCGAGAGGATTCCCAATCTTAATTGTCTGGGCGCGCTCGCTTACCTTGTCCACCAGTTCTTCATACACAGATCGGTGAGCAAAGACACGGCTACCAGCGATGCAAGTTTGTCCTGCTGCAGCGAATATGCCCGCGACAACTCCCATAGATGCGTTATGAATATTTGCATCCTCAAATACGATATTGGGGCTCTTCCCGCCGAGTTCGAGGGTGCTTCCTACGAAGCGCGCGGCGGTTTGAGAGGCAATACGTGACCCTGTCTGAGTGGAACCGGTAAAGGAGATTTTTGCTAGTTCTCTTGATTCCACTAAGGCTGCACCAGCCTCAGCTCCATAACCCGTGACTACGTTAATGACGCCCTGAGGGAAACCCGCTTCTGTTGCCAATTCCGCCAAGCGAAGCACTGTCCGCGAGGTATATTCGCTTGGTTTGATGACCAATGTGTTGCCTGCAGCCAATGCGGGAGCAAGCTTGGAAACAGTCAAGGTCAGAGGTGAGTTCCAGGGGGTGATCGCCCCTACTACGCCTAGTGGCTCCCGTTCCGTAAAGTTCACTATGGCGATGTTCGAGCTGGGGACTACCGCTCCCTGTACTTTGTCAGCTAGTCCCGCGTAATAGTAAAGATACTCTGGAAGCGTCTGTAGCTGCCCTTTCATTTCTCTGAGCAATTTGCCGTTGTCCTGACTTTCCAACATGGCCAGTTCGTCGGCATGTTGAACTACCAAGTCACCGAGACGTCGTAGCAAGTGTCCCCGTTGAGTTGCTGAAAGATTTTTCCAAGACGCCGATTTGAAGGCCATGCTTGCTGCGTCTACTGCTTTCTCAACGTCATCTTTGTCGCCGCGTGCGGCCTCGTAAAGCAATTCCAAAGTTGCAGGGTTGTAGCTTTCGAAATACTCCTCTGCAGCGGGTCGTTCGTATTTGCCATTGATGTAGTGATCAAGACGAAGTGTCATGGTGTGCTCTCCACCTTAGAAATAAAGGATTCAACTAATTCGATAAGAACGTTAGGGTGCGTTACTGGGAACATATGCCTTGCATTCGGCACAATTACCGCTTCTGCATTCGGCAACGCAGCGACAAGCCTATGTGTCATAGCAGGCGAGGAACCTGGATCTTGTTCCCCTGTCACGGCAAGGACAGGAACCTTGATCTGGGAAAGCTGATTGAATACTTCAGCATCTCCAGTTGCAAAAACTCGGTAAGCATGGAGAAACGATTCAACGTTATTGCGTCTCAGAGTTTCTCGTGTTGCTTCGACGATGGACGGAGCTACGGAACTTCCTTGGGGATACCACCTGTCAATCGAAGCCTCAATACTGCTTTCGAAGTCTCGTTCTGCAGTTGCCAAGCGCTCACGCACCGCAGTCTTCTCCGACTCTGTTCGGTTACAGACTGAACTAACAGAGACCAGTCCGCATACCCCATTGTCAGAACTACTTGCGATTTGTTGAGCAACTAATGCACCCAGAGAAAAACCAACCAGATAATAGTTGTCGTAGGGAATCCTCGCTTTGACATCTTTAGCCAACTCTTCGAGTGAAGAACTTAGCGTCAAAGGAGGTTGGTTTCCATGACCGGGTAAGTCCAAGCTCAGGGTCGGATTCTTAATACCGAGCTCCACCTCCCGCCACATAGATCGGTCGAGTCCAACTCCGTGCAAGAAAACGAGAGGTTTACCCTCGTTAGCTTGAGGCACCACCTCTGGATTCGTTGAGACCATGGCTTCAGGTCACTGCTCAGTCGACAAAGGCGCTAGCCGTTGTTGAGGGCGTCCGTGAGATGCTGCAGCTAATCCGATCAGGATTTCATCAGGATGCGGAATGTCCGCGAAACACAGTTCGATACTCTGGTGGTGGGAACGAATAGTTGCATCTGTGAAATGCTTCAGTGGGACATCGAATGGGCGTCCGGCAGCGGACCGTTTCTCGACGGCTGGAAGCAAGGTTGTGGCCTTGGCAGCCTGACGGAAGTGATCACCAAATTTCAACGTGTGAATAAGAGCGGAACCATGCTCAATTTCTCCATTCAGCCCTACGATGGCAGCCTTCCCGTAAGCCTCCAATTCGGTTTCGAGGGCTTCGATAACACGAGAGGCTAACAACGCACCTAGATCTGAGGCAACCGAGTCAATCCCGTGCGACAAGTCTTCTACGAATCCTTGACCCGCCCACGGGTTCGGGATTACCGCTCCAACGAAAGCAACTCTTGTCACTGGGTCAACCTGGCGTCCGCCTTCGATCAGTACATCTTCAACGTGGGTCACAATTTTGCGAACATTCACAGTTCAATTCCTTTCAGTAGCTCTTTTGTTACGGGTTGATCGGTAGTTCGATCACCAATTCTGTGATTCGGTCGTGGCCCGTTAGAGCTAGCCACGATGATCACGAGTTCATCTCTTTGGGGTGAATCGGCTATTTCAACCGACATGGACTGGTAGTAGCTGCGAGTTGCCGCTGCTGACTTGTGCCACATCGGAATACGAATTTGAGTACCCGGGGCGGACCTCTGGTCTGAAAAACACATGATTGAGGAACCTTCTAGAAGTTCTCGAACGATGTTGCCGAAAAACGGAGTATGGATGAGAGCGCCGGCATGCTCTATCTCCCCGTCTAGCCCAACAATTGCCGCTTTACCGAACGCTTCGATTTCCTGAACCGAACCTAGGTGTGCGATTAATCGATCCACCGCGATCTTGGCGATTATGGGCGCGATTCTCTCCGTCTCAGGTTGAAGGTCTTGAGCAGAAGTTCCACCTACCCATGGGTTCTTCAGCACAATGGAGACGGCCGCCTGTTTCACCGGTGTGTGAAGACCAGTTTTTCCCTCGATAAAAGTTTCATCGACAATTGTGACTATTTTTCTTACGCCAATTTGGTGAGCGATTCTCTCGTAGTTGTAGCGTGTATCGCTGTCGTAGAGATTCGTTTTTGGGCGCAGGGGGTCATCAGACATACAAATCCTTTCAGAATAAACTTCCAGCCTGAGAGCTAAGACCCGTTTCTACGCATTCGCTCCACTAGCCCCGGCATCATCAGGGCAGCATTGCTCGATGCGTGGACATGATTCCTCATTGCAAGCTCAGCTTCGATCGAATCTTTGGCTTCGATTGCTTCCAAGACGCTTTGATGTTCATTAATCGAGGTCGAAAGCCGCCCAGGGTTACTCACGGTTTCCACGACTATTGACTGATAAGCCAGTTGATTCATCAAGCGAGAATAATGGTCAACGAGTTTTGAATTTCCTGAGTCCAGAATGATCGTCCAGTGGAATTCATGAACTAGATTCGCGTACACGGATGCTTCATTCGTGGACACAATGCGTCGTGAGGCATCGACATTCCGCTTCAGCGTGTCTAGCGCGGATTTACTCGGAGAACGCGCCATGAGTGACGCGCCCAGACCTTCCATCGATTCTTTCAACTGGAATAGATCAACTATCTCACTCCGTGTTGGAACCTTAATGAAAGTTCCAACTTTCGGACGAACCTCCACCAATCCTTCATTCTCAAGTTGTTTGAGCACCTCGCGGATCGGAGTCCTGCTGACACTAAATCTCTGCGAGAGGGCCAACTCAGATAACGAAGCTTCCACTGGGTGGCCTCCGTAAAGCACGAAATGACGGACTCGCTCGATGAGCGGAGCGTTTGCTAACGACTCGGCTCGAGTGTCTTGGCTTGGGGGAATCGCTGACATGACTATGAGGCTATGTTCCATACAAGGTTGTGTCAAGCAACTCACAAAAATGACCTAAAGCGGCTCACGAGTGGCCCCCTTGACGAGATGTCAGTCACAAATCTATGCTCTGTACCATGCAACATAATATTGTTACCCAAATCCAAGAAGCCTGGTCCGCCGCCTGGGATCAGGGCAATTTCAGCAACTTTGACAAGCTGGTCGCACCTGATTACTCCCGCGAGGGCGCCAATTCAGAGCAAGAAATGAGCTACGAGGATCTGAAACAAGAAATCAGAATCATTCGGGAAGCCTTCCCAGATTTGAAGACTTCTATCGAGAAGATCCTAGTTGACGCTGATTCCGTTGCAGTGTTCTGGAAATCCAGCGGAACCTTCTCGAAACCGCTCAATGACGTACCTCCGACTGGCCGGAGGGTTGAAACGGCTGGGACCAATCTCATGACCATCCAAGACGGAATGATCGTCAAAGAAAAAGTAACTTGGGATGCCGGTGAACTGCTTGCAGATTTGGGAGTCAACTCTCTCCGCGCTGCGTTCGAGCTCGATCAACAAGACACCGGAACTCAATCTGACGATAGCCGTTTCTACGACCACGTGCGTAGCTTTAATCGACAATTCGTAACCGGCGTGACGGTCGTTACGACGCTCGATGGTGATGTCCCGCGTGGTCTTGCTGTGAACTCCTACGCCTCTGTGTCTTTCGACCCACCCTTGGTTATCGTCTGTGTCCAGAAATCCTCATCGACATACCCATCGATGTTTAAGTCCGACCATATTGGAATCAATATTCTCGCAACAGATCAGTCGGATGTCCTCGCCTCATTTGCATCGAAGTCCAAAAATAAGTTTGAAGGCGTCGACTGGGAGCATGGCCCGAAAGGTAGCCCGCTGCTTTCACAAGCGGCCGCTGCTCTTGAGGTTGAAGTAGTCGAGCGAGTCCAAGTTAAAACCCACACGCTCTTCATTGGAAAAGTAACCCACGCGAATTCCACAGATAAGACTCCAATCGTTTATAAGGCTGGAAAGTTCTACGACGGCGGGCGGTTGGAGCCCTTGCCGGAATTCGCTGACTAGTTTGCTTCGCCATTAGAAAATTCGCGACTCCAACCAAACCAATCCCTAGCAGAAGACGATGCTTGGGGTTCGAAATAAGACACGACCAAACCTCAAGGTCGCCTATTGACAGGAACCGATCCAATGTCCCAAATACGTTCAGGCCCCGAAGTACTCCTTGATAGGAACGATCAGAATGATTCATCCTCAGGTAGCAGAAAGCTAAGTACTGTCTTTCTTGTTTCAGTCGGCCTTGTCATAGTATTCGTTGTCGTTACCGCCCTATCACCTGCCGCGATAGGTGAGGCAATGGGTGGTGCAATGAACGCAGTGGCTGGCACTATCGGCTGGTCTTATTTGGTTGTCCCACTTCTCTGTGTCTTCTTGATGGCTTGGTTGGCTATCAGTAGGTTCGGTAAATTGCGATTAGGCAGCCAAGAGTGTCGACCGGAATACAGCACTTTTTCTTGGTTGGCGATGATTCTGGCTGCCGTTATGGGTATCGGATTAGTCAGCTACGGCGTAGCTGAACCCATGTCACATTTTCTCGCTCCACCTCATGGTTTAGCCGAACCAGAAACCATGGATGCTGCTATTCGCGCGTTGGAGTTTGCGTACCTGGACTGGGGCATGCATGCTTGGGCCGTCTTCGGGATCTTTGGTCTAGCAATTGGATATTCAACGCACAGAAAAGGACGCCCTGCACTGGTTTCTGTGATGTTGCGTCCGGTTCTTGGCAAAGCGGTCGATGGATGGCCTGGAAAACTCGTCGACATTCTGACAATTCTGGCTACATTGTTCGGCACCACCACATCTCTTGGTTTGGGCGCTGCTCAAATTAGTCAGGGTCTCAACACTGTCATCGGCATTGAGCCTACGTTGGCGATTCAGATTATGGTCATTGCGGTAGTGACTTTGCTATTCACAGGTTCTGCGCTAACTGGAGTTAGCCGTGGCATTCGATATATCTCTCAGATCACTCTGACACTTGCCACCCTGTTTGGGCTCTTCATCTTCCTGCTTGGTCCTACAGGATTCATTTCCAACCTATTTGTTCGTTCAGTGGGACAATACTCCTCTGATTTCTTGATGATCTCCCTCATGACCCCATTGACGAGCGCCGACATGGAGTGGATGCAGTGGTGGACCTATTTCATGATGGCTTGGTGGCTTAGCTGGTCAGCATTTGTCGGGATCTTCCTCGCAAAAATCTCTCGCGGAAGAACGGTTCGTCAATTCGTTGCGGGTGTCATGCTCGTCCCTAGCTTCTTTTTCTTCGCTTGGTTTACGATCATGGGCGGTTCTGCAATGCACCTTGATATGGAAAAACAAGCCGGCATCGGTCAGGCAACGCAAGAAGACCTCAATAGCGCGTTCTTCGCACTGAAATGGTCCGGGTTTTCTTCCTAGGCGTTTACCCTGATTTCTATTGTTGCTGACAGCTGGTGTTGCTGCCAGTAGTCGGTCTCGACTTCGGCTGGTGTGCGGT
>NZ_JBHLUB010000027.1:0-95755 GCF_042434215.1 Micrococcoides hystricis | reverse complement strand
GCACCGCTCTGGGCTTCCGCAACCTGCTGCACTACATCACCAGAGCACTCCTGGACACCGGCGGATTCAGAACCAAAATACACTCATTTTTACGATGAGCCAGTTTTAGAACGTGCCGAGCTTAGACTCGCGGTGGCAGATCCCCACGATCGTCATAGCGATCATTCTCGATCCGGTCGCGCTCAATCCGTTCCTGCTCGACGTGCTCGTCATCCAGTCGGTCGTGCTCGCTCCGATCGTTCAGATCGCGGCGATGCTCTGGCTCATGGTGACGGTCGGCTTCCACCCGACGCTCATCATCTGCCAGATGGCGTTCGACGACCTCGTGGTCCTTGCGCTCGTCAACCCGGTCCTCGCGCACCTGACGGTCATCACGATCCGCCCGTACATCACCCTGGTCCCGGCCATCACGTCCGCGGTTAGGGTCTAGATCATCGGCTTCTTTCAGCCGGTTGTCGATATCCTGCTGTGCGGCACCGACGCCGCTACGACGATCATGTGCCTCCCGTTCCATCCGGTCAGCTTCAACCTGGGCCTTTTCGGCTTTGACTCGGGCGCGCTCAGCCGCGAGTTCTTGTTCTTTGATCTCGACTTCTTCTTCGTGAAGTTGGACGCGATCACGTTCAGCTTCTTGCCGCAGTTCCGCTGCACGCTGCCGGTTTTCGATGTCGTGCTCTTCACGACGCTTGCGTCCACTGCGTGCGATCAGCACAATGATCAGCAGCAAGACAATAGCGCCAGCCACAACAAGAGCGATGGTTGTTGGTGTCCAGTCGAAGTCCATGTCTAGATTCCTTTCGGATGAGGCAGCTTGCCTTTCTTCTACACTAAGCACGCTGATGACCGGCAGGCAACAAATTAGGGCAGATCCACCACAGTAGGCCCAGCATCATCGTCCCTACCGCGGCCAGCGATCGAGCGCACCGTCGATATCACCGTGCCGACCAAAGTTTCGCCACCCCAATACTCAGCAGTATCACCATGGACTTTAACGATGACGTTATCTGGGTTCTCCGGACCACCTTCCATGAACGCGTCTGCGCCCTTGTGCCAGAGTTCTTTGACCAAAGCCCGATCATCAAGAACCGTTGCCGTGCCCGACAACGACACCCACGCTTTCATCGATGAGTACGCCACGTTGACGTTCGGATTAGCTCGAATGTCCTCTACGACAGCGCTGGAGGCGCGAACGAAAAAGAGGACATCACCGTCTTCTTCGTGGACTTGGGTGGAAAGCGGACGACTGGTCAGCCGTCCAGTCGTCGATGATGCATCCACCGTTGTGAGCATCGCGATGTCCATGTCGGACATGATCTTATAGACTTTTTCGACTTCTTCCGGGTCGTTTGAAATCGTGACGTGCTCGTTCATCTTGGCCTCGCAATCGAGTCATACCGTGTCTCGCACGGGCTGTTGAATAAGTCTATGGTTCGTAGGCTTACGAAGGAACCCTTTGTGTGACTTGTTCACGCCCAGCCCTAGATAATCCACTAGGGGCTGGACACAATGGAAGTATGAGTGCTGAGCCTAATCAGTCATCCCAAGAGTTCGTCGGAATTAATGAAGGTTTGCCGCTCTGGACAGAAGCGGCCTTGGAAAAACTTAAAGACATCGCATCCGTTTTTGGTTCGACCATCTATTACTCCGAATTGGCCCAGGACATCCAACACCACACTGGCGCCCACACCCGATCTGCTTTCCGAAACTGGATCGGTAAAGTCCTAGAGTCGGTAGACAAGGTTTGCCGGGCAGAATCTTTGCCACCGCTGGCTTCGCTGGCCGTCCGGCAAGCAGATGGACGAGTGGGAGCTGGCTACGACCACAACATCAAAGCTGCCGGGCAAGACGCGGCGGGCGATCCGTTCGAGCGCAACCGTCAGGCGGTGTTTGATCGCTTGGAGTGCTACCGCTCTTACTGCTCTTCGGTACCTGCTGATGCCGAGGAGATTCTGCAGGCTCAGGTACGGAAGTCGAATAGTAAGCCATCCCGCAAGAAATCAGTCGAAAAACCGGCAGCGATTTGTCAGGACTGTTTCATCCAACTTCCCATGACCGGGATCTGCCCGAACTGCGAGGATCGGTAGGCTCTTCGGCGCCACGCGCAATGAAGGAGCGTTGAAAGTCTTGTCAACGCCTGTGTTTTGGGTCGAAGCTTAAGGCATGACGAGTAATCTGCTGGACGCAATAGCGTCCGAGCACGCCGGCTGGGTGGCCCTAGAACGGGCATGCCTAATCGAGACCTTGCGCTTAATGGCGCCGTGGACAGAGGCGGCGCCCCATGAATAGGGGCACAGAAGATGAGTTCGCGGACTTGCTTCACGCGGTCCGCGATGGGCGCACTGAATCACTAGATGAACTCGCTGATCAAGCCCACCGGAGTCGGTTTCATCTCTCACGGCTCTTGAAACAGCGCTTGGGATTCACGCTGCGTGACTTTGCCGCCGCGGCCAAGGTCGATCGGGGCATCCAAGGATTGCTCGAGGGTTACTCGGTCACGCAGTCGCAATGGTATGCCGGTCACGAATCTCCCTCCAGTTATTACCGAGCTTTTCGACGCTACACGGGGCTGGGGCCAGCCCAGTTTCGCGCGCAGATGCGAAACCTAGCGAGCTACCTGCTGCACCGTCAGGACGAACTGGCTGCGCTAACCTTAGTGCATCGCAGTTTCACTCCACGACAACACCAGCAAGACAACCAACTTCGCATTAGGGTGACTGGCGCACAGAAGCGAAGTGTCTTATTCGTGGCGCTGCACCCAGAGCCTCTAGTCAAAGCAGATCCCCTGCTGGGTATCGCCTTGCTCGGAAACCACGAATACACCGTCTCCGCCATCCCGGACGGTAGCTACTACGCCATGGTCGTCGAAGTGCCGCGAACCACGAATCTGCGTTCATATTTCCACATGTCCGGCAACCGACGGCAACTGGAACGCACTCCCATTACCTTCCCGCTGGTCGAGTCGAAGACTCTGACACTGCAACTACGAGACCTGATCCCGGAGGATCCGCCGATCACGGTCAACCTGCCTAAGTTGTTCCTCGAGGCCGCAGCCGGGCGTGTAGGCCTCGAAGCGGTCTGAGCAAAGTCAGCAATTCAGGACAAGTTCTTTAGCTAAACGTTCACTAGCGTGGAAGTATCCCCACCGAAATGGTGACGGAATACCGATTCGGCGGAATGCCGACCGTACCAAGGAGAAGTACTATGAGCACGCTATCGACTTACATCGCCTACGATGGCGCCACCGAAGAAGCGCTCACCCTATACCGGGACATTTTTGGTGGCGAACTGAACATTCTGAAATACGGCGACATGCCGCCAATGGAAGGGATGCCCTTCGAACCAGACCCCGGGGCGGTCGCGCACGCTCAGCTTGATCTGCCTGGTGGCACGATTACCGCCAGTGACGCCATGCCGGGTGAGCAACTCGTGGTGAAAGGAACGGTCTATTCACTGCTCTACGATCTCGACGACGTCAACATCGCTAACGACTGCATCGAGAAACTCGTGGCGGCTGGCGGCGCCATCAATATGCCGTTCGAGCCAGCCCCGTGGGGCGGCCACTACGGACAGGTTTTCGATAAGTTCGGCGTCATGTGGGCGTTCAACGTTGACCCGAAAACAGGCGAGGCTACGGCAGGATAACCTAGCTACCTCTCTTCAAACATGACGCAATGTTGTGTGCCCGGTCGGCGGTACATATCGTTGATTCATGGCTGATTTCGATAGTCGCAGCAGAAGAAAGCTCTCGATAACACTAGTTGCAGGGCTTCTGCTGCTGCCCGCGATCAGCGCATGTCAGCCCGGAACCCCCACTTCTCTGGCGGGCACCGTGGAGGACATGGCCGGGAGGGCTGGCAGCGACCAGATCGCACGCCTTACCGTCGAACGGACCCCCGATGAGGATCTGCGCATCGACGTGGCCTTCATCAAGGACGACGGAACCGCCGTAGAGTTCAGCAAGAAACCAGGCGACAAGGTGCCCAACAGCCTTGGGTCCCCGACACCACGGGTCGCCATGTCCGGGGCACCCGTCGATGAGTTTGATCTGGAGGGCATCGAACGGCAACTGGAGGAAGTCCCGGATTGTACGACACCTCGTGCCGAGATCATGGTCTTCGGCGAACACACTGGAACGAACTTTCGCTGTGGCCACGATGGTCCGCCCAACGGGCAGCTCGACGGTCACGAGGTGACCAAGATCCGATCAGGTGACTTTGCTGCCGCTACAGCTCAACTTCGTAAAGATTTGGCTCTGCTGGACACAACGCACATCTCCTCTGCGACGATCGGGATGACCCGTGCGGAGGTCTGGACCAGTCTCCATTCGACTCGACCGGAATTGGCAGACAGCAATGGCGGGACGTGTTCACTGCTCATGATCCGCTCCAGCGGTGGGTTCGTAACTCGGTGTGAGAGCGCCCAAGCACAACATACAATCGATGCTCTCGACCCAGACGTCATGTCCAAGATCTGGCAGGCTGAAGGGAAACCAACTCAAGGATGGCTCCTAGAACTGGTCGTGGAGGAAGATGGCCCGTACTGGCGAGCAACAGCAGATCATCAATCCCGGCGCTACGATCTTGCCGGAGACCAAAAGTAGATCCTCTCAGCCGACTGTGGTCGGCGAGCTACTCGATGACAAGATCGATTGTTCCCTCATCGTTTTCCCGGTTGTAGACATGTTTGCCCACCAGACCGAGTACCCCTTTGATGTCATCGATCTCGGTCCCACCGAACTCCAAGTAACAGGTTGAGTCACTAGCTGCGTTGAGCTCATCGTAGAAGTCCTCAATATGGGTATAGAACTTATCGAGGATGTCCTCTAGGGGGTACTGCGAAATTTCCTGGGGGCTGTCAGACTCCCCCAGCTCAGGCTCCTGCTCAAAGCTGAGCGAGGTCACGTATGTCCCATCAGAAAGCTGACGGTAGATGTTTTCATCTACCTTTTCGTAATCAGAGCTGGCGTACTTTTCCGGGGTATAAACACGAATGTTTTTCACATTCACATCCTAAGCTGCAGGTAGCTTTGAACACTACCCCTTATTTTCTATACCTGCGCAGTGTAAAAACTAAGGCGGGCAGACAGTCGTCTACCCGCCTTGAACGTCTTCCCGTAGGGAAGCTACATGACTTAGCCCTTCAGGACGTAACGCAAGGTTTCGACGACCTGATCGGTGGTCTTGCACCAGGCGTACGCTTCTGCGTCCACTTCCTTGAGCGGGTGGACGATGTCTTCGTCGTGCAGTGTCACGTAAGGCTTGCCGAGCGCGGCGCAGTAGCCGGCATCGAAAGCTGCGTTCCACTGTTTGTACTTGTCACCAAAGCGAACAACCACCAGATCGGCCTTACCGATCAAGGTCCGGGTTCGGATCGAATTCACTTTGGAGGACTGGTGATCACGCCAAAATTGGTCGGGCGTCTCACCTAGGTGGTCGCCGGCAGCATCGCTGGCCGGGTGGTCAGTCACCGGCGCAGTAAAAACGATGTCCAGGCCGGCGGCCTCGGCACCCCGCTGGATTTCTTCGCGCCAATCGGTGTGGATTTCACCGGAGAGGTAGACATTAAACGTCATTGCTCATTAACTCCTTTGTGGGGACGGCAGCTGACAGCTGCCCTTCAAAGTAACCCTACCGAAACCCCAGAAAGGTTCAACGTCGAAGAGCAGATGGCGGCGCATTCAAGACCACATGTGACGTCAGTGGCTAGAAATCTACTAACCGACAGGTAACCGCAACGTCACTTTAGAGCCCTGGCCATGCCACGACTCCAACGACGCAGAACCTCCATGCCGCTCAATTATTGCCCGCACCATCGGAAGCCCTAGACCACTGCCCTCAGTGCCACGCACCTCACGCGAACGGCCCAGTTCCTCCCACACTGTTACCAGTTCATCGGATGCAATACCTCGGCCTGTGTCCGCGAAAGCAATGAACACCGAGCCGTCTGCCTCACGGCCATGGATCTCAATTCGGGCCCCCGGCTGTGAATACTTAACAGCATTACTGAGCACATTAGCAATAGCGAGGAATAACAAATCAGAATCTCCCAGAATACGCGGCAAAGGTCGCGGCGCACGTGGCAAGGCGACCTCAATATGGCGCTCCCGCGCACCGGGAACCTCCATAACCGTATGAACGGCCTCCTCAACCAAGTAAGTCAAATCCACGCTTGTCAGTTCGAGCTCCGCATGTTCAACCTCGCTGATTTTGCGCAGGTCACTGAGCAAACTAGACAGCCGCTGAGCTTGCACACCGATACTCTGCAGCTGCCGCTGCGACGGCTCGTCAGCCAGAGCCGTCCGAATCCCCTGAATCGGGTTCTTTAGCTCATGATCCAACCGGGCCATTAAACGCTGACGCCGCTGTGTCTGTTCCTCCCGCTCACGCCGCACCGCCCGCACCTCACCACGCCGCAACCAGCTCATAGCCAACCAGCTCGCAAGCAAAACCGCGGTGAGCACAAGGCCTAGCAGCAATGGAACCCACGCTAACGTCGTGGCAACCGTCAAGACTTTCTTGCCATCCAGCGGCACCCACACCAAGCTGGTAGCAAGGCCCACCAAAACCGGCGCGAACACCCACACCAGTGTCCGATTCAGCTTCTTGCGACGACGCTGCGAAGACTGCGTTGTGGTTGGGGGTTGCAGCGCTGAGGCGTGCGGTGGGTTGGCATTCGGGGCTTGCTGCTGCGGGTACGGTGGCTGACTCATGCTCGCTCCACCTCAGCAGCGAAACGGTACCCTTCGCCCGAAACCGTCTCAATCATAAACTGTCCCGGTGCCACTTCACCGATCACCTTACGGATCTCAGCGACGCGGTGATCCACAGCCCGCGTGGTGACAATCGATTCGAAACCCCACACGGTTTCCAGTAAACGTTGTCGCGAAAACACCTCATCAGGGTGACTCATCAAAAACTCAAGCAACGCAAACGCACGCGGTGTCAAAGACTTTTCACGGTGATCAACAAAAACTCGACGGGCCGTCCGATCCAGCCTCAACTGACCAGCGACCAATGACTCGGCGGCACTCAAAGGAGCACCACCCTGTCCACTTCGCCGCAACCCGCGGTGCGGATGCGAGCGGCATCGCCTACCGCAAAGACAGCCGCATTCGAGGTCTGCTGGCGCTCATCAACGACCACGCCGTCGTTAACTTCAAGGCCCATGGCCTCGGCGAGCGCCGTGTTCGGCGTGATGCCGATGCCCACTAGGACCTGATCTGCTCGCAGCTGTGTGCCGTCCGTCAGCGTGACGACCCGCTCGGCGCCGTCCAGTTCGATGCGTGCCGGGGCCGACTGGATGACGTCGGGCCAGCACCGGCCCAACGGCCGGAACAAGCGGCGGCTGCGCCGGCTCCACAAGAGTCACGCAAACGATCAGCGTCAGCGCGGGTCCGTAGCTTGAGAACCTCAGCCAGCTCACCGCCGGGAACCGGGAGCTTGCGGGCGCTACCGCCCGTAGCTAGCACGATGCGGTCAGCGGCCACCGCATCGCCGTTGCTCAGCCGCACGGTTGGTTGCGCGTTGGCCTCAACCGACACAGCTTCAGCCTCGATGAGCGTCACGCGGTTCTCAGCAAACCATTCCCGTGGCTGGAACTGAATCTGCTCGAGCGTCTGAGCGCCCAGCAGATAATCCTTCGACAGCGGCGGCCGATCATACGGAAGCCCACCCGCCTCCACCATCGTGATCTCACCGTCAAAGCCACGCGAACGGCCACGCCTCCACCGACGATGGCAACCGACTCAACCGCCATCATTCAGCGTCAGCGGCAGGGACACCCGGCTACAGGACCACGGTGTCGCCCTCGACCTCGACCTTGTGCGTCTTCGCGCCGTGGCCGGCAAGCACAACGCCTTACCGCTCTTGAGGCAGAACCGGGCCGCATGCATCGGGCATTCAACCTCGGTGCCTTCGATCCAGCCGTCGGCGAGGCTTACGACCTCGTGAGTGCACTCGTCGTTGAGCGCGTAGAACGAGCCATCCTCGGCCTAGAACACCGAGATGTCCTCGCCGGTCAAATTCTCATCACCCGGAACCAGGTAGGACTCCGCTTCCGGGATGTCACTGACAGGGATCTTACTGGTCTCGCTCATGAGTGCTCTCCTCTGTGCCGGATGCGGATGTTTTAGATGCCGCGGACGATGCGGTGGCGGCTGCCAGCGGTGCCGCACCAGAGAGCGCCGATGCGGCACCAGCCACCGGAGTCAGTTGCGGTGCTCCACAAGGTTGCGGCGCTCAAGACGCAACGTGACATCCGCTGCCTTCGCCAGCTGCTTCGAGTGAGTCACCACGATGACGCACTTGTTCTGCTGATGCGCGGCATCACGCAAAATCTCGATCACGCCGTCCGCGGTTTCTTCATCCAGGTTACCCGTAGGCTCATCAGCTAGGATCACAGGAGCAGACGAAACGAGCGCGCGGCCGATCGCGACGCGCTGCTGCTGGCCACCCGACAAAGCCAACACATTCCGCTTAGCTGCCGCCGCATCGAGCCCCAGGCGGGTGAGGTCCTCAACCGTGGCCTTCGAGTTCACGAGGCGCAGGTTCTCAAGTGGGGTGAGGTAGTCGATGAGGTTGTAGTTCTGGAACACCAACGCGATCTGGTCGCGGCGGTGGCGTGTGTAGCCGGTGGATGCGATGTCGTTGCCGTCGAAACGCACGACTCCGTTTGTGGGCGCATCGAGGCCGGCGAGCAGGCTCAACATCGTGGTCTTGCCGGCGCCGGAAGAACCCACGATCGCGTAGAACGTGCCGACCTCGAAGTCATAGCTCACGTTCTTCAAAACGCGCTGAGCGGCGCTACCGTACGTGAAATCGACGTTCTCAAGCTGCATAATAGACATAATTTTTCCTAACTAAGTTTTGAAAGAATGCGTTTTGGACGCTGCATGATGAGAGGCAAAACCCCCACCGAGACGCCCATCAAGACGATGATGAATCCCCACGCGAGTGCCGTAGCGATACCGCCGGCGTTGGTCGCGAGGTGGATTGAAGAGAGAGTCTCGTCGCCGGCCTGAGCGACAACCGCCCGGCCGAGAACCCCCGAAAGAACTGACCCGAGCACCGCTGAAATGGCGGCCGCGGCGGCCGCGAAAATGGTTGCTTCAAGCGCGAATTGCGTAAGCACATTGCCTTTGCTTTTCCCGAGCGAAAGCAGCACACCCACCTCGTGGATGCGGCCGCGAGCCCAGAACGTGCTCACCAACGCGAGCACCAACGCACCAGCGATGCTCAAACCCAACAGCATGGTCGCCAAGAGCTTGTCCACGCCCGCGATCGCTTGAAGCACCGGCGCAAACTGAGCCGAGTTGTCTTCCAACGTCAGTTTCGGCGCGATCTTCTGTGCCGCGGCGAGCGCCTGCGGAAGCTCCTCCGCGTTATGCGTGAAATAGCGGCCAGCCGTGATCGGCACGCCGAGCTCCTGCGCTGAAGCTAGGTCCACGAACACATTGTTTTCTGATGCGCCCGCCGGAAGGCCACTCGGGTTCTCCGTTTTGCCTTCAAAGATCCCGGCGACGGTCACGGTGACCTTCTTGTCCCCCTGAGCGAGGGTCAGCATGTCCCCCACCTTGAGGTTGTTGTGGTCAGCGAACTCCCCATGAATCACAGCCTGCGATGCGGTTGCGGCCACATGCTTGCCCTCAACCAGCTGATACAGCTTGCCCTGGAACGCCGAGTTGAGCGAAGAATCACTCGCGCCAGTCACCGTGACACCGCCAGCGAACTCAGGATCCAACTGAACCCCACGGTTGCTCGTGACCGGATTGGCACCCTCGGGTTGGGCGATCGTCACTGCCTCCAGACTGTGCCTAGCTACCTGCGGAATGCCCGCCAAACGCTCAGCGACCTTCTCGTCGATGCCGCCCTGGTCAGCAGGTGGTTGATGGGCGGGCGGCTGCTGGGTAGGCGGTTGCTGCGGCGCACCGGAACCGGACTGCGCTTCAGAGCCGGCCGCCGCATCGACGGCAGCTGTTGCCGTGAAGCCAGCGCCAACATTCGCGCTGATCGCGTTCTTCACCTCAGCCATGGAGGAACGCACACCAGACTGCGCAACAAGCGCGGTGAACACAACGGCCATGATGAGGATCATCAAGACGCTGCGCCGCGGTTTACGCAGAACACTACGGATTGCTCGAGGCCACGGGCTCGTCATTTGTTGTCCACGAGGATCGCGCGAGGGCTCTTACGCAGCATCGGGATCGACATGATCGCAACGACCACCGCGATCACAGCCACACAGATAATCACGGCCTGGATCACCGAGCCATTGGTCAGGCCCACAGCGAGGCTATCCAGCGTCTGAAGCGATGCTGAAGACTCCATGTCCGCACCGAACTGGCCCGCCTGCGTCATCTGCTGCTCAGCGGACTTGTTCACGCTCGCGAGCGTCACGTTACCCATCCACTGGGCGACTGCGTTCGAAGCGAAATACGCGAGGACGAACGCCGGAATCGCGATCAAGATGAGCTCCGCGAAATACTGGGCCGTGATGTTGCCCTTGCGAACGCCGATGGCGAGCAGCGTTCCAGTTTCCTTCTTGCGTTCGTTGAGCCACAAGAACAGGACCAGAGCAACAACGGCGGCCGCGAAGATAGTGGCACCGACCATCGTGTTGCTCATGATGCTCTTGACGCCATCGACCGCCCCAGTGATGCCGGTGAGGTACTCGGCCGAACGCGATAGCTGATAGTTGTTCCAGTCGATCCCCTGGGCGGCGGCCGTCTTCACGACATCCTCAAAGTTGACGTCTTTAGCCACGAAGAAGTTCGCGTCCTGATAAATCTCGGTTTCTGGCGTGAACTGATACAGAGCACGCGTCGTATCCAAGTCAGTGAACACCGTGTTCGCATACAGCTCGCTACGCACAGCAACCGGGCGGGTGTTCTTCCCCGAAACGATGCCCACAACCTCAGTCTTTACTTCCTTCGTGGACTGCTTCTGGTTATCGGCGTCGTACTTGTTGCCCTTCAACGTGAGGGTGCTACCGAGTTTGAGGTTATTCGCCTTCGCGAGATCCTCATGGATCACGGCCTTGTTCTTGTCCTCAGCCGTCAAGTGGCGGCCTTCAACAAGCTTCAGCGAGCCGCTGCGGAACGCGTTAGCAATATCGCTTCGATTCACACCCCACACGTTCACAGCGTTACCGAACTGTGCCTCGCGTTGCTGGTCATAGTCGTCGTAATCAGGCTTCAAAACCTTCGCTTTCACGAGGTCCGCGGTGACATTTTGCCGCGCAACATGCGACACAACACCGTCCAGGCCCGCAAGTTTTTCAATATCCGAGGCCTTGACATTGCCGGCGCCTCGCGGCGTACCTAAGTTGTAGTGCGGATTGTTCTCCAACACAAAACCGCTACCAGTTTTTGCCTCGATTTCCTCAGACACCTGATCGGCGGAGCGGGTCACGGCACCGGCGGCCATCACCACTGTCGCCATGACCGTAAGAACAGCAAATATGATGAGGGTTTTGATTGGCTTTCGGGCACAATAGCGCCAGGCTCTTCCTAGAAACGACAAAGTTTCCCTTTCACGGTAAAACGGTTGGCGCGTCCATGGCGCTGATCGCAGAAATGTTCGCGAGGCTACCCACAGTGGCATGCGTCGTGGTGAACGACGGCAGAATCGCAGAATGCAGCGCGCCGAAAAGGTCCGTAAGAAACGTACACTTCATTTCTGAATTGATTCTGAAAGCCTACTGCGCAGTATCTGAGAACGAGTCGCAACTTCAAGTGTTTCTGCCTGTCATTGCTGTGGGCCCGCGAGTGCCCGGTACTGCCGGGTTGCAGGTTTCCAGAATCCTGCCCGATCTGCGAGCAGTGCTTTGAAATGGCGTGGGGTCACCTCGTCCAGAGCCGCAATGTAGTCAGGTACCATCGCACGTGGAATCCGCAACCCCATCGTCAGGTGCGGGATCCAGTCTGAACGGTGGTCATCCGGATTCAACGCGCTGATCTGCCAAGCCGCTTGCCGCATCAACTGCCCTGTTTCTAAAAGCCACGCGACCGTCTGTTTGCGACGCGTACTGAAAATCGCGGTTCCGACCCGCTGGAAATCTGCAGGGATAACGCCCGGTAAAACCTGCGCGGCACTCTCCACTGCCGCAGGTGCCATATTGTGTGAAAAGGTAATGGTGATGTGCGGGGTTTGGTTTTGGCGCGGGAAACCGCGGGACGCAAGAGCATCAAAAATTTCCCGGACTTGCTGCTCTTGTTCAGCGGACAAGTACAACAAAATGTTCTGTGGTGATACCACGGTCCTCCTTGCGCATTTGCTCATTAGAATCTAGCCGTGCAACACCGTGAGTTACGTATCACCATCGCGCTCCCCCTCGAGCTGGTGGGCTTGGACGGTACCTAGCTCATCGCGGTAGGTCATCGTGTGGTTTGCATCCATCATCAGGTGCCTTTCACGTTGAGGATCTGCCGCAGTTCATGCACAACCTCCACCAGATCACACGCGTCTTCCATCACCTTGTCGATGGGTTTATAGGCGTCCGGAATTTCATCTACCCACGCGCGCCCCGGCCGATAAACGATGCCGCTCATACGCTGGTGAAGATCGCGCTCTGTGAACTTCTTGCGTGCGGCACGGCGGGACAACACCCGTCCTGCACCGTGCGGGGCCGACCAAAAAGCATCCTCATTACCCAGCCCGCGAGTCACATACGAACGGGTTCCCATACTGCCTGGAATCAGCCCAGGTCGACCGGTTTCTGCGTTGATCGCGCCTTTCCGTGTTAACCACAGCACCATGCCGTCGATCTTCGCCTGCTCGGTGTAGTTGTGGTGGGCGTTGATCCGTTCCACCTCAACGTCTTCCGGCTTGTCCCCCATCATGAGCGCCAATTGTTCAACAAAACGGTCCATCATCTCTTCACGGTTAGCTAATGCGAACGCTTGGGCCCACAACAGCTCCGTCAGGTAGCTGTCAAACTCAGCCGTGCCTTCCCTGAGGTAGGCGCTATCCCGATCAGGCAAGTCAACCCCGGCCTGCTCGCACTGCTGCTGAGCGATGCGGATGTGCTTCTGCGCGATCTTATTTCCCACCCCACGCGAACCCGAATGCAGGAAGCACCACACCCGTTCCTGTTCATCCAAGCACAACTCGATGAAATGGTTGCCACCACCTAAGGAGCCAAGCTGTTCACGCCATTGCGGAGAGTGACTTAGGTCCACGCCATCTGTTGCAGCGCGGGCTTCAAGCACTTCAAGACGTTTAACCGTGTAATCGTGCAGGATGTCTTTGTTGTAATTGCCTGGGGACAACGGAATGATCCGTGTCAGCTCATCCCGTAACTCGACTAGGTCCAAGCCCTCGATATCCTTGGCCGAATACTTGGTCCGGGCAGCGATCATGCCGCACCCAATGTCCACGCCGACCGCCGCGGGAATAACGGCACCCACGGTAGGGATCACTGTCCCAACCGCACTGCCCATCCCAAAGTGAGCATCCGGCATCAACGCAACATGCGGCTTCACAAACTCAAGCTCTGTCACTGCAATCGCCTGTCCTGCCGTGTCGTCATCGATCATTGATGCCCACGAAAGTACCCGCGGCGCAATCTGACGCGGACCGTTTCGACGCGGCGAACGAACCGGTTGCATATACACTCCTGACACAGACCACGGCACAGGTATTAGGAGGCATCATGACGCTCAACATCGCCTTGATAGGGTACGGTGCAATCGCCTCCCGAGTTGCTAGCGGGATCCGGGATATGACTGAGGTTGAGCTCGTCGGCGCGCTCGTGCGAACACCGGGGACAGCGGCCACCGATGGCGTGAGTGAGTTAAATCTGAATGATGCGCTTGAACGCGCGGATCTTTTCGTTGAGTGCGCCGGAGTTCCGGCTGTGACCGAATACGGGCCCAACATTATTGCAGCGAACAAGCTGCTGCTGTTAGCAAGTGTTGGGGCGCTCGCTGATCCGATCCTGCGGCGAACACTGCTCGATGGTGGGCCTGGTCGGGTTTATGTGACCAATGGGGCAATCGGTGGGCTCGATATCCTCGCTAGCGCAGCACTCGAAGGTGGCCTAGACTCCATTGTTTTGGAAACCCGGAAAGCGCCAGCCAGCCTGATCCAACCGTGGATGGATGCGGACCTAGCCGAACGGCTCCGCGGCGGCGGATCAAATCTTGAATCGCTTGTTC
Organism: Micrococcoides hystricis; assembly: GCF_042434215.1. NCBI lineage: Bacteria > Bacillati > Actinomycetota > Actinomycetes > Micrococcales > Micrococcaceae > Micrococcoides > Micrococcoides hystricis. The sequence goes on along the minus strand of NZ_JBHLUB010000027.1, from coordinate 81,600 downwards.
TCTACGAAGGTGGTGTGAGCGAGGCTATCGAAAAATTCCCAGCCAACCTCAACGTCTCAGTGGCCCTAGCCCACGCGACCAACATGTGGGATCACACGATCGTCAAGCTCATCGCCGACCCCACCGCAAATCTCACCAAACACACCATCCATGCCTCTGGCCGGACGGGCACCTACCAGTTTGAGATCACCAACAATCCGCTACCTGATTCCCCGTCAACAAGCGGGGTCGTCGTGGCCTCGGTACTCAGGGGCATCCGCACCATCGCTGGGGCGTCCGGAGTGAGCGTTTAGACTGCCGCCGTACAACATTTTTCGTCCTTGAAACGTGACACGTTGTCTTCAATAAAGTTTACGGATCTGCCGCACAACTAGTAGCAACTAATCAATGACCAGAGCCCGTTCTTCGGCAACCACGGTTGTCTTTGCTCCTTTCAGAGCTTCACCGAGGACCTCGTTTACCGCCCATTCGAGGGAATCAAGGGCATCTTCGCCGCCACTGATGGCTTCTGCTTCCTGATTGTTCACGCGGATGAGTGCGGCCCCGCCGATCGGAACAACGCCCTCCTCGTCAGCACCATGTTGGTCAACAATGCGCGCCCATGCCGAGTCCAGCGCACCCGGCGTCAAAACTCGCACTCTAACTCGATACGTCAGGTCTTGGCTTGTGTGCCGATCGAACCAGTCATCGGACAATTTCCAGATTGTCATGCCCCAAGTATCGAACGGATCAGCTGACGCCGCAACGGGCGCGCAGACTCCTAGCAGTTCGGAAAGTCCACCACCGCAGATACACTCATCATCAGAAGCGATGTTCAATCAGGTGGAGGATGCCCATGGCGAAGCTGAGTCTCAAGGCCGTTGGGGCACGAATGGAGCCTTTGGCGTACCGCGACTCCTATGACTGGGAGTTCATTTTCGAGCTCCTTGACGCCTACGGCAAGCCGAAGTCTTCCCTCACTCGCCTGCGTACGGGTTCCCTCAACGTGGCCGCCGAGCCAGATGTGGAGGTTGCTCAGAAAAACGTCGTGTACTTCCGTCAGGTGCCTCAAAGTCAGTCTCTAGAAGCTGTCGAAGAGTCGCAGTAGGTAATACTTGCGCCTTGAACCACAGTAGGCAGACTGGGCTACCTACTAGCGATCAAAGGACAGGACATCATGGGAACAGCGCGAGAGCGACTGCTCGACGCCGCCGCCAAGCGGTTCTACGACGACGGGGTGAACGCGACGGGGATCGACACGATCACGGCCGAGGCAGGAGTCGCGAAGAAGAGCCTCTACAACAACTTCTCGTCCAAGACGGATCTGGTCAGCGCTTACATCGACGCCCGCCACGCGGAGTGGCTGGACCTGCACCGGTCTCGCTCCACGCAGGCGTCGACGGAGGTCGGCCGCGTGCTCTCGGTGTTCGATGCCTACATCGACCACGCGAACGACGCCTACGGCAACGGCTTCCGCGGATGTGGGCTCCTCAACGCCGCCGCCGAGTTCCCAGCAGGAGCTCCTGCGCGTGAGGCCGTGCGCGCGCACAAGGAGCAGGTCGAGCAGATCCTCGCCGAAGGCTTGGCAAGGCTGACTGACGAACAGAACGCTCGGGAGATAGCCGAGCACTTCAGCTTCCTACTGGAGGGGGCTGTCGCCCGCGCGGGCCTGGACGGTACTCCGGCGCGCCTAGAGCGGGCCCGAGGGATCGCCGCGACGATGCTGGCGACCCTGTGAGGCAGGGAGGCCTCGCCGGTGTCGCCGCCGTCCTGGTCACCGCCGCGCTGTGGGGCACCACGGGGACCGCGGCGACGTTCGCCCCGGGCGTCGGACCCCTCACCATGGGCGCTGCCGCCCTCGGAATCGGCGGCGTCCTCCAGGCGCTGATAGCCCTGCCACAGCTGCACAGCGAGCGCTCCGCTCTGTCCTCTCAGCGGGGCGTGGTTATCGCCGGGGCCTTGGGCGTAGTGGTCTATCCGCTGGCGTTCTACAGCTCGATGCACCTGGCAGGCGTCGCCGTCGGCACGGTGGTCTCGCTGGGCTCGGCCCCGATCGCCTCCGGGCTACTGGAGCGGGTCGTTGACCGCAGGAGGCTCAGCGAGTGGTGGATGCTGGCGGCGTGCCTAGGCATCGTGGGCAGCGCCGTGCTGTGCGCCGCGAAGATGCACGACGCCCCCGCTGACTTGGTCGGCACCGTGACGGGCGTCGGGCTCGGCCTGGTCGCCGGAGCAACCTACGCGCTGTACACGTGGGCCGCGTACCGTCTGATGGGCCGCGGGATCGGGCGTGCCGCGGCGACGGGCGCGGTCTTCGGACTCGGCGGCCTGGCACTCATGCCCGTGCTCGCGATCACCGGCTCCCCGCTACTGGATTCGCCCCAGGCGTTCGCGGTCGGCGCGTACATGGCGCTCGTGCCCATGTTCCTCGGATACGTCTTGTTCGGTTTCGGCCTGACCAGGGTCTCGGCGAGTACGGCTACGACGCTCACCCTCGCCGAGCCCGCGGTCGCCGCCGTGCTGGCGGTGGTCGTCGTCGGAGAGCGGCTGCCGTTCATCGGGTGGCTCGGACTCGCAGGCATCGGTGTCTCGTTGGTGTTCCTCACGATCGCACCGGCGGCGCGGGAGAGTGCTCCTGACGCCGTGCCTCGCGAGGCAGTGCTCGACAACGCTGGATAGCGAGTGTTACAACTGCGACATGCGCTAGCGCAGGTCAATCACGGCGGTGCCGACCTCGATGTGCGTGGTGCAACGACGCCCGAGCATCGAACGGGTCGCCTTCTGGGCCGTGATGACCAAAACTCAGGAATCCAAAGCGCTTCATGATCCTCTTAAAAGAATGCTCAACACTATAGCGGGTGCGCCTCACCAGACCGCACAACGTTCCGCAACCGAATGACTTTTGGGCCGGTGCTGTCAATCGGTGACAACGTGTCCCTCCAGTGCCTCGGCTAGAGGCAACAGATGAGCCTCAGCGGGGTCTATCTCGACGAGGATGTCGATGTCCGATCCCGCAGTCGCGGTGCCGCGGGCGACGGACTCGAAAAGGTTCGGGTTAGTCGCGCCGTAGCGGTCGAGGAGCATCTGGAACTCGTCACGACGCGCAGCGAGGAGCTTGCGCAGGTCGACGTCTCCGCCAGGCCATGTCTCGAGCGGGGCGATTAGCAGGATGAGGATCGGCGGGCCGAGCTCGTCCACGACAGGTTCGCCTTCGCGCCCGATCGACTTCTCGCGAGCAAGGTTCCTCTTCCAACCACATGACTCGTAGAACGGGACGACTTGCTCTCGACACCCCAAGTATCCGAACGCGACGCGGCCACGATCGCGAGGGTCTCTGTACGGACAGCGATCTCGCGGCGCGCCCATCCCACGTGGCCGACGACGCGACCTTCGGTCCGCGCCATGATGTGGACATCTTGAGGCGCATAACCGGAGGGCTGTTGCGGATCCCACTCTCCGAACTCCTTGAGATACTCGCTGTCAAAGAGCTGTCGAAGCCATTGCAGATCGGCTTCAGTGAGCTTTTAGTGGGCGAGGACCTCGAACGAAGGACTCCTCACGCGTCCGTACCCCAAGGGTTCACGAGTTTGACTCCGGTGTGCTGGAAATCCTGTACGTTGCGCGTAGCGCAGGTCGCCCCGTGCGCTAGGCAAATCGCGGCAATCTGGGCGTCGGCGGTACTGACCGACACACCTGCTGCCTCACACGATGTGAGCACCTCCGCGTATCGCTCTGCCGCGTCAGCATCGAATACGAGCAACGACCGACTCCCCCGATACGGCGCTACCGCTTCATCGATCCCGTGTGCCAGCTTGTTTTTGCCTCGGCCTTTCGGGAGCCTTCGGACGCCGGCAAGCAGCTCCGCAAGAGTGATGGACGTGATCGCGACCTCACCCGTCAGCGACGCGAGCCATTCAACGACACGAGGCTCCGGAGAGGGCCGAAAGATCTCCGAGATGACGTTGGTGTCCAGGACAATCATTCGAAGTACGTCACCCTTGCGACATCGTCGCGCGTCGGAATCGGCAGATCATCGACCTCACCGACATCCCGCGCTACGTCCAGAAGAGCCATGCCTATGTGCGGCCGCCGGACCCTCTTTGTCAAGATGTCGCGAACCTCGGCCTCCATGGACCGCCCGTGCTCCTTCGCCTGAGATGCGAGCTGTTGCTTCACGTGGTCATCGAGACCACGCACAATGATGGATGCCATAAGAGCCACCTCCTTCTGCTATCAACCATGATATCTCTGATCGAACGACGCCGAAAGGTACAAACGAGACAGCGCGCCCCGCCGATCATGACGCTCGACGGTGGACAGCCGAGGGTAGAAAGAAATGCTCTGCGACGGTGTCCGATTCGGCCAGCGCCTTCTGAAGATAGGGCTAGGCCGGGTCGTCGACGGCGATCAGGCTTCCGATATCGTGCATCGGGGCTCCTTCGCGTGCCATGGTCACAGCTCCAACTGAAGGGCGGTCTGTTCGTCATCGACGATGCTCGGCTGCTATGACGTCATGATCTTCTCGTTCTCGTCACGTACGAGGGTCTCTCCCGCCCGAATGCGGCCACCCCGAATTTGGTAATCGACGATGTCCGTCAGGTATTCGAACAGTTCGGAGGGCTCACGCTCTACCCGACCACTTGAATCTCTGGAACGCCCCATTTCGGCAGGCCGATCGAGTACGCGTTCCACGTATCGTCGTCGCCCGGCCTGACCCATACCGGCCCGATGCATGCCGAGGGCATCGGGTTCTCTGCGTCAGTGATTGTCAGATAGGCCTCTTTGCTATAGGTGGTGCCCACGGCTCCGGAGTAGTATCCAACGGCTTCCGGAAGAAGCAACAACGAACGGACCGCCTGCACCTGTAAGACAACGGCATCCTTGTGACTAAACGGAGCTTGGTTGCCACTATGACCCTTCGACAAAGCGGGCACGCCTGCCACGATGAGGAAGGCGCGGTGCTGTTCGATAGCTTCGGGATTGTCCCCCACCGAACACTGGGTGGAGTACCCCCTGCGCCTCGCCGCCAGGAAACGGCGCGTCCGTCGACGAAATCGATATCCAGAGCCCCTTGATCGAGCAACCTAAGCTGTCGTCATCAGCCGCCTCATCGTCCCATTCAAGCTGGCCTTCTTCACTGACATGATCATTCAGGGCCTCGATAATCTGTTCCCTGCTGACCGACTCGCTCAACAGCACGTAGCCGATGACCGGGTCGTCATTCATTTCATGGGTGGGCTCGGGGCGAGTGCTTTTGATCGCTTTTCCAGAACGCTTGCCAAACAGTCCGAACATGTCTGTCCCCTGGTGAAGGGATTCGGGCGGTCCTACAAGAAAAATGTAACTAGCACAGTCCAGTTGCGTTCAGCACTTTTCCCTACCAGTGTAAAACTGCCTCGACCCCAGGAGCACTCCCCTATAACACAAAGCACGAATGATGCTACACGTTAAATCTGAATTAAACGGCGTGTCGCTGGAAAGTTACTTTCTCATTCGCAAATTACGACGAGAAGCCAACGATTTCCGCTGTGAATGACAACAGCGCACTACTACGCATGTGTGGATAAAACGTCTCCACATTACCCTCCTCGGCTACATAAAGTACTGCCTAATAAAACGAATATCCTGATAGCCGGCCAACATTAACCAAATTCGGATCGGTAAGGCACAAAAAGACACCAAGGACAACACAAAATGAGACTGTGGAATTCCGCTGAAGCAGAGCACACTGTAGGGCACGCATACAGCACGATTGCGAATGAGCTTGAGAAAATAGTTAATTCCTATATTGAGGACAAACAGTTTTCTGGTGCATATGAAGACTGGTGCTGGGCATACATTGCGATCCTAGAAGGACCGATTATGCAGAACATGAAGCTTCCCGAGGTTGTACGCCGCAACAATAAACAAAAGGATTTAGAGTTTCGACTGAAAATCGACTATCAGTCTTTCCTTGATGGCGACCATAATCGACGACTCGGACTAATTATCGATTCCTTGAATCGCTGCTTAGACCATCTAAAAATGACGAAAACGTGGAAAGTGCCCGAAAGTGACATAACCATTCTAAAACAAGCGCTACAGGCAGCAGAGCAAAAAATGAGGCAAGATTAAAGGCTGTCCGAGCGCTGGTAGCGGTCGGTGGGCAGCCCGACTGGTGTAGTGGAACGCGAAGCCCTAGCAGAGCGTCTCAAAGCCATTGCGCTCAAAGTCGTCGAGGCTACCGAATAAACACTCCCAAGAAGCACCGAGGTTCGCTAGAAACACAGGCTCCAAAGACGGAACTCATCATCGTTTGGATTGAAAAAGCAAAGCTATGCCGAGGCAGCTTGTAGCGGCTGAATCTGCTCAATCTCGGCGAGGATTTTATCCTCTGCCACATCTAGGTCATACTGCGCTTGCAGCCCCAGCCAGAATTGCGGGCTCATCCCGAAATACTTCCCTAAACGGAGTGCAGTGTCGGCAGTAACAGCCCGCTTCCCGTGGACGATCTCGTTGATCCTGCGCGGTGGAACACCTATGGAAACAGCGAGTTTGTGCTGGGTGACCCCCATCTCCTTAAGGAAGTCCTCCATGAGAATTTCACCGGGGTGTACTGGTGGAAGCTTGTCAGTGATAGTCAACGATCTCGACCTCCTCTGGACCAGCTGCCGTCCACCGAAAGCAGATCCGCCACTGGCTATTGATCCGAATACTGTGCTGACCCCGCCTATCCCCTTTCAACGCCTCGAGACGGTTTCCCGGCGGAATCCGCAACTCTTCAAGACTTTGCACGTACGCAAGTTGTCGCAGCTTGCGCAGGGCGACCGAGTGGATTCGGGAATCAATGGAACGTACCCTTTCTCGATCCACAACCGCTCGGTGTCCTTGTTGGCGAACGACTGGATCATGCTTCACCCTATCCCCCCATAACGCGAAGCGTCAATAACGCTAAACGTTAAATTTGAACTCCACGACGTTCCGAAGCTGATTAACGTTCTTTCGGCGCCACAGCTCCCGAGAACCCCGATACTTCCGTTTTGGTCGATGCCGTCAAGGACGCCCACACCCGCACACTTGCCACAGGCGTCGGCATCGCGCCTCCGCTAACGACCGTGAGCTGAGACCAAGGTGCAATCATTCAAAATAGTTGAAGGGAAACCTATCACGCAGTTGCGGATGGATGCTGTTCAGAAGGTCCGAAACTTCCTGCTCGTGTTCATCGATCTCCTGCCCCTCGTCAAGCTTCTCCTCCAGCTCTGACAACAGGAACGCCATCCTGAGAAAACCAGTGAAGTCGATCTTCAGATCGAGGAAGCTCTCTGGCCCTCCGTACTCCCTCTGGTCGTGGTCGAAAAAGAACACTGTCTTGCGCCGTGCACTCAAGAACCACTCATCGCCCTGCCCCGACTGCCCGATAAGCCACAGATCTTCGGGCAAACCGTCGCCACATGCTCGCCGATTCTGCTCGAGCACCTTCTGATAGCCATACAGAACAATGTCCGGCGTGAGACTCACCCCGTCATAACGATGAATGAACGCGGTGTACGTTGCATCGATGTCAGGGATCTTGGCTTTGTTTTTGATGGCGGGATCAAGCTGCTCAAGAGAACTGAAAAGCTCGTTCGGATCAATCAACCTCATGATTTTCCCCTACTCATCCGTGACCGGAGACTGGTCACCGAAAACCAGCTCGACGGGCTGAACCCCACTGAGTTCATGGTTCCAAAGATGGACGGTATCGTCGCCCGGCAGTATAACAAGGGCGGTGCCGGACAGAGCTTTCTCGGTGGCGCGGATGCGATTGCCATCGGCAAGGAAGGCCATGCCGGCAGAAAAGCCCGAGCCGCCCAATTCCTCCTTCCATCCGAGCCATGCGCACCACCATGTCACTCATGCCAAACGGCTCCACCCACACGAATTGGGGCCCCGGCGAACTCCGGGGCCGCCCTCAAGCGGCCATTCAGCCGATCAGCCAGAGGCTGAACGACGCACTCGGCTACACGTTAAACCGGAACTCGACCACGTCACCATCCTGCATTACGTAGTCTTTGCCCTCCATGCGGACCTTCCCGCGGGCCTTGGCCTCATTCATTGAGCCTGCGTCAACGAGGTCGTCGAAAGAGACCACTTCAGCTTTGATAAAGCCGCGTTCAAAGTCGGTGTGAATGACCCCGGCGGCCTTCGGCGCGGTGTCGCCCTGGTGGATGGTCCATGCGCGGGCCTCTTTCGGGCCGGCAGTTAGATAGGTCTGTAGTCCTAAGGTCTTGAATCCGACGTGGGCCAATTGATCCAAGCCTGATTCTTCTTGGCCGGCCATCTCCAGCATTTCCCGGGCCTCTTCCTCGTCATCCAGTTCGACGAGTTCTGCCTCCAATTTGGCGTCCAAGAAGACCGATTGGGCAGGTGCGACCATGGCAGCCAATTCAGCCTGTTTTTCCTTGTCGCCCAAGATCGTCTCGTCAGTGTTGAACACGTAGATGAACGGCTTTGCGGTGAGCAGGTTCAACTCACGCAAGTTCTCCATGTCCAGTTTGTCGGATTCGATTGCGGAGAAGATGGTGTCGCCGCGCTCCAACACTTTCTGTGCCGCCAGCAGCGCATCCAGTTCAGCTTGCTCGCGTTTTTTGATCTTGACCTCTTTTTCCACCCGCGGCAGCGCCTTCTCAATGGTCTGCATGTCGGCCAAGACAAGTTCGGTATTAATGGTCTCTCGGTCAGAGCTCGGATCGACCTTGCCGTCAACGTGCACCACATCCGGGTCTTCAAAAACCCGGACGACTTGGGCAATCGCTTGGGCTTCACGGATGTTCGCTAGGAACTGGTTACCGAGTCCTTCACCTTCAGAAGCGCCCTTGACGATGCCAGCGATGTCCACGAACGATACGGTGGCGGGAAGCTGGCGTTCGGAGCCGAAGATCTCGGCGAGCTTTCCGAGGCGCTCATCTGGCAGGTTCACCACGCCGATGTTCGGCTCGATAGTGGCAAACGGGTAGTTTGCGGCCAGCACCGTGTTGCGGGTGAGGGCGTTGAACAGAGTTGATTTTCCGACGTTCGGCAGACCGACGATTCCAATTGTTAAAGACACAGTCACCCATTCTAGCCGCTCTGAACTGACCGGAGAGAACCCGACCGTCTCACGCAACGAAAGTCGAAGTCCTTATTTTGTCAGTGCTCCGTGGCACAGTGGTGGACATGGATCCAGTTGTTCTGACTCTCATCGTCGTACTTGTCTTCATCGTGGGCTTAGTTGCCGGACTCGGTCTTGCTATCTTCTTGCAGCGTCGCAACCAAGCACAGTCACCCACCCCACAAGCTTTGGAAGCCAAAACGCATGAACTCGCCGCAGCCAAAGAGGAGCTCGCTCGCGCCCAAACCCAAGCAGATCAGCTCCGGGAGCGGTTGGGTGAGTCTCAGCAAGCTAACCAAACGAACCTTTCGGTACTGAATCAACTTCACCCCATCTCCACCCAGCTGCGGCAGATGACCGCAAAGGTTTCCGCCTTGGAAGAGGAACGTCACCAGCAATACGGTTCCCTGCAACAACAGCTCCAAGTCGGAACAACACAGCATCAGCAGCTTCTGTCCGTGACCACTGAACTAGCCACGGCAATGAAAGACAACCGTGCACGGGGCTCATGGGGCGAGCTCGCGTTGCAACGGATCCTCGAACTCTCCGGACTGCACGAGGGCAGTGACTTCACCTCTCAGCTCTCCGTCGCCACTGCGGAGAAAACCGATCGCCCCGACGTAGTTGTTCACTTGCCCCAAGATCGTCAGCTCATCATCGACGCGAAAACTATTGGCCTGTTCGACCGCACAGATGAAGAAGAAGTTGCTGCTGCAGTTGCCAGCTTGCGGAATCACGTGCGGCAACTCTCCAAAAAGTCCTACTGGCAGTCGCTGCCAGATGCCACCGAATATGTGGTGCTCTTTCTCCCCTTTGATTCCCAGTTGACCGACTGCATTTCTGCCGACCCACAGCTTCTGGACGACGCTCTGGCAGCGAATATTGTGCTTGCCGGACCTACTGCTTTGTATGCAGTCCTGAAGAATGTCGCCGTAACGTGGCGTCAGACCCGGGTGCATGAGGATGCGCAAACGATCCTCGAGCTCTCCACCACGTTCTATGAGCGCATCTCCGTGCTGGGCAATCACCTAGAGAATCTGGGCAAGAGTCTGAACAGCTCGGTGCGCAACTACAACAGCATGGTCAACTCTGTGCAGTCTCGTTTGCTGCCAACCGGTCGGCAGCTTTCCGCCTACAAGCTCGCCCAGGACCAGAAGCTTGAGGACATCGCGGAGCTCGATTCGGCCACGGTCCAACCTGTCGCCGCTGAGCTCACCTCGACCGAGACCGACCAGTAGACATGAAAAAGCGGCGAGAGAGACCGCATCGTAAAATCTCTCTCGCCGCTCTTCATCGAGGGGAACTCGAGTAATCAGTCAGCCGGAGCAAAATCCGGGCTGGCCTGACCAATAGTGGCGCCGAATTCGGCACCAGCTTCTAACAGCATCTCCTGCAGGTAGATGCCTGATGAGCGCTCCACATGAAGAATGAAGCTCGGCTCACCGCCGACATCATCACGGATCACGTCGGTCGTCACCGCTGCAACGGAGGTTCGTGCAGCCGCATGATTCGGAAAGAGCCGGTCGTCATAGTTGAAGGCAGAGACGCGACGCATCAGCTCCAGCGCGTTCTTCCCACTGACCCTGATCATCGCCCGACCGTTGGACAGGTCCACATGGCGAGTTCCTGGTACTTCCTCCGGAGCGCCAGCACCTGCGGACTCAATCACCATCCATTCCCCCGGCCCGGATCCAACCACCAAAGTGTTGCCAGTCCACTTAGCCTCCCCGTACGGGACGCCGAGGTCAGCGCTCTGACCGCTCACCTGCCGGTACTGGGTCTTCTTGGTCATGGACAGATCCGTGATCAACAAGTCGCCGCTGGTGGCACCTTGCTGGTATTCACGTCCATCAATCACTTGGGTGGGAGCTCCCCGAAGCGGGGTTCGCGCGATGGGTTCTGCCACCTTGTAAGTTGCATTAGACACGTCCGCGGACTCCTTCTGGATCAAAGTGGGATAGTTCTTCACAGACACGACCGATAATGATCGAGCCGTCGGGCTGCAGGATCCTCAGCTGGGTGCCAGGAACAGCCATGTCAGTGCGCAGCTGCGCCAAGCAGATGGACCGACCCAGAGACGGCGAGTGTCTGGAGGAGGTAATCCGCCCCAAGATGTTCGTCTGGTCATCAATGATTTGTGCCGCTTCCACTGGCAATTCATCACCGTTGACCGGTTGCACTGCCACCAGTTGAGAGACCGGCCCGTCTTCCTTCTGCCACCGCAGTTCCGGCAGGCCACGGAAGTCGTCCTTGTCCAGCTTGATCGCCCAGTCCAGACCAGCCGAGAAGCCTTGCGTCAGACCGTCGGTGTCCTGGCCAACGATCAGGTGGCCCTTCTCCAAGCGCAGAATTCGCTGAGCTTCAATACCGAAGGGTGCGATGCCCAGGTCCTGGCCGACCTCCAACAAGGTTTCCCACACGTGCAGACCATATTCGGCCGGGACATGCAGCTCGTAGGAGAGCTCACCTGTGAAACCGATGCGCCAGAGGACAACATCCTTGACTCCGGCCACGGTGCCACGGCGGACATTCATGTATGGGAACGCTTCCGGATCAAAATCGACATCGGAGATGCGTTCCAGCAGTTCACGGGATTTTGGACCTGCCACGTTGATGGACGCTAGGGAGGTCGTCATTGGGGTGCACGTGACATCCCATTCCGGATGTTCGACTTGCAGAACTTCTTCAACGACTTCCCAGACCGAAGCTGCCCCACCAGAGGTCGTGGTCATCAGGTAGTGGTCCTCGCCCAGATGCCCGGTCACACCGTCGTCAAAGACGACGCCGTCTTCACTACACATCACGCCGTAGCGAACACCGCCGATCGGCAGCTTGCGCCACTTGTTCGTGTAGAGGAATTCGAGCAGGTCTGGAACATTCTTGCCCTTGAGCTCGAGCTTGCCCAGCGGGGTGACATCGATAATGCCGACGTTCTCGCGAACGTTCCGCACTTCCCCTTCGGGGTTGCCGTAGTGCTCGGGACGAATCCAGGCGCCAGCCACCAATGGTTGGGCGCCATGGGCTTCGTGCCAGGACTGCATTGGCGAGTACCGCACCGGGTCCATGTTCCGGCCGGCCAACGCACCGAGTGTGGTCGGTGCGTAAGGTGGCCGCCAAACCGTGGTGCCGGTTTCGTTCATGGTCCGTCCGGTTGCTTCGGCGATCACGGCAACTGCGTTGATGACCTCAAGCTTGCCCTGCAGCGGCCCCATCGTAGTGGTCGTGTACCGCTTGGCCAGTTCCGTCAGACTATAGCCTTCACCAATGGCGGTGAAGATGTCATCGGATTGGACGTCCTCAGAGTAGTCCACAAAACCATGGGTGGTGGACCGGTAGATCTCCGGATGCGGGTTCCGCGGCAGCGGAGCCACCGGCTCTGCCTTGGGTTGTTGCGCCAGTTGCTGGCCGGCCTCACGTACCGAGGCGATCGGGCTGGCCGATTGCCAGACGGAGAGGATCTCGGCGGCCTTGGCGGCGGCGTGCTTACCTGTTGCTTCTGCGTGGGCCTGAAGCTGCTCGTCGGTGCCATCGCCGGCGATACCACCGGTTGCCACAACGTCTTCGGGCAGATCATCGGCCGGGAAGAAGCGTGCGGCGGTGGTGTCGTAGACCGGCTTGTCTCCTGCCATGTTGAGCAGGGACGTCGGTGCGGTCCAGCCAATCGAGGTGATGAGCAGGTCCGCATCGATGACACGGTTGTCGCCCAGTTCGACGCGTTCGACTTTGCCCTTTCCGTGCGCTTCGCGGATGAACTCGCCTTTACGTCCATCGACGACGGCTGCGATCTCAACACCGGCAGCACGCAGCTCCTCGATGCCTTCATCGCCGTGTTCGTTAGCGGTAAAGACCACTGCACGGTTGCCGGGTTTGACGCCGTAACGGTTCAGCAGGCGGCGCGCGCCAGTCATGAGCATGACGCCTGGCTTGTCGTTGCCCTTGAAGATGTACGGTCGTTCGATCAGGCCGGCGGCGACAACGAGCACCTGCGCGCGCGTCTTGATGAGTCGCTCAGAACCGTCCGGATAGCGGACGATCACACCGAACCAGTTCCCGTCGTAACGGGCGATGACGACCGAGTTCTCGTGGACCTCAATATTGGGATGGTTACGCACCCGCTCGGCCAGCTCGGTTCGCTCGGCAGATTTGCCGGAGGTGAACAGCCAGTGGCCGCCCAGTTCGGTGTCCTCGTCGACCAACATGACTTTGGCTCCGGCGTCGGCTGCCGCGAGCGCGCTCCACATGCCAGCCGGACCACCGCCGGCCACCAGCACATCCGGGTTGGCGTAAGTTTTGTCCTTGGCCACCTTAGGGGTGTTGGTGTCGACCTTGCCGGCGTGCACGAACTGCTGCAGAACCTTGTCGTAGGTTGGCCACAACTTCTGCGGCTTCATGAAGGTCTTGTAGTAGAAGCCTGGCGCGAGGAAACGGCCAATAATCTGGTTGACCGCTTTGACGTCGTACTTCAGCGACGGCCAAACGTTCAGGGAGGTTACTGCATCCCCGTGGCGTACCAGACGGTGTCCGGCACGAACGTTGGGTTCGTCCCCGAGTTGGACCATGAGGTTTGGATCCACCCAGCCGGCGGTCATGATGCCGCGTGGGGCGTGGAACTTCATGCTGCGGGAAAAGACTTGGACCCCGTTGGCGGCTAGGGCCGACGCGATTGTGTCACCTTCATAGCCGGAGAAAGTCTTGCCGTTAAAGGTGAAGGTCAGAGGCCGGGTACGGTCAATGGTTTCCCCGGGCTGGGCTCCGATGCGTGTTGAGTTGCCGATCATGGTTTAGACATCTCCTGCCGCGGTCTCGCCGGTTTCAGGGGCTGAGTCTGCTTCGTCAATCTTGTAGACGTCGTAGACCTCATTGGTATTGGTGTCGCGTTCCGCGATGAAGAACTTGCGTGAACCATTGCGGTGGAACCACATTTCTTGGACCCGACCGGATTTCGCCCGGCGGTTGTACAAGTAGGCACGCCACTCCGCACGGGTAGCCGTCTTGGGGTCAGGGCGTTCGAGCACCTCGCCCTGCCAGACGAACTCGCTGACATTGCGGAAGCCAGAGTAAGGGCATTGCAACAAAATCATTTTCTTTTAATCCTTCCCAGCTTTAGTGGCCGACCGAAGCCGCGCCCTTTTCACCAACGAGTCGGCCATCAGCAAAGCGTTCCACACCGAATGGCGCGATAATTTCAGGCATGCGACCGTGCGCGATCAGCTCTGCCATGGCTTCACCGGAAACGGGGCCGGCTTTGAAGCCGTACGTGCCCCAGCCGATATCAACGTGGTAGCCCTCAATCTCAGTAGGGCCCATGATTGGCGAGTAGTCCGGGGTCATGTCACACAGACCGGACCACTGGCGCATCAACCGCATTTTCGACAGCCCTGGCATCAGCGTCAGGACGTTCTTGGCCAATCCTTCAATGAAGTCCAGCGAGCCGCGCATGGAGTACTGCGCGAATGGGTCCATCGAAGCGCCGAAGACCAACTCGCCGCGGGAGGTCTGAGAAACGTAGACGTGCAACGAACCAGAGACCACCACAGAAGACAGGAACGGTTTGACCGGTTCGGTAACGGCTGCCTGTAGCGGGGAGACCACCACCGGCATGTCGATGCCGACCATTTGGTTGATCAGCGGTGACCAACCTGCGGTGCAGTTCACGGCGGTACCGGTCTTGATGTCACCCTTGCTGGTGCGCACGCCGGTGACCCGACCGTGTTCCACATCGATTCCAGTGACTTCGGTGTTCTGGATGATGTCGATGCCATAGAGCGAGGCACCGCGGGCATACCCCCACACCACAGCGTCGTGGCGGATGGTGCCTCCAGGCGGGTGGTAGAGCGCTCCCAAGATGGGGTAACGAGTCTGTGCCGAGGTATCCATCATGGGCACAAGTTCCTTGATCTCATCCGGACCAATGACCTCGGAGTCAACGCCTTGAACCTTGTTGACCTCTGCGCGCCAACGCATGGTGCGCAGCGAGGAGTCGTTGTGGGCCAGGGTCAAGTGCCCCATTTGGGCGAACATGATGTTGAAGTTCAGCTCGGTGGAAAGGTTCTCGTACAACTTCACCGAACGGTCGTAGAAGGCGACACCTTCCGGAGTGAGGTAGTTGGAGCGGGCAATGGCGGTGTTACGTCCGGAGCCACCGCCACCAATGTAGGACTTCTCAATGACTGCAACATTGGTAATGCCATGACGAGAAGCGAGGTAGTACGCGGTAGCGAGTCCGTGAATACCGCCACCGATGATGACCACGTCGTACTGCTTCTTGAGATCTGGTTCAGTCCAGTTCTTTTTCCACGAAGACTGTGGTTTCAGTCCCTGATAGAAGAGGGACGCCGCCGAGTAGCCAGAGATTTTTTTCTGTGGCTTATCGTTGCTAAACGATGCTTTTGAACGCATGAGCTCTCCTGTGCTTGGCGCTATATGCTGGCCACTCTAGGACACAAAAAATGCCCCGTCTAGAGTTTTTAAATTTTCGACTTTAAGACGGAGATGCGCCGAAAGTGATTCATGCCACCAACTTCCGCGAAATGACGCAGGTCACACCGACCTAAACTCGCTTCAAGCTGAAGAGAAGTAATGTTCACGAGACCTTAACTCTTGTAATCCCGCGTATTCTCGGCAAAGATTGGCTGAAATCGCGCTTCATCTATTCCTTGACATTAGGCTTAGAAGCGTGTGAGATTGCGGTAATACCAGCTGCGTATTTCAAACAATAGCTACCAATCGGGACTTTAAGATTGCGTTCGAAATGCGAACGCAGATTGGGCCCGGCTAGGTTAGCAGGGAGGTGTACCTAACTATGTGCGGAATTGTCGGTTTGCATCTAAAAAACCCGGCACTGCAGAGCCGAATCGGCGAGTTGGTGTATCCGATGATGGATTGCATGGCTAGTCGCGGACAGGACTCCGCTGGCCTAGTCATCTTTTCCGATGGGATTCCGGACGGCAAGTACCGGTATTCCATTCGTGTCACGGAAGACCAACTGCCCCAAGCAGACGTTAAGAAGATCGTCGACAGCCTTCAGCAAGAGCTGGCGAAGGCGCTGAACACCGAGGTCGAGGTCGAACGAGTTCGTCCCGACGGCGGTGTCTTTGTCACTACCAACGATGTTGACGCCGTCCAGGCAGAGCTGTTCAACATCGTTCCTGATGCCTCCCTCGTGGGGTATGGCCAGCACATGGAAATCCTCAAGGATGTTGGTTCTCCGGCCGACGTGTGCAACCGTTTCGAGGTCCGTGACCGCTCCGGCTACCAGGCCATCGGACACACCCGCATGGCGACCGAGTCCGCCGTGACCATCGAACACTCCCACCCGTTCGCTCCGAACTCGGATCTTGCGGTGGTTCACAACGGCACCTTCTCCAACCCGTTCATGGTTCGTCGTGAACTGGCCGAGCAAGGTATCTACACCGTCACCGATAATGACACCGAAGTGGCTGCACGCCTGATCGGCCGTGAATTGGCTGCCGGTAAGCAGATGGCAGAAGCCCTCACCACCGTGACTACCACCATGGACGGGTTCTACACCCTTCTGGTCGGTACCGCTGACGAGTTCGCCGTGGTGCGTGACTCCTTTGCCTGTAAGCCACTTGTGGTGGCAGAAACCGATGACTACGTCGCTGTCGCCAGCGAATACGTGGCCATGGTCGATCTACCTAATATCAATGACGCTCAGATTTACGAGCCCAAGCCGGAGGAGCTGTACATATGGAAGTCAAATCAGGACAGCAGCGACAAACCAGTAGTGACCAGCTTGTCCTAGACCTCAATGAGATCACCCTCCGGGAACTGAACAACCGGTTGCGTGAGCTCGAGGATGGCGCCAACGTCACCATTGAGAACCCACGTGGTCAGCACAGCATCTGTGTTGGCCAACTGAAGCGTCTGAACGTCACCGTCAACGGGCACGCCGGCTACTTCCTGGGTGGTCTGTGCGATGGCCCCGACATCACCGTGAACGGCTCCGTCGGTGTCGCCTGCGGCGAGAACCTGATGCGCGGAACCATCCGTGTCCACGGCAACGCCTCCTCAAACGGCGGCGCCTCGGCCCACGGTGGCACCATCATCATCGACGGTGACGCTTCCTCCCGTACCGGAATCTCCCTGAAGGGCGGCACCATCGCAGTCGCCGGCGACATCGGCCACATGAGCGCCTTCATGGCTCAGGCCGGAACCATCCTGGTGGGTGGCAACGCCGGTTACGCCCTGGGTGACTCCCTCTACGAAGCCGTCATTTACGTCCAAGGTTCCATTGACTCCTTCGGTGCAGACGCACGCGAAGAAGACATGACCGAAGACGATGTGGCCAAGGTTCGCGAACTTGTTGAGCTCACCGGTTTCGATCACATCGACCCGGAAAACGTCAAACGAGTTGCCTCTGCGAAGACGCTCTACCACTTTGACGCTCTGAAAGGGCAAGAATACTGATGAAGCCTATCGACAAGAACGAACATCCAGCCGTCGATCGGACGCACCTAGCCGAAAACCACACCTGGCAGCCGGAGATGATCTCCTACGTCCAGGACATGGCTCGTACCGGTCTGTACGAGATCCGTGGTGGTGGCGGCAAGCGCAAGGTGCCCAGCTTCGACGACTTGTCTTTCCTCGCTGCAGCGGCCTCCCGCTACCCGCTGGAAGGCTACCGCGAGAAGTGCACCACCGAGACCGTGTTGGGTACCCGGTTCGCCGAGAACCCGATCAAGCTCGACATCCCGGTCACCATCGCGGGGATGAGCTTCGGTGCCCTCTCGGCACAGGCTAAGGAAGCTCTTGGCCGCGCAGCCACCCACGTGGGTACCTCCACCACCACCGGTGACGGCGGTATGACGGAAGAAGAGCGCCAGGCTTCCAAGCTACTGGTCTACCAGCTGCTGCCATCGCGTTACGGTTTCAACCCACGCGACGTCCAGCGTGCCGACGCCATCGAAGTTGTCATCAACCAGGGTGCCAAGCCTGGTGGTGGCGGTATGTTGCTCGGCCAGAAGGTCTCCGAACGTGTCGCTAAGATGCGGACCCTGCCACCGGGCATTGACCAGCGCTCCTCGTCCCGTCACCCAGACTGGACCGGCCCGGATGATCTGACCATCAAGATCGAAGAGCTCCGCGAAGCCACCGGTTGGAAGGTCCCGATCTACGTGAAGATCGGCGCCACCCGTGTGCTCAATGACGTCAAGCTGGCCATCAACGCCGGCGCCGATGTCGTCGTGGTAGACGGCATGGTCGGCGGTACGGCCGCCACCCAGGACGTCTACATGGAGCACACCGGTATCCCAACCCTGGCTGCCGTCCGTTTGGCCCGCCAAGCCATCTCCGAAATGGGCATGGATGGCGAGGTCCAGCTGATGGTCTCCGGTGGTCTACGGACCGGCGCCGACGTGGCCAAGGCCCTAGCCTTGGGCGCGGACTGTGTGTCCCTGGGTATGGCTGTGTTGATCGCGATGGGCATGAACTCCAAGACCTTGGAAATGGACGGTCAGCTCTATGACCTCTCCGACGAGTACGAGGCTCTGGGCACCACCGCCGATCACTACCACCACCTGCACACTGGTCTTTGCCCAGCCGGCATTGCCACGCAGGATCCTGAACTCTCCAAACGCCTAGACGTGGATACCGCCGCGCGCCGGGTCATCAACTACCTGAACGCTCTGGTGATGGAGCTGACCACCTTGGCTCGCGCCTGTGGTAAGTCCAGCGTCCACAACCTAGAACCAGAAGATCTGGTGGCACTGACCATCGAGTCGGCTGCCATGGCCAAGGTTCCGCTCGCCGGAACCGATTGGATCCCCGGACAGAGCTTCTAAACCCCGATTAGCCGCAAAGTAATCCACAAAGAAAATAGGTGGGATAAAATGCCAATCCAACAACCGCAAACCGTCGAGGAAGTCAAAAAACTCTGTGAAGAGAAGGGCATCGAGTTCATCTTTGCCTCCTTCTCGGAAATCAAGGGTAAATCCAACGCCAAGCTCGTTCCAGCCGAACACGTAGAAGATCTGTTCGCCGAAGGCGCCGGTGCTGCCGGTTTTGCCGCCGGTGACATCGGTCAAGGCCCCCACAGCCCGGATGTGGTGACCCTGCCGGACCCGAAGACCTTCCGCGTTGTTCCCTGGAAGAAAAACCTCGGGCACGTGATTGGCAACGCCTACGTCAATGGTGAGCCGTGGCCATTCTGTCCACGAACCATCCTGCAGCGTCAGGTGGAGCGCGCCCGGGAAATGGGCTTTGACTTCCGGTTGGGCTTCGAAGCCGAGTTCATGCTCGTGAACTTCGACGAAGACGGAAACCTGCAAGTGGCGGACGAACACGACAACTGGGCACGGCCCTGCTATGACGTGAAGTCCCTCTCCCGCAACTACGAGTTCGCGACCCGACTCTCCAAGTACGTCACCGAACTCGGGTGGGAAAACTACGCGGTTGACCACGAAGACGGCAACGGCCAGTTCGAATGCAACGTCACCTACGCTGACGCTGTCGAATCCGCCGACCGCGCCATCTTCTTCCGGTACATGGTCGATATGCTCGCCCGTGAACACGGCGCCCTGGCAACCTTCATGCCGAAGCCGTTCACGGACAACACCGGTAACGGTATGCACTTCACCATGAGCCTGTGGGACATGGAGAATGACATCAACCTCTTCGAAGCCCAAGACGGCGAAGAAGACCCACGTGGCTTCGGGCTTAGCGATGTGGCCTACCACTTCATCGCCGGCCTGCTGGAGCACGCACGCGGCTACGCGGCGTTCGCGGCACCCACCGTGAACTCCTACAAGCGCCTGAAACCAGGTACCGAAACCATTCGTACTTGGGTCCCAGTGGCCCGGACCTGGGGCGGCAACAACCGCACCCAGATGATCCGTATCGCCCGTAATGGCGCCATCGAAGACCGGACCCCGGACTTCTCCGGCAGCCCATACTTGGCGATGGCCGCAGCATTGGCTGCCGGCCTCGACGGTATCGAACGCAAACTGGATCCAGGTCCGATCAACGAGAAGAACCTGTACGACTTCTCCCCATCGCAGCTGCGCGAACGCGGTATCAAGTTGCTGCCGGGCTCCCTCTGGGAAGCTTGCCACTACTTGGGCAAGGACGACGTGCTGCGTGAGGCGTTCGGCAAGGTTCCAAAGGATGGCCCAGAAGGTGAACCTTCAGACGCAACTGAAGACTTCATCGACTACTACATCCGCGTGAAGAACGACGAGTTCCACGAGGTCACCGATGAGGTATCCCCGATCGAGATCGAGCGTTACCTGCTCTTCCCGTAAGGGACTCTACAGACTGGCCCGAGCCTAAGGCGGGCTAGACCCAACACAATGCCTCCGGTATTGGCATCACGCCAAGATCGGAGGCATTGTTGTGTTAAGAACACTTCTAGGAGGGACACCCATGGGCACCCAACTCCCCCACCTTAACTTCGACGGCATTGGGCGGGTCCTCTGCGTTGTCGCCCACCCCGATGACATGGAGTACGGTGCCTCCGCCGCGGTGGCCGAACTCACCGATGCCGGAGTAGAAGTTCACTACCTGCTGATCACCGCAGGCGAGGCCGGCATCCGCGAGATGAAACCAGCCGAAACAGTCGCGTTGCGCCGCGACGAACAGCAAGAAGCCTGCGCCGTGGTGGGCGTCAACGATCTTGAGATTCTGGACTTCCCTGACGGACTGGTGGAAAACAACCTCGAGCTGCGTCAGGCGATCGCCGAGCACATCCGCAAGGTCCGCCCCGATGTCGTCATCACCATGACCTGGGAACTGACCGTCGGGTGGGGGTTGAACCACGCCGATCACCGCAACGTGGGGCTGGCGACCGTGGACGCCATCCGGGACGCGGACAACCCGTGGTTGTTTACCGAGCTCGCCGATGCAGGCTTAGCCCCATGGTCGACAAAACAGTTGTGGGTCACCGCCCACAATGAGCCCAATGCGGCTGTGCGGGTCGGTGAGAAAGCCAAGGACCGGGCGGTGCAGTCATTGGCGGCACACAAAATCTACCTAGAGTCCCTGCCAGATCACATGGCACCGGAAAAGTTCATCCCGGAAATCCTGCGCGGTGGAGGCGAGGCAGCCGGCACCGAATATGCTGCCCCGTTCCGGCGCTACGAGTTTTAGCGGTGCAAGCATCCACCACCGGCTGCTCTTAAACGACTCGTGCCCCGCACACACCGGTAACGCTGAACCGGTGTGTGCGGGGCACAAGCTTGTTTTAGGGGTGGTGGCTACACCATGACGGGTTGTTCTAGACCGAAGTGAGAGCGCAACGTTTTGCCCTCATATTCGGTGCGGAACAGGCCCCGCTTTTGCAGGATCGGGATGACGTGGTCGATGAAGTCTTCCAACGAATTCGGCAACATCGGCGGCATCAGGTTAAACCCGTCGGCGCCCTCGTTGCGGAACCACGTTTCGATCTCATCGGCCACCTGTTCCGGGGTGCCGATCATGGTGCAGTGTCCGCCACCGGCAGCCAGCCGGCCTAGGACTTGGCGCACCAGCGGTCGTTTGCCGTCCACCGTGTCCACTTCGATCATGCGCAGGATGGTGCCGTACCGTCCTTTCGGAACGGTGACCTCCTCCAAGCTCGGCAGGTCCGGGATGGGCGCGTCCACGTCCCAGTCCGAGCAGTCCTGCCCAATGAACAGACCGAGTTCACGTAGGGAATGCTGGACCGGTAGTAACGCATCCAGTTCGGCCTTCTTCGCCCGTGCCTCGGCCTCGGTAGACCCGATGTAGGTGACCAGGCCGGGCAGGATTGCGGTGGCGTCCGGGTTGCGTCCAGCTTTGGCTATCCGGGACTTCACATCTCGGTAGTAGTCTTGGCCCGCCTTCAGGTCGAAGGCCACCGCGTAGATGGCCTCAGCCCACTGGGCCGCCAAGTTCCTGCCGTCCTCGGAGGCGCCGGCCTGAATAAGCACCGGTTTGCCTTGCGGGGAGCGTGGCACGGTCAAGGGTCCGTCCACCAGGAAGTGTTCACCCTGATGGTTGATCGGGCGAACCTTGTCCGGATCAGCCCACAGCCCCTGGCGGTCGGCGACAATGGCGTCATCGGCCCACGAGTCCCACAGTCCCGTCATGACCTGTATGAACTCCTCGGCCCGGGCATACCGCTCCGCGGCGGCTGGCATGGCCTCGCGGTTATGGTTGCGCGCTTCCGCGTCCCACATGCTGGTCACCACGTTGATGCCCACCCGACCACCGGAAATGTGGTCTAGGGATGCGGCAAACCGCGCGGCATGAAACGGGGTGTAGAACGTGGAGGAGACGGTGGAGATCAGCCCGATGTTCTCCGTGACCGCCGCGATGGCAGACAACGTGGTGAGAGGTTCAAGGAACCACCGGGCCCCCTGTGCCACCGGAGGGACCGAGTGACCGTCAGCGAAGAAGACTGCATCGAGCAGACCCCGTTCGCTGATCTTGGCCAGTTCCTGGTAGTAGCTGATGTCTCCGAGTCGTTCGAGCGCGGAGTCCGGGTGCCGCCATGCCGCCGAGTGGTGTCCGGCGGTGAACAGGAACAGGTTGAAATGGAGTTTGGGTTCCTGATCCATCGGTTAGTCCATGACCAAACCGCCGTCAACGACCAAGTTCTGGCCGGTGACTGAGCGTGACCATGGGGAGGCGAAGAACAGGATCGCGTCCGCGAATTCAGCCGGGGTGGTGACCGAGCGCAGCGGGGTGCCGGAGGCGATGAAGTCGAAGACTTCTTCCGGGGTGGCCGCGGAGGCATCGGTGGTGCGCAGCAGGCCACCGGAGAGCATGTTGACGGTGATGTTCTTCGGACCCAAATCGTGGGCGAAGGTGCGGGTCAACGACAGCAGCGCGGCCTTGGAGGCGGTGTAGTCGTGGTAGGGCACCACCGGGTGCTGGAACAGGTTGGTGCCGATGTTGATGATGCGGCCGGAACCGAGTTCCTCGAAACCAGCGAGGGCTGCCTGGGTGGTGTTGACCGCGCCGCGAACGTTGCCTTCAAACTGACCGGTGAAACGGGACCAGTCGATCTCGTCGGCCTTGGGGCGGGCGTCGCCGTCGAAGGAGAAGGAGGCTAGTGCGTTGTTCACCACGGTGGAGATCGGTGCGGAGAAGAACTCTTTGGCGGTGTCAAAGATGTTCTTCACGGCGGCCGGATCAGTCACATCACCTTGGATGGCGATGGCCGAGTTTGCGGCACGCTCGTTGGCCTCGTTCGCGAGCGCTTCTGCGGCTTCGCGGGAGTTCAGGTAGTTGATGACGACCTTGGCACCTTCGCGCAAGAATGCTTCGGTGACGGCTTTGCCGAGTCCGCGTGCGCCCCCGGTAACGAGGACGATTTGCTGGTTCAACGCCGGGGCTTGGTGATCTGCCATGGATGCCTTTCTGCGATGGCAGAAGGGAGTGATGAGACATTCCCTTCGCCAGTGTTATCTGGATCAGGTTCGACGGGTGTTCTCTCA
This sequence comes from Micrococcoides hystricis, assembly GCF_042434215.1. Classification (NCBI taxonomy): domain Bacteria; kingdom Bacillati; phylum Actinomycetota; class Actinomycetes; order Micrococcales; family Micrococcaceae; genus Micrococcoides; species Micrococcoides hystricis. The sequence continues at coordinate 58,098 of NZ_JBHLUB010000027.1, read as the reverse complement.
GCCCCGCACCGTGTGGGGGCACCCCGTGTCACAATTCACAAGCGTAGCAAAGAACTACGCAATGGCAGATTCGTGCGCTTTACTTGGGCGTTTTGGTGCCGCGTCCGCCCAACGCCCGGGACTCGTCGCCGTGGGCGCGCAGGATCGGACGAAGTTCCTTCGGCAGGGAGAAAATGATGTCTTCCTCGGCGGTGACAATCTCCTCAATTTCTCCGTAACCGTAGTCGGCCAGCAGGCGCAGGACCTCTTGGACGAGGACCTCTGGGACCGAGGCACCCGAGGAGACGCCAACGGTGGCGACGCCTTCGAACCAGGCCTCATCGACCTCGCGGGCGAAGTCAACCAGTTTGGCATTCTTGGCCCCGTATTCCAGTGCGACCTCGACCAGCCGGACCGAGTTTGAGGAGTTCGTGGAACCGACCACGAGCACCAGATCAGCCTGCGGGGCGACCTTTTTGATCGCGTGCTGACGGTTGGAGGTGGCGTAGCAAATATCGTCCGATGGCGGGTTTTCTAGGTGTGGGAACCGCTCACGCAGCAGCCGGACGGTTTCCAACGTCTCGTCCACGGACAGCGTGGTTTGGGACAGCCAGATCAGCTTCTCGTGCTCTGGCACCACCAGATCGGCGACTTCTTCCGGTCCGTTGACGATGGTGGTCACTTCCGGGGCTTCCCCGTAGGTGCCTTCTACCTCTTCGTGGCCTTCGTGACCGATCAGCAGAATCCGGTAGCCATTCTTGGCGAAGCGGACCGCTTCCCGGTGCACCTTGGTGACCAGCGGGCAGGTCGCATCGATGGTCTCAAGATCCCGGTCCTTGGCGGACTGCACCACGGCCGGTGAAACACCGTGGGCGGAGAACACCAACAGTGAGCCCTCGGGGACCTCATCGGTTTCTTCTACGAAGATCGCGCCGCGTTCTTCGAGGGTTTCCACCACGTGCCGGTTGTGCACGATCTGCTTGCGGACATAGATCGGTGGGCCGTAGTGCTCGAGGGCTTTTTCAACGGCGATGACGGCGCGGTCGACGCCGGCGCAGTAACCGCGCGGAGCGGCCAGCAAAACTTTTTTCTCCCCGTGGACGGGAGCGGCAGCTTCCACCTCTTCACGGGAGCGACGCACCCGCGGCATGGATGGCATGGGCATCGAAACAGGCTTGGAGGAAACATGAGTGGACATGTCCCCTAGTCTATCGAACTTGCCGCACATCTTCGCCCCGGGCCTTGAGCTAGCACGGGGGTGGGAGCCGCTACAGTGGAGACCATGGCAACTGTCTTGAACCAACCAGACTCACCGATGCCACTGGGCCAGTACATGGCCGGGCTGAAGCAATTGCTCTCCGGTGCACCCCATATTTGGGTTGAGGGTGAGCTGATCGAGTTCAAGGAAATCCGTGGCAACGTCTACGGCACCATCCGGGACCTGAATCAAGACGTGTCCATGTCCGTGACCGTGTGGCGCTCGGTTGCCGCGAAGCTCTCCCCTGGCATCGATGTCGGCGCCCGGGTTACCGCACTGGTGAACCCGCAGCTCTACGAAAAAAACGGTCGACTGTCACTGAACATCCAGCAGATGAACCCGGTCGGTATCGGAGATCTGCTCGCCCGGGTAGAGATGCTGCGCAAAGCGCTTTTTGCCGAAGGTCTCTTCGCCCCGGAACGCAAACGTCCCTTGCCGAAGCTTCCGGCCTGCATCGGGCTCATCGCGGGCAAGGATTCCGACGCCCAAAAGGATGTCATGCGCAATGCGACCCTGCGTTGGCCGGCCGCACGGTTCAAGCTGATTGAGACCCAGGTTCAGGGTCCCCAAGCGCCCGCCGCGGTGACCCGCGCGCTCCAAGAACTTGATGCCGACCCGCAGGTGGAGGTCATCGTGATTGCCCGCGGTGGTGGCGCACTCGAAGAAGTCATCCTGCCCTTTAGCGACGAGGCCCTCATCCGGGCGGTAGCCTCCGCCCAGACCCCGATTGTCTCCGCTATCGGGCACGAGGCAGACCGCCCGATCCTAGATGATGTGGCCGATCTGCGGGCCTCAACCCCCACCGATGCTGCCAAGCGCATCGTGCCCGACGCTTCAGAAGAGTTGGCCATGATCGCCGAAGGACGGCAGCGGTTAGCCGCCGGGGTGCAACGGCTCTTAGCCACCGAAGCGGAGCGCCTGGCGGCCTTACGCACCCGGCCGGTGCTGGCCAACCCGCACACCATGGTTCAATTGCGTGCCCAAGAACTCGCTGCCATCCGGGCCCGGGCCTTCCAAGCCGCAGACCGGGCGGTGGCCGCAGGCCACGCTAGGATCGAACACCTGCGTACCCAGGTTCGTTCCTTGTCTCCGCAAAAGACTCTGAACCGGGGCTACGCGGTCGCCCGCACGATTGACGGGCACGTGCTGAAGAACCCGGAACAGGCTCCGGCCGGGACCGCCTTGCAGCTGCTCTTAGCCGACGGCGCGCTCGCCGCGACCTCCGAAGGCACCACCACCTCCGCACTGACCGACGCACAACCCTCCGAGTCGAAAGGTACCGACCAAGCATGACGGACCAGCCCAACCAACCAGACCAGACCGCCTTTGCCACGGCAGACACCTCAGATATTGGCCAACTCAGTTACGAGGCCGCCATCCAGGAACTGGTCAACATCGTCAACCGTCTCGAGGCCGGCCAAACCTCACTGGAGGAATCCTTGGCCCTTTGGGAACGCGGCGAGGCCTTGGCCAACCGCTGTGAATCGTGGCTCAACGGGGCCCAGCAACGGTTGGATCAGGTCCGTGCCCAGGTTCAAGGCGACAGCGGCGCCGACGCCACCGGTCAAAACTAGAGGACGCGGCCCTTTTCGCGCACATCGTCCAAGAACTCCCCGATGCGGCCCACCGCTTCGGTCAGAACTTCCACAGACGGTAGGGTCACCAACCGGAAATGGTCCGGGTTCACCCAGTTGAACGCCCGACCGTGGGAGACCAAGATCCGCTGCTCCTTCAGTAGCTGCAGGGCGAAGTTCTCGTCATCCTGAATGTTGTACACCTCGGGGTCAAGCCGCGGGAACAGATACAGGGCCCCCTTGGCCTGATTCACGCTCACGCCAGGAATCTCATTGAGCATGCGGTAGGCGACGTCGCGCTGTTCTCGCAACCGGCCACCGGGCAAGACCAGATCATTGATGGACTGGTAGCCACCCAACGCCGTTTGGATCGCGTGCTGAGCTGGCACATTGGCACACATCCGCATATTAGCCAGCAAGGTCAGGCCCTCCAAGAAGTTCCGGGCCCGATGCTTCGGTCCGGACACGGCCACCCAGCCGGACCGGAAACCAGCCACCCGGTAGGCCTTCGACAACCCGGAGAACGTCAACGTCAGCACATCGTCAGACAATGCCGCAGCATTGATGTGCCGGGCGCCGTCGTAGAGCACCTTTTCGTAGATCTCATCGGCCATCAGCACCAAGTTGTGCCGCCGCGCCACGTCCACGAACCCTTCCAAGGTGGCCCGCGAATAGACCGCACCGGTTGGGTTATTCGGGTTAATCAGCACAATAGCCTTGGTGCGCGGACTGATCTTAGACTCGATGTCCTCTAAGTCAGGGTTCCAGTCATTGTTCTCATCGCACAGATAATGCACCGCGGTGCCACCGGCCAACGTGGTTGCCCCAGTCCAGAGTGGATAATCAGGGGCCGGAATCAAAATTTCATCGCCGTTGTCGACCAAGGCTTGCAGCACCATGCTGATCATCTCGGAGACGCCGTTGCCGATGAACACATCGTTCACCGAGATGTCCATGATGCCCCGAGACTCGTAGTACTGGCTGACGGCGGTCCGGGCCGAATAAATACCTTTGGAGTCCGAGTAGCCTTGCGCCTGCGGCAAGTGGCGGATGATGTCCATCAGGATCGAATCCGGTGCATCGAATCCGAACGGTGCCGGGTTACCGATGTTGAGTTTCAGGATGCGTTGACCGGCTTCTTCCATCCGTTGTGCTTCCTCCATGACAGGGCCGCGCACGTCATAGCGCACGTACTGGAGTTTGCTGGATTGCCTGATCTCTTGCACCTAGTTCTCTTCCGTTAGCAGCCCCTGCCGGTGCAGCCACCACGTGGCGGCCTCGGCCGGGGTCATGGATGGGTCTTCATGGATGTACCGGTACAGGTTGGTCAGTTCCTCGCCGGTAAGTTTTTCGCTGACATGGGCCACGGTCTCAGACAGGGCCGTCAGTTCGGTGTCGGACAACGCGCTGGTTGATAGCAGTGGGCGGTAATTGTCGGCTCGAAGCAGGTAGTCATCGGGCAGGACCGTTGCCATGCCCTTGTCGAAACCGGCCGGGTTCGCGCTATCGAGCAGCACCAGATCCGCGGTTCCGCTCATGCCTTCCCGGAGTGCGGCAACCGGCTCAGTTTCGGTTAGCGTCTGCGGTTCGCAGTCAAAGCCGGCCGCAAGTTCTGCCCGAATCTGGGCGATGGGCATCCTGTTCTGGACGACGGCGTCAAGCTCGTCGCAGACGTCACTGAGTTGTTGCTCAGGCTCTAGTTCCCGTGCCGTCTTCACAAAGGACGCACTCAAAACACGCACGCCTCGGCGGCCCTCGGAGGAACGCGCCGGCTGGATGGTGATGGGCAGCCGGTCAGCCAGTTGTTCGTCCTTCTGCGCGGCGGTGGATGGCCACGGGGACGGGGTCGCTTCGGGTGCCGGGCTGGTCTCTTGGCGTGTCACCGGCACCAGCAGGGTGTTGGGGTCGAGCATGTTCAGCGCTTGGCCGGCGCGCACGACCGCCAGTGAGGTATTTCCCTGCACCAGACGGGTCAGGGTGTCTTTCACTTCACTCTCATTGAAGAATGCTGGGGCCTCATCCTGCTGGTCAGTGCCTTGGCTGTCTTGCCGGTCGACCTTGAAACGTTCCTGTGCATCCACGTATTGCAGGTAGGCCTCGGTCACGGCTGCATCAAGCGGTTCGGCAGGGACGAACACGCTCAGCTCAGTGATCTCCTCCGGGGTGGGGCCCGGCTCAGGATTCTGCGTGCATCCACTCAGGACAACGGTGCCAGCGAGCGCCACCAGCGCGCCGGCGCGCAGCAGCTGAGACCGTGATGCTCGTCGCTGTGCCATCCTTGATTGTCCTTCCCACTTTGCCCCTTTTCGATTCTATGCCCTTTTACCCTCCAGTATTTCCTCCACCGCGGTCAGTCGTTGTTCTGCGATGCTGGCAGCTTTGTGTGCCGGGGCGTGTTTAGTCCCGGCGATGAGGGTCAGGGCCACAGCGGCGGCCCGCAACTGTAGCGCTCGCTCGTCAACGAGACCGGCGCAGACCTGCCACCAGCGTGCCGTGAGCGGTTCAATTCTCCGGTAGTCCGGATGCACCGACGGTAGGACGGCAAGGTGACCAAGCAGACAGGCCAGATCGTCGACCCGATGCCCAGGGCCCATGGTGTCTAAGTCCAGCAGCCCGGAAAACCTCAGGGATTGGTCTGGGCCTTCGGTCAGAAAAATATTGGCTTCATAAAAATCACCGTGGGTGGGCACCACCGGACCGCGATCGGTTTTGGCCAACCGTTTACGTAAGTGCTTCCGGACCCGCCGCAGTCGCGGAGCCAAGTGCGGGAAGGCTGCCGCCGCAGAACGGGTAAAAGCTCCGATGCCGTCGGCCCACGCCGACCGAGGGCGCAGCGTCGTCAACTCAGTCGGCAAGTCATCTAACACCTGAACCAATTCGGCCAGCGGTAGCGCCCGGTCGAGCACGTCCGGATTCCAGCTGAACAGGTAGTCGGTCATCGGTCTTCCCGGCAGCGCTGCCAGCGGCACAATCCCTGCTTTGGGCTCCCCCACCAACCTGGCGGTGGGCACCTTGGCGTCGGCCATGATCCGATGGATGTGGCCGAGTCGGCCCGCCCGTTTTAGCGTCAGCACCTTCAGGTAGGCTTCCTGCGCGCCGTACTGCGCATGCAGAACAGCCCGCCGCAACGGCCGGTAGGTTCGCCACGAAAGGTCCAGCTCCCCTGCCGTCGGAAAGGCATCCGGCCACAGAGCGCACAAGGTGCCAGGGTCGGTGGCCAAAGGCAATCCCGGTAGCCGTGGGTCCGTTGGGTGCCGCCAGACACTCACGGGGATGCCCGCATAGTGGGTCTGCACCACGTCATGGCGTTCTTGGGCCGTCAACGATTCGGTAGTCATCCCGTAGTGGTGCTCAATCGCGCGTCCGCCCATGCTGCCGCGGACACGGTATACCCCGGTGACCCCGGCTTTTGGGCGATGCTGGACGCGCACGATGTCGATGGTGTCGACGGCGATGCCCCGGGCCGCAAGACGCGCCCGGAAAAAGAGGTTCAACCGGGCTGCATTGTGGAAATGCTCGAGGTGTTCTGTCAGCGGCTGGCTCATGCCCGCCTGCTCTCAGCCCGGTGCCTCCGGGCAGTGATGGGTCTGAGTCTAGGCCCGGCGGCGTTCCAGAACGTCATCAAGATTCAGAGCCCCTGCCTTCGGCTGGTGCGCGCGCACCGAGGTACGGATGATCCGTTCCTGTTGTTCGCGCAAGAGGTCCTCATTGACCAGCAGGGTATCTTTCAGGCGATTAACGCTAGCCTTCGGCTCTTCCGGAAGCTCCAGCGGTTCCGGTTCGGCGCGTTCAGCTTTAGCTTCGCGGGTGTACTTGGGTGCGGGCACCTCTACTGGTTCCCATGTGGTCTCGGCTTCGGCAGCGACCACATCGGTGACCGTTTCCGATGCAGCATGCTCTTGCTGCAGTTCAGCTTCTACCGCATCGCTGCTGTGCTCACTAACAGCTTCGGCGGTGTCAGCTTCAGTCGTCTCGGCGTTGAGTTCCTGACTGGCGTCGAAGGGATCAGCGGCGGTATTCCGTGGCGTGAGTCCCGGCACGTTCTTACGCTGGTATGAGGCGGCCGTTGGGCTCTGGTGGTATCCGTGAGGCTTGTATTCGGAGCGGATCGCGAGCATCCGCAGGCTGCCGACCGAGGCGAAGGTGAGGAAGCCGAAAAGCAGAGGCCAGCTCCACCCGACGACACCGGCATTGGCCAACATGACGGTGACCGGGATGGCGACGAGCGAGACCAAGCCGACCACAGCAAAAGGTACCCGTTGCCAGTTGATGCGGAGAGTTTGGGGCTGCTCGTTCATGGGTCAGTCCTAAGTTCAGTGTGCGGATGCGCTACTCACCAAATTAACGGTTCTGTCTTCCGTATTGGTGGTGACACTCCGGTCAAGGCTGACTTAGCTGTTATTTCGCGCGATCTGCTGCCACAATCCGCCTGCCGGAACCTCTTCTGCGGTCAGCGCGAAACTCTGGTGATCAACCCAGGCACCGTTGATGTGCAGGTAATTCTTCCTCGTGCCTTCGAAGCGGAAACCGAGTTTGTCCACCACACGCAACGAATTAGCGTTCTGCGGCACGATGTTGATCTCCAGCCGGTGGAGCCCTAAACGCGTAAAACAATGATCCACGGCCAAGGCCACGGCCCGAGGCGTCAGACCGAACCCGGCATGGCTTTCATCAATCCAATAGCCAATCGCCGCCGAACGCAACGAACCATAGAAGATTCCGGACACCGCCAGCTGACCAATCAGCACCGTCGGCCCACCATCATCGAGCTCCTTAGCGATCACCCACGGCAGGGAATGCCCCGACTTGGCCGTACGCTGCATGCTGCGCACCATGGTGGCGAAGTTGTAATGGGTGACATTCTCCGCCTCAACCGGATCCGTGTTTTCCCACGGCAACAACCAGCCGGCATTGCGATGCCGCAGGGAAAACCATTCCTCTTGATCCCGTCGGCGTAACGGTCGCAGCACCAAACGGTGCTCCCAGCCGGCAGGTCGATCAACCGGCTCATACACCGTCACCGGCCAGCGTGCCGGGTTCCCGGAGAAGATGCTCGTCATAGCACCCTCATCATAGTCCAGCACCACCACCTACCGCTGTCGGGACCCTTTACCCTAGCGGCACAGCCCGTTATGATCACCCCCATGAGCACCCATTCCGATGTCGATGAGGCCAAACGGCGGCAACGGGCGTTCTTTGTCGCCGAACGCAAGAACATGAGCCAGGCTGAGCGGAACAGCGCCGCCGCCCTCATCACCTCGCATCTTCGCCCATGGTTGACCTCGCACAGTCCCCATCGGCGCATCACCGCCACGCTGCCCTTCGGCACCGAGCTGCCTTTACACCAACTGCTGCAGCAGCTGGTGGAAGAGGATCACTTTGAGGTACTCATGCCGATCTGCTTGCCGGAGCGACAGCTGGCCTTCACACCGTGGTACCCGGGCGTTGAAATGGCTCGCTGCGCCTACGCTCCCATCGATGAGCCGGTCGGGCCCCGGTTCGGCGCCGACGTCTTCGATGAAGTCGATGTCATGCTGGTGCCAGCCCAAGCCATCGACTTTCACGGGTATCGGCTCGGCCACGGTGGCGGCTACTATGACCGGTTCCTAGCCAAAGTCAAGGCGCTCTCCGCTGTTCCCACGCTGCTGGGCATGGTGTACCAGCACGAATTCGTTCCCCCGGGGACCTTCCCGGTGGACGAGCACGATCAAGCGGTCGATGGGGTTGTCACCCAATTGGGCTTTAACTGGATGTTCTAAACCGTGCCCCGGTGCACGGTAAAATCTTCTTTCGTGCCTACTTATGTTTATGCCTGCAAAGACTGCGGCCACGGTTTTGAGATCTACCAGTCCTTCGACGAGGACGCGTTGAACGTCTGCCCGCAATGTCAGGGAACCCTGCGCAAGCAGTTCAACACCGTCGGTGTCGTGTTCAAGGGATCCGGTTTCTACAAGACCGATTCTCGTTCGGCAGGATCCGAACAAACCTCATCGCCTGCACCAGCCAAGACCGATACCAGCTCCCCGAGCGCCGCGCAGAACTAGCCACGAGGAGAACTTCCCCACAACCTGACATGAGGGCAGGTATCTCCACCTGCGGCCAGCCCTGGCACATGCTGCAGAGCTGAAGCAGCCTGTACTGGTGTCCATGGGACAGCTCGCACTCTTCACGCGTCGGGGTCAGCGCCGCTCCTCAACGCGGCAGCAACGGCCGGTGTTGAACCTGACTTTTCGTGAGGCGTTGGGCAAGCATCGACGGCTTTTCGCCCTCGTGCTGGCGTTGCTGGCCGGGTTCCTGACCTTCCAGGCCGGTCACCGGGAACCGGTCGCCACCCAACCTGTCGTGGTCACCGCCCAAGATGTCCCGGTCGGGAAGAAGCTGAGTGCTAACGATCTGACCACGGTGCAGCTGTCTTCGGAAACCGCAGCGGCCCTCTCGGGCACGGTCGCTTCCCCGGAAGACCTCATCGGTGAACACGTGGCGGTGCCCTTGTCTGCCGGGATGGTTCTCAGCCATTCCCTCTTGCTCGGCCCGGAAATGTTGGCCGGACTACCGGCGGGAACGCGTGCGGTGACGATCCGGAGCCAGGACGCCACCAGTGCGCAGATCTTGGCGCCCGGGGCCACGGTCGATCTGATTCAAGCGCCCTCATTCGAGGACGGCCGCGACTCCACCACCGTTCTGGCGCCAGCGGCCACCATCCTGTACAACTCCGCGTACCACGGACAACCGGCCGCTGAATCAGGACCGTTCACCAGTTCCGGGGCTTCTCATCAGGGGGAGGCCGTCGTCGTGGTGGCGGTCCCGCAGAAGCTGGCAGCGAATGTGGCTGCGGCAGCCTCCGGCGGGTCCATCCTCATGACCCTGAGCCCGACGACTCCCGAAGAAGAAGACGCCGGGGTGGGCTTGCCTTAGTCGTTCCCCCAGTGTGGCGGACGCTGATCCTTCAACCACTGGTCACGGCGTTCCTCACCGTCACCCCAACGGTGCGGCTGATCCTCGGCTGCGGTTGAGGGCAAGATCCCGTCCGTGAATTGGAAGCGGGCACGCCGGCCTTTGGCCCGCTTTGTCTGTGTCGGTTTGGCTGCCACCGCAGTTCCTCCCTGTTTGTCCGCGCTACTACCGTTGGTCGCCAGCGAGTAGATCTTCTGCGCCAACGCACCCGGATCCGAGAAGACCTCGATCGTCCAAATCGTAAACGTCTGCCAGCCCAGTCCGCGCAGCCGAAGCGGTTGCAACCGGGAGCGCTCGCGCACACTCATGCGGGCGAAGCTCTCATCCCCATCGGTGACCACGGCCACCGGGGTGCTCACCGGTTCAGTGCTTGCCTCAGCCGTCAATGGGTTAGGCCGGTACTCAATCACGGCCGGAATCTGCTCGCCGTAGTCACGCAGTACCGCAAGATCCAGTTGACCTAGCCGGTAGTACAGATCATCCAGCAGTGGTGCCGGCAGGTGGCGGAGGGAACTTGGCCCCACCTTCGGTGCGGCCAGCACCGCAAAGAGGGTCGCCAGTCCGCCGGTCAAGTTCAAGCCCTGCAGCATGCTTGGCGTCAAAGACACCACGATGTCTAGGCGTTTGCGCCCGGAGAGCAACGCCTTGGCCACCATCTTGATGGCGGCCTCGCTGGCGATGTAACCATCCTCCGGGTTGAATTCGTTACCGCTGGCGGTGTAGCCCAGGGAGAAGATCACCCGGTCACGGTCCAGCCCCACCGCACGCTCCAACGGGGCGACGGCGAACGGCTCCTCCCCGCCCTGGAAGAACGGCACTACGGAGCGGTCCTCGGCCAGTTGACGTTTGACGCCTTCGGCCAAGGCTCGGGCATGCGCCTCATTGCCGGCGATAACGGCCAGTGACTCCCGTGGCCGTTCCTTGGCGTGGGCCACGATGGCCTGCACGACGGCGGCAACCTCCCGGTGCGAGGTTTCCACATTCCGGCCACTGCTGGCCCGCAGCGTGACCTTGGAGTCCACCAGCTGGTGCACCCGCAACGTCGGATTCTCCCCGCTGATATCAGACAGGGCCGGCAGTCGGCTGATGCCCTGCTGGTAGACCTTCGCATCGAGGGTACGCATCAGCATCGAATCCACGGCACGGTACTGGTGCTTCAGCGCCACCGGCGGCAGGATGCGGGCACCTGCGTCGAACAAGCTGGTGAGTTTCTCCACCGAACGAGTCGGCGCCGTCGGGTCCACCGAAACGGTGAAAGGCTTAGGCTCATGTGAGTGCGCATCGCCAAAGACCACCACTTGGTCGGCCCGGTTGATGCCGCCCAAGGCCGAGGACAGGGTGAGTTCACCGGCGTCGAGGAAGATCACAACGTCGTACTTGCGGCTGCTGGGCACATGTGCCGCCAGTCCCAGTGGGCTGGCCACGGTAATCGGCATCAGCGCGGTCTGCAGGGACGGCGCCAACCCGAAGTAGCCGGCAATGTCGAGGTCATGGTCTTTCAGCCCGGTCCGTAGCGTGGTGGCATCGGTGATGTGTTCAGCCAGCGCGCGGCGCCACTGCTGTCCGAGGGCGAACGCCACCTTGCGGCCACCGGATTCGATGTGGGCTTGATCGGCCAGCTGGTATTCGGCCTCGATGCGGCGCAGGTCCTTGCCGCCCATCATCGCCAAGTAGTCGTCGCCGGAAATCATGGCCTCCAGCGCAGACTTCCACCACGCTAGTTCCAGTTCGTCGGCGACTTCATCAGTGGTGACGGAGCGTTCCTGCAGGTCCGCCATCAGCTCCTGCAGGCCCGCCTCATTCAGCTGCTCCTGAATCAGGGTCAGCTCCGGGACCTCCAGCAGAGTCTTCTCGTCCTTAGCCAGCTGGTTCACGATCTCGATCATGGTGTCGACGTCAGTGTCCACCAGCTTGTTCCCCTCAACCGGGCGGAGCACGCGGTCAAGTTCGTTGAGGTGTTCGGCGACCTCGTTGTACAGCTCCTGTACCTGCGAGATGCCCAGCGGTACCGCCGGGTGCCGGTGGCTCAACGCGTACTTGTTCCAGGATTCGCGCAGTCGCTCCACCTGCATCAACCGGCTGTGCAAATCGTCGACCTGCACGCCGGGTCGAATATAGGCCTTGGCAACTTTACGCAACCGAGACCGGATCGAAGACGGGATCTCCACCCCGGCCTCCTTGCGCCACGCGGAGCTTCCGGTGGCATGGATCAGGTCCCGAACGTTGCGCTCAAAAATATCCGGTTGGAAATGATCCAGTACCGTGCGGACCTCGGCCAACAGCTTCAGCTGCTCGGCCCAAGACCCAAACGTTTGGCCCACCTTGATCTGCGCGTGATCCGTGATCTCCCGGATCCGCTCGCGCAGCTTGGGCAACTGCTTCTCGGCCGCGACCGCATGCTCAAAGGCGCTCTCCGCATCTCGGCGGTTCCGCAGCTTGGCCCCGGACCAGTGACGGGCCTGCACATCGGCGTCAAAGGCGCCCAGCTGTGCGGCGCGAACCAGCTTGTTGGACAAGTCATCGCGGTTCACGGTCTTATCCAGCACAGACCGCTTCAGCCGGACCCCGGTCTTAGGCGCCGGCTCCAGCGCGGTCAGCTCCGCTAGTGCCTGCATCGCTTGCAGCGGGGAGCAGCCCCAACGATCCCGCACGCTGTGCAGCGAATTGACGTGATCGATCAGCTGGTGTCGCGTCTTCTTCAGGGTCCGGTGGATGGACTCCAAGTTTGGTTGCTCGGCCCGTTCGTTGCGCAAGATCGCTTCAACCGCCCGATGGCGCAACTTCGCATCATCGGTGACCTCCTGCAGATCCAGTACGGCGCTGGCCAATTCCACCCGATCAAAGTGGGTCAACAAGTCATCCAGACCGGAACGCCGCTCGGCAACCACCAACACGGATTTACCGGCGGCGGCGAGCACCGCGGCCGCGTTCGCCGCGGTCTGAGACGCACCCGTACCAAGGGCGGCATCGACCACCACATCTTGACCGCTGACAATTCGGTCTAACACGGCCTGTTGGCTGGCATCTGCGTCCAGCACCAAGTACTCCTCGGAAGGATCCCGCTCATCAAGGGGTGCAAGCGTGACCTCCGGCTGCGCCGAACGCAGCTGTGCTACCGCCTCGTCGCCACGGTACAGGGCTGCCAAGAATGGGTGATCACGGTTGAGTTCGTACCCGTCGTGGGCCTCGGACAAGTCGGCGAAGGTGGAGACCAGCAGGTTGTTCTCAACCACAACGGAACGCAGTCCGGACAATTGGGCGCGCAATTCATCCATGGCCGGCAGCGGATCCAACTTCGCGGTGGCATACGCGGCTGCCACAATCGAGTCGGTTTCCAGTTGCAGATCTTCGCGCTGCTGCAGACGACGCACGAGGGCGGGGTTGACCACGGCGCGGTCTTGCAGCTGCAGCTCGTAGTCGTCCTGTTCGGGACGAATAGTGATGCTCACCCGCGCCAGCAAGGCCGGGGCACTGAGGTGGACGCTCCGCAGTTCGCCCTGCGCATTCGGAGTGATGCTGCGCCACGTGACCAGCCCGCAGGCCAAGTATCCGACGCTGATGCCACGCTCTTCTTCAAGTTCGTTCACCTTGGCCCGGATCAGCCGGGCCGCGCGCTTGGCATCCTCGAACGCATCGGGGTCGCGCAGCAAAGTGGATAGACGGGTTTTCCGCCCGACCATGAACTGGGTCAGCCCAGATGGGTGGACGTGGGTGAGGTTGATGCTATTCAGCCGGGACGGAGCAAAGCGCAGCATCGTGTCTTGCTCGTTGCCGGTACTCAGCGAGTCCAACCACTCTTGGAAATCGTCAGTACCGGGGTCCGAATCGGGCTCTGCTGAAGCCGCTTCATGGGCTTTGTCGCTCGCATCAAAACGCAGCCCTGCCCCTTTGGTCTCAGTTGACTCCGCTTCATCAGCCGAACCATCGAGATCTTCAGCATCGCCTCCCTCACCTGTGCCGGATTGGCTGGCGTCCGATTCAGCCGCTGCGGATTCGTCCGAGACGGCAACAGTATCGTTGCGCCCGGTGCGGATCTCCGACGGGTCAATCACCGGGGTAGCTGTTGTTGGTGGCTCCCCCGCCGCCTCCGATGCGGTCTCGTCACCGGTGCGTGCCGGAGCGTCGGAATCAGCACGTTGGTCCTCATCTTTGAGACCCGTGGCTGACTCCTGTTTCCCGGCCTTGTCAGAGGTGCCCGTTTCAGAGCCCTTGACGCGTTGCTCGTCCTTGCGTTCCTCGGCGGCCTCATCCTCGGAACCGAGGCTGCCAAACAGGCCGAAGAAACGCTTGGCAGGATTCTCACCGGATCGTTTACCGAACACAGGTACCCGCTTTCTGAGCATGAAACACTTTTGTGTCTACGCTACCGTAGGGCTGCGCCCAATCCGCTAAGTGAAACGCCTTGACGCCCCTGACCCAGCCTCGTCGAACCGAACAAGCATGTCGGTCTCAACTTTTGCTGGTATGAACTAATTCGACGAAGAAGTACCGTTCCGGCGAGGGCGGGCGACACCGTGCTTCGAAGCGAAAAATAGTTCACCCAAACGAGAGTGAAACGCCCGTAACCGATCCTGATTGAGCGAATAGAAAATATATCTACCAGCTCGTCGCGCATTCACGATCCCTGCGTTCTGCAGTTGCTTCATGTCATGCGACAGGGTTGGTTGGCTGATTTGGAAATAATCCAGTAGTTCCTTCGCATGCATCTCCTCGGTGGAGATGACGTCGACGATCTGCGCCCGTTTAGGGTTCGCTAGGACTCTTAGAATTTCCGCCGCTTCTTCGAACTGCACACCCACGCCTTACTCGGATAAATAAAAACACTAAATGACATACTAGGGTTTCATCTTAACTGCGACTAGTACGACACATCGATAGATACCGTGGTGTACATCGCACCGAGTCGGCGGCGCTCGAAAAAGCTACAGAGGTGGAACTTTAGAGCGCTACCGGCCAGTTGGTTCAATGCACCCAGGGAGCATCGGGAAGCTGCGGGCAGCACAAAGGCCCGCTTGGTAAAAACCTGCCCAAGCGGGCCTTTTTGTGAGATACCAGTGACTAGGTTAGTCGTGTCCGGGTTACTCCCACTCGATGGTTCCCGGTGGCTTGCTGGTCACATCAAGCACAACGCGGTTGACTTCATCAACCTCGTTGGTGATTCGGTTAGAAATCTTGGCCAACAGTTCATATGGCAGCCGGGACCAGTCGGCGGTCATCGCGTCTTCGGAAGACACGGGACGCAAAACGATCGGATGACCGTAAGTACGGAAGTCGCCTTGGACACCCACGGAGCGGACATCGGCCAGCAGCACCACAGGCAGCTGCCAGACTTCACCGCTGTGGCCGGATTGCTCCAGCTCGTAGCGGGCGATCGCATCGGCCTTCCGCAGGATGTCAAGACGTTCCTTGGTGACTTCACCAATGATGCGGATACCCAAGCCAGGGCCTGGGAAGGGATGCCGGCCAACGATGGCCTCAGGCAGCCCCAGAGCCCGCCCAACGGCGCGAACCTCGTCCTTGAAAAGAGCCCGCAGCGGCTCAATGAGCTTGAACTCCATGTCATCAGGCAACCCGCCCACGTTGTGGTGGGACTTGATGTTGGCTGCGCCTTCACCACCGCCGGACTCGACAACATCCGGGTAAAGCGTGCCTTGGACAAGGAATTCGACGCGGGCGCCTTCCTTGGCCACGGATTCCAAGACCTGCTTCTCGGCGGCCTCGAATACCCGAATGAACTCCCGGCCAATCGTCTTGCGTTTGGTTTCCGGGTCGGTGATACCGGCCAGCGCGTTCAGGAAGCGTTCTTCCTCGTGTGCGACCACCAGGTTGACACCGGTGGAGGCGACGAAGTCCTTCTCAACTTGTTCGCCTTCACCTTCGCGCATGAGCCCGTGGTCCACAAACACACAGGTGAGCTGATCGCCGATGGCGCGCTGCACCAGAGCGGCGGCCACGGCAGAATCGACACCGCCGGAGAGGCCACAGATGACGTGCGAGTCACCGACCTGTTCGCGGATCAACTGGACCTGTTCTTCAATGAAGTCTCCGGTCGTCCAGTCACCGCGCAGACCCGCGCCTTTGAACAGGAAGTTCTCGATGACGGCTTGGCCGTAATCGGAGTGTTTGACCTCTGGGTGCCACTGCACACCGTAGAGGCGACGAACATCATCGGCGAAGGCGGCAATGGGGGCAGCCTGCGTCGCGGCGACGGTGGTGAACCCTTCTGGGGCTTCGGTCACGGCGTCGCCGTGGCTCATCCACACCTTCTGCTCGACTGGAATATCGGCCAGCAGCGGGTTGTCTTTACCGTCCGGGGTGGTCAACGCGGCGGTCGCGCCGTACTCACGTTTGCCGGTCTTCTCGACCTTGCCGCCCAAGGCCTTGGCCATCGCTTGGAAGCCGTAGCAGATACCCAAGACCGGGACACCTGCCTCGAACAGGGCAGGGTCAACTGCCGGCGCCCCCTCGGTGTAGACCGAGGATGGTCCGCCGGAGAGGATGATGGCTGCGGGTTTACGCTCGAGAATCTCGTTCACCGCAAGGGAATGCGGGACGACCTCGGAATACACATTGGCCTCACGTACGCGCCGGGCAATGAGCTGGGCGTATTGGGCACCGTAATCAATGACAAGAACTGTCTGATGTTCTAATGCTGGGATTTCGCTCACGGTTTTATTCTATTCCAGTTCGGAGAGAGAAAATATCAATAGCGTTGGATCGCTTCCGGTGCCTTAGACAGTTCAGCCAGGACCTCTTTGTGGACTCGTTTTTCCACGATGAAGGACAAGAAGGGCACCACGCCGCCGAGCGCGATCACCAGCAGTCGGGTGGCCGGCCAGTTCATCAGCGACCACAATCGGAAGTCTGCGATGAGGTAGATGACGTAGAGCCAGCCGTGGACAATCAGCACCGCAATCGAGAGGTTGAGCCCGCCTTCAACCGAGTCGGTCGGGGCGAAACCGAAACCGTGGCTGCTACCATCGGCGGCCGTGCCGCCTGCGAACAGCTCTAGCCCGAACGCGTATTTGGCCACCATTTCGGCAACGAGCAACAGCAGGAAGATACCGGTGATGTATGCGGCGAACCGGTAGAACGTCAATGCGGAACGGATCTGCTGTTGGGTACCGCCGAAGCGACGTTTCGGTTGCGGCCGCGGTGGCGGTGGGGGCAGCTGCCCCTCCGTGCGGACGGACTGGTCGGAACGCTTACTCTGTTCGGTCATGATTTTCTTCCTTGATATAGCCTTGTTCCCGGTACCATTGCTGGGCCCATTCCTCATCCAACCGGGCCTGCTCTAGGTCTTTGCGGTGGTCATCGCGGACGAGTCGGAACCATAAAAAGAGCGCGAAACCTGCAAAGAAGACCCACTCCACCGCGTAAAACACATTCAACAGGTTCAGCTGCGACTGCGGTGGTTGAGGACCAACATAGACGGGTTCAAGACCTTGCTCCTCTGCGGCGAATCGCAGCGCTCCGGTAGCGTAGGCCCGGAACTGCACAACGGTTGCGGCGTAGGACTTCACGTCCCAAATGTTGATCAACTCCGCGGTGGATAGCGACCGGAATACCTCCGGGTCCTCCCGATACCCGAAGTCGGGCGCATCAGGTGGCAGCAACCGCCCTTCTAGGTACAGGGTCTCATCCGGTGCCTTGGAGGCTTTAGCCGCCGCGAGGTCTTCCTGCCAACCGCGCACCACCGGGATGATGTTCCCGTCGCCGCCTTCAACCTCGAAGGCCGTGACCACCCAATACCCCTTGACCCCCTCTCGGAGCCGGTCTTGGATGTAGACCTGCTTCTTCGGCAGGTACTTCCCTGAGAGGTAGACCAGCTGATCAGCCTGATGCTGCATCAACGGCTGTCCGGGCTTGAAGTGCTCGGTCAGCGAGACGGTGGTCTCGGTCTTGGGTTCTTCGGTTGATCCCTTGGCCTCGGCCTGTTCAAACTGCCACTTACTGAGCAGCACGAACAAGGTGGCGATCACCAAAGACAGGACCAGAATGATCAACCATTTTGGCTTGAGCGCGGTTTTGAGCATCGCTATGGAGTGACCATGACATCCACGGACTGGAACTTCTTCAAGTCTGAATATCCGGTGGTGGCCATGCTGCGGCGCAGTGCGCCCATGAGGTTGGAGGTGCCATCGGTGTGGTGGCCAGGGCCCCACAGGACCTCTTCCATCGAGCCGACGGTACCGACGTTGACGCGGTTGCCGCGTGGTAGTTCTGGGTGGCGCGCTTCTGGGCCCCAGTGCCAGCCCTTGCCCGGTGCCTCGCTGGCACGGGCCAGTGCGGCGCCCAACATGACGGCGTCGGCTCCCATCGCCAGTGCTTTGACAATGTCACCGCTGGTGCCGGTGGCGCCATCGGCGATGACGTGCACGTACCGTCCACCGGATTCATCCATGTAATCCCGGCGTGCTTCAGCAATATCGGAGATCGCGGTGGCCATGGGTACGTGGATCCCCAGCGAACGGTGCGTGGTGCCCGAGGCTCCGCCGCCAAAACCGACGAGGACGCCTGCCGCGCCGGTGCGCATCAGGTGCAGAGCCGGGGTGTAACCCGCCACGCCACCGACGATTACTGGAACATCCAGCTCGTAAATGAACTGCTTCAGGTTCAGTGGTTCTTGGTTCTGCGAAACGTGTTCGGCTGAAACAGTGGTGCCGCGGATGACGAAGATATCCACGCCCGCTTCCAGCACGGTCTGGTAGAACTGCTGGGTGTGCTGCGGGCTCAAAGAGCCTGCAACCACCACGCCGGCTTCGCGGATCTGCTCCAACCGGGCGCTGATCAATTCAGCTTGGATTGGGGCGTTGTATAGCTGCTGCAGGCGCAGGGTGTTGGCCGGGGAAAAGTCGGCGGCTTCCAGTGCGGCGATTTCTTCCAGCACTGGCTCCGGGTTCTCATACCGGGTCCACAGCCCCTCCAGGTCCAGCACACCTAGGCCACCAAGTTTGCCCAACAGGATGGCGGTTTCCGGGCTCATGATGGAGTCCATGGGCGCGCCGATGACCGGGGATTCGAACTCGAACGCGTCGATCTTCCAAGCCAAGGAGACGTCTTTAGGGTCGCGGGTACGACGGGTTGGCACAACGGCCACGTCGTCCAGCGAATAGGCCGTACGGCCACGTTTACCCAGACCGATTTCTACTTCAAAACTCACAGGTGCGTTGCTCTTTCTAGCGATTGCGGTAGTTAGGGGCTTCCACGGTCATCATGATGTCGTGCGGATGGGATTCACGCAGACCTGCCGGGGTGATGCGGACAAACTTGCCGCGAGCCTTCAATTCGTCAATGGTGTGTGCGCCCACGTAGAACATGGTCTGGCGCAGTCCACCGGTGAGCTGGTGGACGACGGCGCTCAGTGGGCCACGGTACGGCACCTGACCTTCAATACCTTCCGGGATGAGCTTCTCATCATCGGGCAC
This sequence comes from Micrococcoides hystricis, assembly GCF_042434215.1. Taxonomy (NCBI): domain Bacteria; kingdom Bacillati; phylum Actinomycetota; class Actinomycetes; order Micrococcales; family Micrococcaceae; genus Micrococcoides; species Micrococcoides hystricis. The sequence goes on along the minus strand of NZ_JBHLUB010000027.1, from coordinate 38,905 downwards.
ATCTGCCTGGAAGTAGCGGTCCTTGGAGTAGGAGGTGTTCTTACCGCGGGTCTGCATGGCACCCAAGGAGCCCATGCCACGGTAGGTCTTGAACTGCTTGCCATTCATGAACACCAAGTCCCCGGGCGCTTCAGCCGCACCGGCAAGCATGGAGCCGACCATCACGGAGGATGCGCCGGCCACCAGCGCCTTGCCGATGTCGCCGGAGTACTGCAGACCACCGTCGGCGATCACGGGCACACCGGCCGGACCGGCGGCCTTGGCCGACTCGTAGATCGCGGTAATCTGTGGCACACCGACGCCGGCAACCACACGGGTGGTGCAAATCGAGCCCGGGCCCACACCCACCTTGATGGCGTCGGCACCGGCGTCGATCAACGCTTGGGCGCCTTCGCGGGTGGCGGCCTGTCCCCCAATGATGTCCACGCCCTTGGCGGCCGGGTCTTTCTTCAGCCGGGCGATCATGTCAATCACACCCTGGGAGTGGCCGTTGGCGGTGTCGACGACGAGGGCGTCAACCCCGGCATCCACCATGGTCATGGCGCGTTCGAAACCTTCGCCGAAGAAGCCCACTGCCGCGCCCACGCGGAGCCGGCCCTCATCGTCTTTGGCCGCATTCGGGTACTGCTCAGCCTTATCGAAGTCTTTGACCGTGATCAGACCGGTCAGCTTGTTGTTCTCATCAACCAGGGGCAGTTTCTCGATGCGGTGCTCGGCGAGCTTGGCGATGACCTCTTCGCGGGAGACCCCGGCCTTGGCCGTGATCAACGGCATCTTAGTCATCACTTCGGAAACCAACCGGTTCGGGTATTCGGTGTACGGGATGAAGCGGATGTCACGGTTGGTGATGATGCCCAGCAGCGTATTGTCTTCATCGACCACCGGCAGACCGGAAACCCGGTAGTGGGCGCACAAGTCATCCAGATCTTTCAGCGTGGCGTCCGGGTTGATGGTGACCGGGTGGGAGATCATGCCAGATTCGGAGCGCTTGACGCGGTCCACGTGCTCGGCCTGATCGGCGATAGACAGGTTCCGGTGGATGATACCCATGCCGCCGTGCCGGGCCAACGCAATCGCCATTGGCGCTTCTGTCACGGTGTCCATGGCCGCAGAGATCACGGGGATGTTCAACCGGATGTTGCGGGTGAGCTGGGTGGAAGTGTCCGCCTCAGAAGGAATGACGTCCGTGGCACCTGGCAGCAGCAGCACGTCATCGTAGGTCAGGCCAAAAAAGCCGAAGGGGTCATTGGTCGAGGGGGCGTCTTCGTATGCGCTCACACTTTCACCTTTCACACAGCATGGTCGTCACGGGGCAAAAATCACCGGTATCTAACTTAGTCTAGTGCCGAACGGAAGCGCTTCTCGAACTCGTCGGTCGTAGTCGCCACGTAGTCGCGGGTCAGATGGTGCTGGTCCAAGTAGACCCGCACGTTACCGATCACCGGCGGGCAGTCTGGAACGTGTTTGGAGCTCGGGCAAAGCATGTCCGTCATCTCGAAAGTATCGATGCGGCCGCGGGTTTGCCGCACCGGTGTCAGGTCTTCAAGCGGGTTCGTATCCGCCATGGCTTCCGCGGGGTCGATGGCGCACCGTGGGTCACCGGCGGAGTAGACGTCCACACACTCGGCCAGGTTGCGTGCCGAACGCGGGGTGTCCCGCTGGGCCACCACGTCAATGCCGGCATCCAAGAACGGCTGGATCGCTTCTTCGAAACCGGGCACGACGGTTTCCGGTTCGTATTCACCGCTCACCGGGTCAGGCTTCCACGTGATGCTGCCCAAGGCGTACACCGCGTCGGGTTCGGTGTTCAAAATATAGTTGCTGGCCGCCTGCCGGAACTGGTCGCAGCCCATTTGGTCTTGCGCGTCACGGTCCAGGTATGTCCGCTGCCCCGGCAAGGTGAAACGGCATGCCGGCCGGTGCAGGCGGATCACTTGCCAACCGGCCTCATCTGCAATCGGGTCCAAAGCGGTCATCCACTGCTCCAAGTGGGAATCCCCCACCGCCACGATCGTTTTGGTGGCCTTGGCTGGGTCTTCCTCGCCGTACAAGTAGCAGTTCACCAACGCCGGATCATCCGCGCCCAGCTCCTCTGGGCACCGCTGCTTCTGTTCGGCCCACTGTTCGTCAAGCTGAGATGACAGCGGCACCGTCAACGCCGCAGGGGAACCTTCGAATACGAAACCATCTTTCAGTGATTCCGCCCCGGGGTTATCGGTGGGTGTCTGGGCTGCGGCCTGCTCTTTGGTCGCGTTCACATTCGCGGTGAACCCGACGACGACCCCTAAGGTCAGCGCGATCGCCGATACCGGCACCAGAAGGGGGCGCAACTGCAGGCTCCACTTCGGTCCGGTAGAAGCAGCCGCCGCTTCCTTGACGGTCTTGGTCTTCGGTGCCCGACGCGGTAGTCGGAGCTGGCGCTCCTGCGCCAAGGGGTTGATGACCCAATTGGTGGTGGCCACCGCCAACACGATGGAGACCACCAGCACAGCCGCGCCCTTGGCCACCGTCATCGGCGTGCCCGAGCGCTGCATCAAGATCAGAATCGGCCAGTGCCACAGGTAGAGCGCGTAGGCGTGCTTGGCCAAGAACTGCAGCACACCGGTACGCAGGAGACGATCAAAACCGTACTTCGAGCCGGTGTCCCCGCTGAGCATGATGGCAGCGGCCGCCCCCAGTGGCAACAAGCTTGCGGCGCCCGGGAAGTGGGCGTTGGCCAGTAGGAAGCCGGCGCTCAGCAAAGCGGCGGCACCCAGCCAGCCCAGAATGACGCGGACTCGAGCGTGACCGGCCAGTTTGGTGCTCAACCACGGCAGGCTCAGCGCGAGCAAACCGCCGAGGGCGAATTCCCACACTCGCGCGCCGGAAGAGAAGTAAGCGGCCTGCGGATCTTGGCCGATCGCCACCAAAGCGTAGCTGAAGCTCACGGCAGCGACGACGGCGAGCCCGCCGGCCAAGACCCGGCGTGTCCACGGTGCTGGACCATCGGTCTCATGGATGCCCAGCCACGTCAGCCAGCCACGAGCCGAGGCAAGTCGGAGGAGGTACGAGCCGAGGAAGAAAATTCCAAGTAGTAGCAGCGGCCACAGCAGGTAGAACTGGCCCTGAATCGACAGTGACCAGAAGTGCTGTAGCGGTGAGGCCATGGCCGAGGAGGTCGCGTAGTAGTCGACCTGCTCGCCGGCGAGTTCAAAGTTTTGTCCGAAAAAGACGGTGGCCTTGGCTTGAGCCAAGATGCCTTCGAAACGGTTACCGGGTAACAAGAACGCCGAGCCGACGACCACGACCAAGACGAGGAAGACGGTGGCCGGCACGATGCGCAGCGACACCTTCTTCCAGTAGTCCAGGACCTTGAAACGTTGCCCGTTTTCCAGACGGCGGGCGATGGTCCCGGTGAGGAAAAAGGCAGAGAGCATCAAGAAGACATCGACACCGCCGGAGACCCGATTGAACCAGATGTGGTAAACGGCCACCAGCAGCACAGCCAGAGCACGCAAGCCTGCGTACTCCGGAAAAAATGCTTTCTTTGCCTGCGGTTGTGGCCCACGCTTGGGGGCGTCCGCGGCTTGTGGAATCCGATAACTCATAATCCACCCAGCAATCTAACAAAGTTGACTGGGAGTTTTCTCAAAAAGACGGCTTTTCTTCCCCCACAGCCGGTGCTGACGCCGGTTCCTCCACATGGGGCCGGTCCGCATGGGTCATGCTGTCCTAGCGTTTAACGTGACCTCAGCGGCGCAGACCCGCCGTAGCGTTCTTGGCTAACACGTGCGCTTGGAGCAAGCGCCGAAAAGAGCAAGGAGGGTCCGTGGAGACAACACCGATGGCGGGCAATCCCGACCCTCTTGCCGCAGTTGCGACAGATCTCACACTCGAGAATGCTGCCGAGGCCGTCATCGCGACCGAACAGGCCCTGCGCCGTCAGGCTGCTGAAGAATACCTCGGTCTCATTCAATACCTCTACCAGCTGGCACGCGAGGAATCCCCTACCCTCACGCTCGAGCAGTTGACCCTAGAGCTTGTCGAGCAACGCAACGCGGGCCGGCTACTACGCAAGTCATCCGCTGCATTGGCCACACTCAAAGGCTGTGAACCCAAAACCATGCGGGCGGCCCTCATCACGGCCCTCAACCTGTTCCAGCACGGCCCGCAGCTGTTACAGAAACTGCACGCAGGTGTGATTTCGCGAGCCACCGCGCAGACAGCAGCGAACAAGCTCAAAAGCCTGCGGCTGCCCGACCCGAAGAAACAAGCAGACGGTCAACCTTGGGAACCGGCAGACCTCAAGGACGCCACCGCCGACATTCTCGATGGCAAGACCCGACTAGGTCATTCACTGGAAGACCTCGCTGCCGAAGAGCTCACTGAGACTGACTTTGCCACCCGCGCCACCGCAGCGCTCGAACAACACCACCCACACGATGCCGGACAGCGTCACCGGGCGGCCCTAGCCCGACGACATGTGCGCATCAGTGCTTGTGGAGACGGGATGGGCAGACTGGAACTCTACGATGCTGCAGACACTATTCGGCAGATCGCCGACCGGCTGGCCGCGAGCGCGCAACGTAACGCATCTGGCACTGGCAGCCAGAACGACGGCAGGACCCGCACCCAAGTGGAGGCCGACACGCTGACCGATCTCATCTTGGGATCGGGCGACGCCGGTGACCGGAAGCAACAAGGCTCAGCGACAGCCTCGCGTCCAAGCGTGTTCGTCTTGACCTCGCTGACAGACTTCATGTCCGCCGGAGGCCACGTCAGCGATGAGTTCCGCGAGTTCATCGACCGACACTTTCCCCACCTCAGTAAACACGTCAGCACGGCGGCCAAGCCGGCTCCGGAGATGCCGAAAGGCCCAACTCTGGCTGAGACGAGGATCTTGGGCACGGCTCTGCGTCCGCATGCCGATGCCCTGGCCGCCACCCTCTTGAATGCCGGGTTGTTTCAGGTCATCATCACGGAACCGGCCACCGGCTACCCCATCGGCATCGGTGGCTAATACCGGCCACCGCCGATCGTCAAACGACTCCTCGCCCTACGGGATCAGCATTGCCGGTACCCGGGCTGCCGCGCCCCTGCAACCATGTGCGAAACCGATCACGTCCATCCGTTTGCCGAATCCGGACAGACCGCCTATGGCAACTTGGCCCTGTGGTGCAAAGAACATCACACCGGCAAGACGGCCCGCTGGTGGGACGTGACCCCGCTCCCGGCCCAGAGCGACGGCGCGCTACAGATCCCGAATAAGGGTTCGGGTCAGACACATATCAGCCAACCGGAGCTACCGCTGCACCCTGCGGCGTGGGCCGATCATCAACAACGCCAAGATCAGGCCAATGCCCCACCCTTCTAGGACGGCAGGAATGCGCACGACCTTAAACACAACGAGGGCGGACCTGCAGCTTTGTGGCTGAGGCCCGCCCTCGCGGTCAGCGTCGGTACGGAACGCACCGATGCTGGGGAGTTTTAGTTGTTAGTGAGCAGCGTCGTCTGCTTCTTCGGCTGGCTTCTCGGCCACCAGAGTTTCGGTGGTGAGCACCAGCGCAGCGATGGAGGCGGCGTTCTGCAGTGCGGAGCGGGTCACCTTCACTGGGTCGATGACACCGTCCTTGATCAGGTCGCCGTATTCACCGCTCTTGGCGTTGTATCCCTGGTTCTGGTCCATCTCAGCAACCTTGGCTGCGACGACGGAGCCGTCTTCGCCGGCGTTCTGAGCGATCCAGCGCAGCGGCTGTACCAGTGCGCGGCGGACGATGCCTACCGCAGCGGCGGCGTCGCCTTCCAGCGCCTGAATTTCAGGTGCATCATCCAGGGCACGCAAGGCGTGGACCAATGCGGTACCGCCACCGGCAACGATGCCTTCTTCCAGTGCGGCACGGGTTGCGGAGACGGCATCTTCGATGCGCATCTTCGCTTCCTTCAGCTCGACCTCGGTGGCAGCGCCAACCTTGATCACGCCGATGCCGCCGGCCAGCTTGGCTAGGCGTTCCTGCAGCTTCTCACGGTCCCAATCGGACTCGGTTTCAGCGATCTGGCTCTTGATCTGGGCGACGCGGCCTGCCACGTCTTCGGCGGAGCCGGCACCATCAACGATCGTGGTGTGGTCCTTGGTGACGGTCACGCGGCGAGCGCTACCGAGCACATCCAGACCAACCTGATCCAGCTTCATGCCCATCTCTTCGGACACCACGGTGGCGCCGGTCAGGATGGCCATGTCTTCCAGCATCGCCTTGCGGCGGTCGCCGAAGCCCGGGGCCTTGACAGCGGCCACGTTCAAGGTGCCGCGCAGGCGGTTGACCACCAGGGTGGAGAGGGCTTCGCCGTCTACGTCTTCGGCCACAATGAACAGTGGCTTGGAGGCCTGCAAAACCTTTTCCAGCAGTGGCAGGAATTCCTGCACCGTGGAGATCTTGCCACCGTAGATCAGCACCAGCGCATCTTCCAGAACGGCTTCTTGACGTTCCGCGTCGGTGACGAAGTATGGGGAGAGGTAACCCTTGTCGAACTGCATCCCTTCGGTGATGTCCAGCTCGGTGGTCGTGGTGGAGGATTCCTCGATGGTGATGACACCCTCGGTGCCGACCTTGTCGAAGGCCTCGGCCAGCAGTTCGCCAACCTCATCGGACTGTGCGGACAGGGCAGCCACGTGGGCTACTTCGCCGCCCTCGACTGGACGTGCGTTCTGAGCCAACCGGTCAGCCACAACAGCCACGGCGGCCTCGATGCCGCGTTTGATTTCACCTGGAGCGGCACCTGCGGCCACGTTGCGCAGACCTTCGCTGACGAGGGCCTGTGCGAGCACGGTGGCGGTGGTGGTGCCGTCACCGGCAACATCGTTGGTCTTGGTGGCGACTTCCTTGGCCAGCTGAGCGCCGAGGTTCTCGTAGGAGTCCTCCAGCTCAACTTCACGGGCGATGGTCACACCATCGTTGGTGATGGTTGGCGCGCCCCACTGCTTGTCAATGACGACGTTGCGCCCGCGTGGGCCAAGCGTCACCTTGACGAGGTCGGCAAGCTTATCGATGCCGCCCTGCAGCGCTTTACGCGCCGCTTCATTAAATTCAAGCTGTTTAGCCATGAAGAGGGTCTACTTCCTTAAAGCTTATTTTTCGACGATGGCCAGCACGTCGCGGGTGGACAGAACGAGGTAGTCGTTCCCGCGGACGGAGACCTCGGTGCCGCCGTACTTGGAGTAGATGACGACGTCGCCTTCTTTAACATCCATTGGCACACGGTTACCGGACTCATCGAAACGGCCTGGACCGACAGCGACGACGACGCCTTCCTGTGGCTTTTCCTTGGCGGTGTCTGGGATGACCAGACCGGAAGCGGTGGTCTGCTCGGCTTCCTGTGGCTGGACGACGATACGATCCTCGAGCGGTTTGATTGAGATCGACACTTCGGATCTCTCCTTCTTTGTAAAGAGTACGACTGGGATTAATCAGTTGTGTGTATCACGCACGTCAAGGATGGCCAACACTGTCGCGGTAAGAGCGGCCGTGCCCTTCATGCTCATTAGCACCCGGCGCCCCGGAGTGCTAAGAGAAACTCTAAGTTGCCTCTTGGCACTCAGTCAAGACGAGTGCTAAGCAGGCAGCGAAACCGCCAAATAATTACCTCACGCAATTCTTTCCTAATTCGAATTTCATCTTGCACTAAGGTCAGCCTAAGTAGTAGCGTGGGCACCAGCTTCAATTAGGGAACAAGACCGTTCACTAATTAGGCAAGTCCGGCCAGACTGACTGCGTTACCGAAGTCACACCGAGTACTAGAACCTATTCAAGGGAGTTCTGTAATGGAACCACGCGTTGCACCCGCACGCACACGAGGGATTGCCGCAGCGGCAACCGCACTCGCACTACTTCTGGGCATGACCGCCTGCTCCACCGGAGCCGATGCCGCCAAGACGGACAAGGACCCTCAGGGCGAGACTGTCACCGTCGAACAGGCCCAGGGCGAACCCGTAGAAGTACCGGTCAACCCGGAAAAAGTTTTTACCTTTGACCTTGGCGTTCTGGATAGCTTGGATGCCCTCGATGTTGAGGTAGCCGGCGTCCCCGAAGCCGTATACCCCGAAGAAGTTAAAGAGGCCGCCGAGGCTGCCAGCGTGAAAATCGGCTCCATGAAGGAACCTGATTTCGAAAAAATTAATGCCGAACAACCAGACCTGATCATCATCTCCGGTCGCGCCGCTGACTCCTACGATGAGCTGAGCAAAATCGCGCCAACCGTGAATCTGGCGCTGGATAACAAGGATCTTTACGGTTCCTTCAAGAAGCAGACCGAAACCCTCGGAAAGATCTTCGATAAGGAAGCCGAAGTCGCCGATGAGCTTAAGGAAATCGACGAGAAGATCGCCGACGGTAAAGAAGAACTCAAAGATGCCGGCAGCGCCCTGGTGGTTATGACCAGTGCAGGCGAACTCACCGCCTACGGCACCGGCTCCCGCTTTGACTTCCCCTTCTCCCTCCTCGGACTCAAGGAAGCTGCACCGGTCAAGGCTGAAGGCCCGCACGGTCAGTCCATCTCCTTCGAATTCTTGGCCGAACACAACCCAGACACCCTGCTGGTGGTTGACCGGGATAGCGCCACCGGCGAATCCGGGGCCAACGCCAAGGCCACTTTGGACAACGATCTGGTAAAGAACACCAACGCCGCTAAGAACGACAAGATCGTCTACTTGGATTCGGGCCAGTGGTACCTGGTGGGCCTCGGCTTGGACTCCCTGCCGGAGATGATTGACCAAGTCGTCGAAGGCGCCAAGTAAAACCCAGTTGTCCCCAACCATGGGCACGTGCCGGTGTCCGGGGTGATACAGATTCAAACCGACCTACAGCGAAAAGAAAGTTTCATGGCTCTCACAGCGACGTTAGAGAACACGGGCACCACCCTGGTGACCGCTCCGGCCCGCCCACTGAACTGGCGGGACCGACTCACCGGGTCCACCGGGCTGAGCTTCGCGATTGCCGCGCTGGCCGTAATGGCCGTGGTGAGCATGTTTGTGGGCGTCACCGACGTCGCTCTTTCTGATGTTCTGCGCGGGGACTCCGCCGCGTGGGAACTGCTGCAGGTCTCCCGTATCCCCCGGACCGCGGCCGTGATGCTGGCCGGGGCCGCCATGGCGGTTGCCGGTCTGATCATGCAGCTAATGGTGCGCAACAAGTTCGTGGAGCCCTCCACGGTCGGCACCATTGAATCCGCCACCCTGGGTGTCCTCGTGGTCACCTTGGCCTTCCCCGCGGCCGCGTTGATGGCCAAGATGGGGGTTGCCGCTCTCTTCGCGCTCGGCGGCACGGTTTTGTTCATTGCCATCACCCGGACCATCCCGGTCCGCTCCACATTCCTGATTCCGCTGGTCGGGCTCATGCTCGGCGGGGTCATCAGCGCCCTGACCACTTTTGTGGCCTACCGGGTTGACCTACTGCAGACCCTGAACACGTGGATGATTGGCGATTTCTCCGGCGTGCTAGCCGGCCGTTACGAGCTGCTCTGGGTGGTGGCCCTGCTGGTGGCCGTCGCGTTTGTGGCCGCCGACCGTTTCACCGTCGCCGGTATGGGCGCGGATTTCACCACCAACCTCGGCCTGAGCTACCGCAAAACCATGGTGCTGGGCATGTCCCTGGTGGCCATGATCGCCGCCGTCGTCGTAGTGACCGTCGGCGCGCTGCCCTTCCTCGGCCTCATCGTCCCGAACCTCGTCTCCCTGCTCGTGGGCGACAACGCACGCAAGGCCGTGCCGTGGACCGCCGTCATCGGTGTGGGCCTGATCTTGGTCTGCGACATCATCGGCCGAACCATCATCTACCCCTACGAGGTGCCGGTCGGCATTGTCGTCTCGGTGCTCGGTGCAGCCGTGTTCCTCGGCATGCTGATCCGCCTGTTCCGCAAGAACCGCGCCTAAACCGTCACCGTCGGTACGGACCACACTCGTGTCACCACTTCTTTCCACCCCGGCCCGCCGGGTGCACCGCTTTGAAGGACTGCTCACCCCACGCACCTGGCTGTGGGTGCTCGGCGCCAGCTCCCTCGTTCTGATCGGGCTGTTTTTGTTCTACGGCATCGAAGGCGGCTTCGCCTACGCCGTGAACCGCCGACTCTTATCAGTCATCACGATGGTGCTGGTGGCCTACGCCGTCGGCATGTCCACCGTCCTGTTCCAAACGGTCACGAACAACCGCATCCTGACTCCCTCCATCATGGGCTTCGATGCGCTTTACCTGTTGATCCAGACCGCCGCGGTCTTCCTGTTTTCCGCTGGCGCGTTGACTTCCGCCCCGGAACCGTTGAAGTTCGTGCTGAACACGGTCTTGATGACCGGCTTCGCCATCGTGCTTTACCGCTGGGTGTTCACCGGTCAGGGCCGCTCCCTGCACTTGCTGTTACTGATCGGCATTGTCTTTGGCACCCTGTTCCGGGGGATCGCCTCCCTGCTGCAACGGCTGATGGATCCCAGCGAGTACATCATCCTGCAGGACTTGTTCTTCGCCAGCTTCAACCGGACCAAACCCGATCTGTTGCCCTTTGCTCTGCTGGCCCTGGTCGTGGTGTCCATCCCGGTGGTGTTGTGGCGGCACCAGCTGGATGTGATGAACTTGGGCCGGGAGGTCGCCATCTCTCTGGGTGTGCACTACAAGCTGATCTCCACCGGGGTGCTAGTCATCGCCGCGGTCATGATCTCCGTGTCTACGGCGCTGGTGGGGCCGGTGACCTTCTTTGGCGTGCTGGTGGCCAATCTGGCCTACCAGGTCTCCAGTGGCAAGCACCGGTACACTCTCCCGGCGGCCGTCCTCATCGGCGTCATCGCGCTGATTGGTGGCCAATTCCTGCTCAGCCACGTGTTGGGGCTTTCCACGGCACTGAGCATCATCATTGACTTTGTGGGCGGTATTGTCTTCATCGCCCTGCTCTTGAGAGGACGGTTGCGTTGATCGAACTGGAAAACCTGACCAAAAGCTACGGGGAGCACACCGTGGTCGATGCGGTCACCACGCAGATCCCCGCTGGCGGGATCACCTCGATCATCGGGCCCAACGGTGCCGGCAAATCCACGCTGCTGTCCATGATGGGGCGTCTGCTGCCGGCCGATGCCGGGCATTGCCGGATTGATGGCCACGACGTGTTCACCACCGACAGCAAGCTCATCGCGCAGAAGATGGCGATCCTCCGGCAAGAAAACGTGCTGACGGTACGCCTGACCGTGCGGGATCTGGTCGGCTTCGGTCGCTTCCCCCACCACCAGGGCCGGCCGACCGAACAGGACCGGGTCAAGGTAGAACAGGCGCTGGATTATTTGGATCTGCTGCCGTTTGCCGACAAGTTTGTTGACGAGCTCTCCGGTGGTCAGCGGCAACGGGCCTTCATCTCCATGGTGTTGGCTCAAGACACCGACTACCTTTTTCTAGACGAGCCGCTGAACAATCTGGATATGCGGCACTCGGTCCAGATGATGCGGCTCTTAGCCCAGTTGAGCCAAGAGTTGGCCAAGACCGTGGTGATCGTGATTCACGACATTAACTTCGCGTCCTGTTACTCGGACCAGATTTTGGCGATGAAGGACGGCCGGCTGATCGATCAGGGAACCCCGGAGGAGATGATGAGCACCCCGCGGTTGCGCGCGATTTACGACATCGTCATTCCGGTAGAAGTCATCAACGGTCAGCGCATCGGGATCTACTACCGCTAGCGCCCCGGTTGAGTGCCACGTTGTGTTCTAGCCGAGGTTGGCTAGGGCACAAGTTTAGCGACGGCGGCGTCGGCCTAGGCCGGTACCCCAGCCACCGACCACGATGCCGATGAACGCCAGGCCGAAGATCACAAAGACCGGCACAAACGGCACGGAGACGCCCTCGATTTGGGCGGATTCGCCCTCCGGACGGCTGGTGGCCGACTCCGCCAGGGTCTGGCTGCCGGCAGCAAAAACTTGGAACACGGCCATGCCGATGAGCAGCAGGGCCGCAAGGAAGCCAATGATGAGGCTGATGATCAGCAGCAGCCGGAACCGGGCATGACGGCTTGAGACCGGTTCTTCGGTCCGCGCCTCGTCTTCTTCCACGGCGTCAAAGGCACCGATCACATCTAGATCGGTGCGATCTTCGGCTTCTCGTTCCATCTGCGGCTCCATTTCCTTGATGTCACAAAATGATAACAAGGTTTGGCTGCTGCGTGCTTGCTACAGTGAGACCATGTCTGCCCCATCCCAAGCGCAACGCTCCCTAACACCGCTGCTCACCCCTGAAGGATGGGAGCTGGTGAACTCCCTACCGGCGTATGATTCTGCGGACAGTGATCGGCTCAACCGCCAATTGCGTGCAGCCGGGCATAGCCCCGAACTGGTGGCTGCGGCCCTGACCCAGCAGCAACTACGTGCCCAAGCTCACAGCAAGTTCGGGGAGTTTGCGCAGCGGATGCTGCTCACCAGACACGGTTTAGAGCAAGCAACCCGGTTACCCGTGGCCGCCCATCACGCCCAACGCTTCGTCCACGTCGGGGTGCAACGGGTGATCGACGTCGGCTGCGGCATCGGTGCGGACACCATGGCCAATGCCGCGTTGGGCACTGAGACGGTGGGCGTGGAAATTGATGAAGCGGTGGCGGCGGCTGCCACCGTGAACCTCATGCCGTTCCCGAACGCCACCGTCGTGCACGCCAGCGCCGAAGACTATCTGGCCAGTGCAGATTTGGCCTCTGCCGGGTTGTGGTTTGATCCGGCCCGCCGCCAGGTTCATGCGGCCGGGGGTGCCGCCAAGGTGTTTGACCCGGCCGAATACACGCCCTCCCTCGATTTGATTGGGTCTTTGGTGGATGCTGGGCATCCCGTCGGCGTCAAACTGGCACCCGCAATGCCGCACGATGCGCTGCCGCGCTCGGTGCATGAGCGCGGGGAGATCCAATATGTCTCTCACAACGGGGACTTGGTGGAAGTGGTGCTGTGGTTCAATGAGCTGGCCCGGCCGGGAATCCGCCGCAGCGCACTGGTCCTGCAGGACGATGCGGCTCCAACCGAGTTCACCTCCAGTGTGCCGTTGCCGCAGGCGGGTGTGCCCGCGGTACGGGGCCGTGCCGGCCTGGACTCGCTGCTGGCGGGCGGTTACGTGTACGAGCCGGATCCGGCGTTGATTCGTGCCCGGCTGCTGGATGTGGCTGTGGAGCAAGTTGACGGGTTCCTGTTCGATGAGCACATCGCCTATTTTGGTGCGCCAAATCTGCATGCCGGCCCCGGATTTACGGCCTACCGCTTGGAAGAGATCAGGCCCTACAACGTGAAGAAGTTGCGGGCTTGGGTCAAAGAATCAGGCATCGGGTCCTTGACGATCAAGAAGCGGGGCATGGATGTGACGCCGGAGGAACTGCGCAATCTGCTGCTGGGCAAACTCAGCAAGGCCGAGAAGGAGGCCGGCCGACACCAGCACCTCATTCTGACCCGGGTGGGACAGGAACGGCTCGCCCTGGTGGTCAGCCCGGCAACGACGGATTCGGCTGCCTCGTAAGCTGTCGCGCTAGTCGAGCGGAAGCGGACTAATCCGTGGCAGTGCCGCAGCCGGTTCCGGCAGGATACTCCCCCACCGTGACCGGGAGCTTGCCCGGTGCCGGCGCCGCCCCGGAAAGCACTTTTGCCAGCGCCGCCATGGCGGCCGGACCCCGACCGTAGAGCGCGTACTTGTGTTGGGCCCGAGAACGGGCCAGCGGCCACGGGCTGTTCAGGGTGACGGCGGTGGCGGCATCGACGCTGAGCTGGTCAACCCCGATCAAGGCCACGGTCCCCGCCCCCGGTGCGCCTGTGGCTGTGCCCTCGGCGTCAACGTCGGCGAGAGCGGTGCGCAGTAACTGTTGCTGCGTGGCATCCGCACCGATCACGCTCGAGGCAGCTGACGCCGATGCCGTGGGTGTACATTGGCCGGAGAGATCGGTGATGGCTTTGGCGAAGACCAGTTCGATGAAGGCGCTGTCGCTGCCAGCGTCCTCGACGTCTTGGTCCGCCAAAAGCCGCTGCTGGTACAACTTGGCGGTGATCACGGTCGTGGCGGCGTCGGCCAGCCGCGCGGCGGACAACTCTTTCGCGCTGACCGCGCTGACGATCCCGGCGTGCGCTTGAGCAACATCGGCGGGCATCACCACCAGGTCCGCACCGGCCTTCAACGCGGCGACGGAAGCCTGTGCTGAACCGTACTGGTTCACGATCGCGCCCATGTTCATGGCGTCGGTGACATTCAGGCCCTCGAAACCCAGCTCTTCTTTGAGCGTGGTGTAATTGGCCTTCTTGACGGTGGCCGGCACGGTGGGGGCATCCGGGGTGGCCAAGTGCCCGCTCATGACGGCCGGAATGCCGTCACTGATCGCATCCACGAAGGGCTGCCACTGTGTGCTCTTCAGCTCCTCCAGCGGCTGATCGTAGACCGGTAGGCCGTAGTGCGAGTCGGTGCTAACCGAGCCGTGGCCGGGAAAGTGCTTGATGACCGGCAGCAGCCCGGCCTGGGTCAAACCGGTGCTGGCGGCACGCACCAGAGCAGACACCGCGGCGGGTTTGCCGGAGAAGCTGCGGGCCCCGATCACCGGGTCCGTGGCTCCGGCGGTGACATCGGCGACGGGGGCAAAGTCCATCGTCACGCCCAGCTCGGTCAGTTGCGTGCCTAGGCGACGGTAGCCTTCTGCGGCTAGCTCGGTGGCTTCCTCGGGGTCAATCTCGTAGATGGCCCCGTAGGCCATGGCGGTTGGGAACGGGGTTTCTTTTTTGAAGTAGCGTTGGACCAGCCCGCCTTCTTGGTCGATGCCGATCAAGGCCGGCACGTCATGACCGGAGGCTTTCCGCGAGGCGGCATCGAACGCCGCGGTGAGTTTTTTGGTCCCGGCCGCCGTGGAAATGTTGGTTTCCATCAGGATCAGTCCGCCGAGCTTGGTGCTGGCGATGACGGCAGAGTCGATCCGTTGTGTCCCGGGCAGGGAGGCCATCAGGACTTGGCCGGCCTGTTCGGCCACGCTCATGTCCTGCACAATCTCTTTGGCTTCGGCGGCTTCAGCCTTGGTTGGCCCCCAGCTGAGGGTTTCTGCGCTGGGTTCTGGGCTCGATGTGTCCGACGGCGATGGTGAAGACTGCCCGGCCCCGCCTTGTCCTTGGCCCGCCGCTGGGCTCGTCACACTTTCGTGGGGTTCTGCCGGCGTGGTGGGCCCGCAAGCGGTCAGCACACCGAGGATCATCAGCAGGGCGATCACCGTGGTGGCAAGGCTAGAGTGTGCACGCAGTTCTTTCACGCCTTACAGCTTAGTTCGAACCGGGATACTGTTGGTCATTGCAGCCGGATTGTCACGAATACCACCTGCGGGTTAAAGCAATTACACTTACCACCAGTAGCGTCTGCTGTTGGCCTCTACCCTCGCGTCGATGACGCCGTCGCGGTGGGCCGTACGTGGCGTGAAACCAGTTCAAGGAGGGCCCCATGCAGACCGAGTTCAAGACCTCGGAACGATCAACCATTGGTGTTGAATGGGAGTTCGGTTTAATTGAGGCCGAAACCGGCAAACTCTCCTCCTCTGCCCCGCAGGTGTTGGCCGAGCTGTCCGAGTCTGGTCACGGTAAAGAAGATGTGGAGACTAAAGCCCACATCACCAACGAGTTTTTGCAAAACACCATCGAATGCGTCACCGGTGTGCACCACGAGGTGGCCCAGCTCAGCGACGAGCTGCGCGACTTGGTTCACCGCGCCCGCAAGGTCACCGATGACCTCGGCATCGAACTGTTCTGCCAAGGCACCCACCCGTTCGAGGACGCCAGCTCCCAGCCGGTGACCGAGGGGGAACGCTACGCGACCTTGGTGGAACGCACCCAATATTGGGGCCGGCAGATGCTGATCTACGGGGTCCACGTCCACGTTGGGCTGGACCACGTGAACAAGGCGATGCCGGTACTGGATGGGCTGTTGAACCACATGCCGGATTTCTTGGCGCTGAGCGCCTCCTCCCCGTTCTGGTCCGGGTTGGCTACCGGTTACGCCTCCCAACGCGCCCTCGTGTTCCAGCAGCTGCCCACCGCCGGGCTGCCGTTTCAGTTCCCGGATTGGTCCGGGTTTGAGAACTGTGTGGCCGATATGCACAAGACGGGGGTCATCGAGTCGGTGACCGAGGTGCGCTGGGATATTCGGCCGGTCCCCCGGTACGGGACCATTGAGATGCGGGTCTGTGACGGGATGGACTCCTTGGCAGAGGTTGAAGCCATGACGGCGCTGACCCAGTGTCTGGTGGACGATTTTTCCGCCCGGCTGGATACCGGTGAGCAGATCCCGACCATGCAGCCGTGGCATATCCAGGAGAATAAGTGGCGCGCCGCCCGCTACGGTTTGGACGCGGAGATCATTTACGATGCCGCCGGGACCGAACGGCTGGTCACCGACCACCTAGAAGAGACGCTCAACCGGTTGGAGCCGGTGGCTGCCCGGCTCAACTGCGCAGCAGAGTTGGCCAAGGTGGAGGATATTCTGCGCCACGGCCCCGGGTACAAACGCCAGGAAAAGTGGGCTGCCGAATCCGGTGGGGACTTGGCCACCGTGGTGCTGAATTCGGCTCGACGCACGCGGGAATCGACCCGCTGATCCGCCTCGCTAGTGGCTGACGGTCTGCACCGGCAGGGTGGAGACGGCCGGGAAGTCACGTTCGGAGGACGGTACCCCGGCGCTGACGAGCGCTGCGCCCAGCAGCGCGACCATCGCCCCGTTGTCCGTGCACAAGTTGAACTCCGGGGTGAGCACAGTGATGTTGGCCGCGGCACAGCGTTCGGCCAGCAGGGCGCGCAGCCGGGAGTTGGCGGCGACCCCACCGGCCAGAATCAGGTTTTCTAGCCCATTTTCGGTGCAGGCTTTGACGGCTTTGTCCGTCAGCACATCGACCACGGCTTCTTGGAAGGACGCGCACAGGTCTTCGATGGGCGGCTCTTCCCCGCGGGATTCGAAGCCTTCCACGGCCCGTGCCACGGCGGTTTTCAGCCCGGAGAAGGAGAAGTTGTACCGGTCCGGTCCGGGTTCTTCTGCGGTGCCCATGAATTTGCGGGCGGTCATGCCCCGGGGGAACTTGAAAGCGGTGGGGTTGCCCTGTTGGGCAGCCTTGTCAATGACGGGTCCGCCCGGGTAGCCCAGCCCCAGAATGCGGGCGACCTTGTCATAGGCCTCCCCGGCCGCGTCGTCGCGGGTGGCGCCTAAGAGTTCAAGGTCCCGGGTGAGCGCCCCGACTTTGAGGATCTCGGTGTGCCCGCCGGAGACCAGGAGGGCGCCGGTGCGTTCGGGCAGCTGCACTCCTTCTGCTGTGGCCGCCGCGACGTGGGCGACGAGGTGGTTGATCCCGTAGAGCGGTTTGCCGGTGGCATGGGCCAGCGCTTTGGCGCCGGCGACCCCGACCATGAGGGCGCCGATGAGGCCTGGGCCGGCGGTGACGGCGATGGCGTCGATATCGGCGAAGTCGACGTCGGCCTCGGCCAATGCCTGCTGCAGCACGGGGATGAATTGCTCCAAGTGGGCGCGGGCGGCGATTTCCGGGATGACCCCGCCGTAGGCTGCGTGTCGGTGCATGGAGGTGGCGACCGCGTTGGCTAGGACGGTGGTGCCGCGCGCGATGCCGATGCCGGTCTCATCGCAGGAGGATTCGATGCCCAGGATCAGCGGTGCGTACTGTTCGTTGGTGCTGTTAGTTGGGCTGGTTTCTTTGCGCATGATCACTCCGTCGATGCCGCCGGGATAGTAGTTTGGCCGGGTGTGGATGGGCCGGTATCCCAGCGAGGTGTAGAGATTCAGGGCTGCGGTGTTGTTGGCGGCGACCTCGAGCATGAACGCTTCGGGTTGCCAGCGTTCGGTGGCGGCTTCTTCCAGCAGACCCATCAGGTGCCGGGCCAGGCCGCTGCCGCGGTACTGCGGGTGCACCCCGATGGTTTGGATGTCCGCGATGGGTGCGAACAGAGCAATGCCGGCGGTGGCGATGAGGGTGCCGCTGGGGTCCGCCACGGCCAGATAGTGGGCGTAGTCGCTGGTGGCTTCTGCCGCGAACATCTCTGCTGGCCACGGGTGCCCGGGGAACAGTTGTGCATCGAGCGCGGCGGCTTCCGCCGCGTCCTCGGCGGTGAACGCCCGGATGGTGAGGGGCCCGGCCGGGCTGGGGTAGGTCTGCGGCAGCTCAGACATTCCGTGCCCAGCGTTGGTTGGTGGGGATCTTGGCGTCTGATTCGCGCAGGTAGAGCGGGATCTGCGGCAGCAGTTGTTCCGGGTGGTGCGCCAGCAGGTGGGCTGCTCGCATGCCGAGGTGGCTGGCGGGACCGTGTTCCTGTTCGGTTGCCGCGACGCCGGCATGAGGTGCCGGTTCTGCCACGTTCGGGAAGGCTTCCGGGTACAGGGTGGTACCGGGGCCGAAGGCCGGGAGTTGACGCAGTTCTGCGGGGATGTCTTGGGCGGGGCCAACGAAGGGTCCGGCAACCAGTTCCGGCTGGAAGCTGGCCGCTAGATTGTTCTCCGCTCGAGGCAGCCGATAGTGGGCCCAGTAGACTTCGCGTCGGCGGGCGTCGGCGGCGACAAGGAATTCAGTCTCTGCAGCGTGGTGTAGGGCGGCCGCGGCGGGGAGAGCTAACGCGTCGAGGCTCATGACACCGTGCAGCGGCAGGGACCAGCCGAAGGCGTACGCGGAGGCGGCGACCATGCCGACCCGCAGCCCGGTGAACGGGCCCGGTCCGACGCCGGAAACAATACCGGTCAGCCCGCTGGGTTCGAGGTGTGCCGCGGCGAGAACCTCGGCGACGGTAACGCTGAGCTGTTCCGCGTGATCGGTGCTGGACTCGGTGGTTTGCTCGGCCAGCACCGTTGCGGGTCCGGTACCGTCATCGGGGGCCGCAATCAGGGCCACCGAGGTGGTGGCGGCGGTGTCAATGACCAGCAGTTTCATGGTTGTGGTTCTTCTCCCCCGGTGGCTGCGGCTGCGACGAGCTGGGCCAGCTCTTGGATGGCGGTGAGGGTTTGGAAGCGGGGCCCGTGCGGGCGGATGATCAGCTGCCGGGGTTCGTCGACGTCTTCGTCGCTGAAGTCGGTGGTGTCCGCGGCCCCGCCGACCTCGCGGATGAGCTCGATCTGCAGCCAAGAGGTGAACAGTTCCTCGGCCTTGTCTTGGCCCCATTCCACGACGGTGATGGCGTCTGGGACCGTGCGGTCCAGGTCGATGTCGTAGAGTTCCTGGGCGTCAGTCAGCCGGTAGGCGTCGACATGGACCAGTTGCGGGCCGGTGGGGTTTTCGTGGTGGCGGGCGAGCACGAAAGTCGGTGAGGTGATGGCCGCTTCGATCCCCAGTCCGGTGGCCAGCCCCTGGGTGAAGGTGGTTTTGCCGGCACCGAGTTCACCGCTGAGGATGATCCCGTCTCCGGGGCGCAGGTAGCCTGCGAGGGCGGCGGCGAAAGCGCTGGTGTGCTCAGCGGTGTGCAGGGTGAGGCGGAATTCTGCGTTGCGGTAGCGCCGCGGGGTGCGCGGGGAGATCCGGGTGACGATCTCATAGTTGATGGTGCCGGCCGCGTCAGCCCACGCGGTGGCAGACGGTGCCGGTGGTGGTCCGAAGAGGATGGCCTCGTCACCGACGTTGACGGTGGCTTGGGCTTGTGGGTGTTGGGACAGGTCGAGGACGAATTGGTCCATGGCGACGGTGCCGACACAGTTGTAGGTGGTTCCGTGGATGCTGACCGGGCCGGCGACTGCCGGGCGAGGGATGCCGTCGGCGTAACCCATCGGGATGAGGGCGAGCCGGGAGCCGTCGTGGGTGTGGTAGCGCCAGCCGTAGGAAACCCCGGTGCCGACGGGGACGTCTTTGACGTTGGCGACCCGGGTGCGCAGGGTCATGGCCGGGATGAGCCCCAAGTCCTCCGGGGTTTTGTCCGCGAACGGGCTGAGCCCGTAGGTCCCCAATCCGACCCGGACCAGATCATATTTGGCTTCCGGCCAGGCGATGGCGGCCGCCGTGTTGGCGATGTGCCGGTAGGTTGGGTTCAGCCCGGCTTCACGCACGTAACCTAGGGCTTCTTCGAAGGTGGCCAGCTGGTCGGGGGTGCAGTGGTGGGCGAGTTCCTCGGACATGGCCAGGTGGGAGAAGATGCCCACCACCTTGATGTGGCCGGCTGCTTCCGCGGCGGCGGCCTCGGCCAGTAAGGCGGGCCAGTCCGGCAGCGGGCAGCCGTTGCGGCCCAGCCCGGTGTCGACCTTCAGGTGGACTTGGGCCGGATGCCCGATTGCGGCGGCGGCACTGATGACCCGGGACAGTTCCCACCCGGAGACACCGATTTGGATGTCTGCGGCGAGGGCCTCGGCGAACGCGGCGTCGGGCGTGTGCAACCATGCCACCAGCTCCCCGGTCAGCCCGGCCTCACGGAGGGCGAGGGCCTCTTCCAGGTGGGCGGTGCCGATGATGTGCGCGCCGGCGGCTTGGGCCGCGAGCGCCACCGGCAGGGCGCCGTGCCCGTACGCGTCCGCTTTGACAACCACCATGGTTTTGGCGGGCGCGACGTGGGCCGCGAGGGTGGCCACGTTGTGGCGGATGGCCGCCAAGTCGATGTCGGCGCTGCGGGCCGGCTGGGACTGGGCGGACTGCGGGATGGCAGCCCCGGTGCTGCTGGCCCGGGGCCGGGAGTTGGCGGCTGTCATGTGTGGTGCTATTCCTCGGTTACTTCTTCAGCTGCGTTCTGCTCGGTGTCCTCCCACACGGAGGCGAGCACGACGGTGGAGCGTGCGGGGACGTTCAGCACGTCCCCCTGGGTGTACCGGTCTCCGCGGTGATGCTGGGCGTCGGTGAGGTGCGCGTCCTCGACAGTGCACAGTTCCAGCTCCCACGTGGTGGGGAACGGGTCTGCCGGCAGCGTGTACGGCACCGGCTCGTAGTGGGCGTTGAACAGGATGTAGAAGTCCTGGTCGGGTTCTTCCTTGTGCCGTTGCGCGGTGGCCGGCTGGTCCGAACCGTTGAGGTAGAACGCGATGGATTTGGCGTTGGGATTGGCCCAGTCCTCGGCGGCCTTGGGTTCGCCACTGGGTTCGAGCCAGTAGATGTCCGGCAGCGCCTCGTTTTGCTCATCCCACCCGGCGGGGCCTTTGAAGAAGTTGCGGCGGCGGAACACCGGGTGTTCTTGGCGCAAGGTGATGAGTTTGGTGGTGAAGGCGATCATGTCTTCATCCACGTTGGCCCAGTCGATCCAAGACAGTTCGTTGTCTTGGCAGTACACGTTGTTGTTGCCGTCTTGGCTGCGGCCCAGTTCGTCGCCGTGGGAGATCATCGGCACGCCTTGGGAGAGCAAGAGCGTGGTGAGCAGGTTCTTGCGTTGCTGGGTACGCAGCTTCAGCACCTCCGGGTCATCGGTGGGGCCTTCGACCCCGCAGTTCCAGGACCGGTTGTGCTTCTCGCCGTCGTTTCCGTCCTCGCCGTTGGCCAGGTTGTGCGGCTCGTTGTAGGAGACGAGGTCGGTCAGGGTGAAGCCGTCGTGGGCGGTGATGAAGTTGATGGAGGCTTGCGGTGTGCGGTCGTCCCCTTGGAATAGGTCCGCCGAGCCGGTGATGCGGGTGGCGAATTCCGCCAGGGCGCCGGATTCACCGCGCCAGAAGTCCCGTACCGAGTCCCGGTACATGCCGTTCCATTCGCTCCACAGGCCCGGGAAGTTACCGACTTGGTAGCCGCCCCAGCCCACGTCCCACGGTTCGGCGATGAGTTTGACTTGGCGCAGGATGGGGTCTTGGCGGACGACGTGGAAGAAGTTGGAGTACATGTCCGGGCCGAGTTCGCCCTCTTCGCGCACCAGCGTGGTGGCAAGGTCGAAGCGGAAGCCATCCACGTGCATCTCTTGGACCCAGTAGCGCAGCGAGTCCATGACCAGCTGCATGACCATCGGGTTGGACAGGTCCAGGGAGTTACCGGTGCCGGTGTAGTCCATGTAGTGGGCTTCATCGCCTTCGACCAGGTGGTAGTACCCGGTGTTGTCGATGCCCCGGAAGGACAGGGTGGGACCTAGGTGGTTGCCCTCGGCGGTGTGGTTGTAGACGACGTCGAGGATGACTTCCAGCCCGGCGGCGTGGATGTCTTTGACCATCTGTTTGAACTCGCGGACCTGGGCGCCGTAGTCCTGCTGGCCGTTGCGCACGGCGGCGGAGTAGTCGTTGTGTGGGGCGAAGTAGCCGATGGTGTTGTAGCCCCAGTAGTTCGATAGCCCCTTGTCTTGCAGGTGGGAGTCGTTGGTGAACTGGTGGACGGGCAGCAGCTCGATGGCGGTGACGCCGAGTTTCTTGAAGTGTTCCAGGGCGGCCGGGTGGGCTAGGCCGGCGTAGGTGCCGCGCAGTTCTTCGGGCACGTCCGGGTGCAGTGCGGTGTGACCTTTGACGTGGGTCTCGTAGATGACGGTGTCATGGTACGGGATCTGTGGGGCGGCGTCCTCGCCCCAGTCGAAGTCGTCGTCAATGACCACCGAGAGCATGGTGGCGCCCAGGGAGTCGGTGGTGTCCATGGTTTCCGGTTCCCCGAAAACGTAACCGAACTGTTCCTGCCCCCAGCTGGTTTGGCCCGTGATGGCTTTGGCGTACGGGTCCAGCAGGATCTTGTGCGGGTTGAAGCGCAGGCCGGCGTCCGGGTCCCAGGGACCTTGGATGCGCCAACCGAAACGTTGTCCGTGGCCCACCCCGGAGAGGTGAATGTGCCAGGTGGTTCCGGAGTTTTCAGTCAGTGGGATCTGTTCCTCGCGGCCGTCCTCGTCGATGAGACACAGGATGACCTGTTCAGCGTCCCGGGCGGTGATGGCAAAGTTTGTGCCTTCTTCATCGCAGGTTGCGCCCAGTGGGTACGCACGGCCGGTACTGACCTTCATGTAGTTCTCCTTCGTGTGCCTTCCGACTCCATCCTAAAGGAGTTCGGCGACCACGGTGCGCACGCCGGCTGCCAGCTGGCTGGCGCCGAACGGTCCTCCGGCTGCGACGGCGTAGCTGGCGGCCCCGTGCAGCCAGACCCCGGCCGCGGCCTGAGCTGCCAGTGGTGGCGCGGCGTCGGCCTCGGCCCAGCCGGTGAGGACGGCGGCGATGATCCCGGCGAGGGTGTCTCCGGAACCGGCGGTGGCTAGGAAGGGGTGCCCACCCGGGTAGATGAACCGTTGACCGGGTCCGGCATCGGGACCGCAGATGATGGTGTGCGGGCCTTTGAGCACGATGACATCTCCGGTCAGTTCCGCCAGCTTCTGGGCAGCGGCCAACGGGTCGGCCTCCACGTTGGCGCGGTCGACGCGCTGGTTTTGTGTCGCGTCGTCAGAGCCTGCGCCGAGCCGGTTCAGCAGGGCTGCGGCCTCGCCGGCGTGCGGGGTGAGGACCCTGGGCTGGGTGGTGGCCGGTTCGATGAGTTTCAACCCGTCGGCGTCGATGACCGCCGGCAGTTGTTGCTGTTGGGTGAGGGTCAGCACCTGTTTGGCTTGCTCTACCCGGTGGTCGCTGTCGCTCAAGCCGGAGCCGACCAGCCACGCTTGGACCCGTTCTGTGGGGTCGGTGGCCGGCACGACTTCTGGGTGGGCGCCGAGCACCAGGGTGGTGAGCGGTTCTGCGTGTTCGGTCTGGGTGAGGAAGCGGATCATGCCGACGCCGGTGGCAAGGGCTCCGGCGCAGACCAAGGAGGCGGCGCCGGGGTACTTGGTTGAGCCGGCCAGCACCCCGAGGACCCCGCGGGTGTATTTGTGGGCGTGGGGTGCGGCCGGTGGCAGCAGTTCCGGGATGTCTGTAGGGCTGAGCAGCTGCAGTTCGGGGGCCGGCAGGTGGGGTCCGAGGCCGATGTCGACCAGTTTGATGTTGCCCGAATGCGCGGCCCCGGCGCCATTGAACAGGCCCACTTTGAGCCCGCCGAAGGTCACGGTGAGGTCCGCGGTGATGGCTTGGCCGGACACCTGGCCGGTGTCCGCGCTCACACCGGAGGGGATGTCGCAGGCCACGACGAGCGCACCTTCGGGCACCGGGTGGCCTTCCCATGCGCCGCGAGCGCCGGTGCCCAGCACCGCGTCGATGACCACCTCGGCCCGGGCATAGTCGGCGGTTTCGGGGCCGCTGAGGAACCGTCCGCCGGCGGCTCGGAAGGCTGCTGCGCCTTCGGGGTGGACGCGCTCGGCGGTACAGATCGCGGTGATGTGGGCGCCGCGTCGGGCTAGGAAGCTTAGGGCCCAGAGCCCGTCTCCCCCGTTGTTGCCGGCGCCGATGAGCCCGGTGATGCGAGCCCCGGGGACGGCTAGTTGGTGCTCGTGGAGCAGTTCGATGACACCTTGGGCTAGGCCCCAGGCGGCCTGGTGCATCAGTTGGGGGCCGGCCCCGGCGGCCAGCAGCGGCTGTTCGGCTTCACGGATTTGGGTTCCGGTGTAAACCTGATGCATTGGTTAGTCGACCAACCGTAGTTGGGGTCCGGCCCCTTCGTCGTCGTTGAGCCGTTCGGCGATGACGATGGCGGTGGCGACGTCGCCGTCGTGACTGAGGGACAGGTGCCAGCGGTTGATGCCGAGGTCTTCGGCCACTTGCGCCACGGTGTCGGTGATCTTCACGTGCGGGGCGCCGGCGGCGTCCATTTCGATCCAGCAGTGTTGCCAGTTCATGCCCGCCGGGGCGCCGAGTGCTTTGGCGACGGCCTCTTTGGCGGCGAAGCGGGCGGCGAGGGAGCGTTCGTTGAGTTCACGCTCGGCCGGGACGAACAGGCGTTCTCGCAGGGCCGGGGCTTTGCGGAGTTGGTGTTTGAACCGGGTTACCAGGACGACGTCGATGCCGATGCCTACGATCACGGTCTGGGCCTTCTTTACTTCTAGACTGTCCTACAGGTCAGCAGGAGGGCTTTTCTCCACTTTAGCGCGGGGGCTAGGCGCGCAGCCGGGCAACAACCTCGTAAACTAGTCAAGGAGTCTGAGAATCCGCTCGGCTCGATGACGAACGTGAGTGATTTTTCTTCGGTGCGCAACGATAAAACCAGCAACTCCCACGAGAGCTATTCGCCCTTTGTGGAGTTAGACCGGCCAACGTGGGCGCGGCTAGCGGCAGAGATCAAACAGCCCTTGAATCAGCAGGATATTGAGCGGCTGCGCGGTTTGGGCGACAAGCTGTCGTTAGCTGAGGTGGCCGAGGTGTATTTGCCGATCTCCCGGTTGCTGAACATTTACGTGCAGAACTCCAAGAATTTACGTCAAGAACAGACGGAGTTTTTGAAGTCCCGGTCTTCCCGGACCCCCTTCGTGATTGGTGTGGGTGGCTCCGTGGCGGTGGGTAAATCGACCACGGCCCGCGTGTTGCAGGAAATGTTACGGCGCTGGCCGAACACTCCGCGGGTGGAGCTGGTGACCACAGACGGGTTCTTGTTCCCGAACCGGGAGCTGCGCCGTCGCGGGCTAATGGAACGCAAGGGGTTCCCGGAGTCCTATGACCGGCGCTCGCTGCTGCGTTTTGTCTCCGCCGTGAAGTCCGGGGCCAACGAGGTGGAGGCGCCCGTGTACTCGCACCTGAGTTACGACATCGTGCCCGGGGAGCGGATTGTGGTGCACCGGCCGGACGTGCTGATCGTGGAGGGGCTGAACGTGTTGCAGCCGGCCCAACCCCGCACGGACGGGACCACCGGGTTGGCGGTCTCCGACTTCTTCGATTTCACGGTGTACGTCGATGCCAAGTCGGCCGACATTAAGCGCTGGTACATTGAGCGGTTCATGAAGTTGCGCGAGGGTGCTTTCACGGACCCGGATTCGTATTTTCACCGGTATTCCAAGCTCGATGACGAGGCTGCGGTGGCCACCGCCAACGCGATTTGGGAGCGGACGAACGGCCCGAACTTGCGCGAAAACGTCATCACCACCCGCGGCCGGTCCAAGCTGGTGTTGGTCAAGGATCAGAACCACTCGGTCTCCCGGGTCCTGCTCCGCAAAATCTAGCCGTCCTCTTCCCCCAGGCTTCCCAAGGCGGATTCGCTCGGTCATTTGATGGTTGCAGCGATATGATTTGGCTATGAGAGCACCGGATTCTGTCTCCCGTCGTCCCCTGCCCCGCAGCAAAGGGCTCCTCGTGACTGCCGTGGCGGCCGCCTTGGTGCTCAGCGGTTGCGCCGGCGACGGGGAATCAACGTCGGATGCTGGTGCCACCGACACCTCCGCTGCACCGTCATCGTCATCGTCTCCATCGTCAGCATCTTCATCGGCACCGACCACCCCGGAGGTAACATCCTCCCCGGAGGATTCCGAGACCAAGCAGGCTAGCTCGGCAACGCCGAGCCCCTCGGCCAGCACGTCAGCACCGAAGCAATCGCAAAAAACTTCCGCGGCCCCGAAGACGCCTGCAACTCGGCCGGCCCATGATCTGGAAGTCTTAGTCAATAAGCGGGTGCCGCTGCAGCCGGCGGATTACGCGCCGGCCGATCTGGTGGCGATCGGTAACGGCCAACAACTGCGCTCCGCCGCCGCTGGCGCGTACCAGCAACTAGTCAGTGCCGCGAGCGCGGCGGGGTACCAACTGAGCCCCAGCTCGGCGTACCGTTCCTACGCCACCCAAGTTGAAACGCATAACCATTGGAAGAACCAGTATGGGGCGGAATATGCCGAGAAGATTTCCGCCCGTCCCGGTCACTCGGAACACCAAACCGGGTTGGCTGTTGATGTGATGCCCGCTTCCGGGCAGTGCCGATTGGAACAGTGCTTCGGCCAGCTTCCAGAAGGCAAGTGGGTGGCGGCCAACGCACACCGCTACGGCTTTATCATCCGCTACCCGCAGGGCCAGGATTCGGTGACCGGCTACTCCTATGAGCCATGGCATCTGCGTTACGTCGGGGTGGAGACCGCCACCGCGATCAAGAATTCGGGCAAGACCATGGAGGCCTACTACGGCTTCCCGGCAGCCCCGAACTATCGGTAGCCCCTGCACGCCGGTTGCTGGGCTGCCAGATTGGTATGGGCAATTATGCACCGGAAGATCATTGCGCCGTTGCTGGCCATCGGGTTGACCTTTGGCTTTCTGGTCGGATCCACGCCGGCCGATGCGCAGGCCTCCACCACCAAGCCGTCCTCGGTGACGGTCATCGTCAACAAGAAGAATCCCCTCCGGCCTAAAACCTACCGGCCCAGCCGCCTAGTTTCGGTGGGCAACTCGCAGGCCCTGCGTCCGGCGGCGGCGAGCGCGTATAAGAAGATGGCCGCGGCGGCCCGCACCAAGGGCCACCGGTTGTACCCGATTTCCGGGTACCGTTCCTACGCCACCCAAAAATCCACGTACGCCTACTGGGTGAGTAAGTACGGGGTCTCCTACGCCAACCGCATCTCGGCCAAGCCCGGCTACTCGGAGCACCAGCTGGGGCTGGCCATCGACATCGGGGATTCCCGGTACGGCTGTGCCCTGCACCGGTGTTTTGGTTCGTTGTCTTCGGGAAAGTGGTTGGCGGCCAACGCGCACCGCTACGGTTTCATTCTGCGCTACCCGGCCGGGAAGGAATGGAACACCGGTTACAGTTACGAGCCGTGGCATTTCCGCTACGTCGGGGTGAAGACCGCGACCAAGATCAAGTACTCCAAGAAAACGATGGAGCAGTATTTTGGTTACAAATCGGCGCCCACCTACTAGGATGAGCCCCAGTACCCCGTCTTGGCGTGTAACTGGTCACATTCATGTTTTTCGGTGCTTGGGCCCCGAGAAAGGATTTAGGATATAACCATGATTCAGGGTTTCAAAGAATTCATTATGAAGGGCAACGTCCTTGACCTTGCCGTCGGTATCATCATCGGTGCCGCCTTCGGCGCCGTCGTCAACTCACTGGTCGAGAACGTGCTGATGCCAGCCATCGCTCTGGCCGTGGGCGAACCAAACTTCGATAACTGGCTGGCCTTGGGCCCCGACGGTTCCGTCAAGGTTGGCATGCTGCTGACCGCCGTCGTGAACTTCCTGCTGATCGCTGCCGCCGTCTACTTCTTCATCGTCATGCCGATGAACAAGCTGATTGAGGCCCGCAATAAGAAGCTCGGCATCGAGCCGGAGGAAGAAGTAGACCCACAGATCGCCTTGCTGACCGAGATCCGTGACGCCCTGCAGCGTCCGGCCGCCGGTTCAGATGGTGACCACGTGGCTCGCTAACCTCTTTTACCTCACTCACACCACGCTTAATCTTTTAGAGACAAAAGCCGCGGCCCGAACCAGCTGATTGGTTCGGACCGCGGCTTTTGTGTTGGGCGCTCGATGCGCCGAGAGCGGTTTAGTTAGAGCCCGAGTTCGGCTTTGACCACGTCGGCGAGTTCTTGGCAGGTGGATTGGGCTGTTTCCTTATCCTGGGCTTCCACCATGACGCGTACCAGCGGTTCGGTGCCGGAGGCACGCAGTAGGACTCGTCCGCCGTCGCCGAGGCGGGCTTCGACGTCTTCGACGGCCTTTTGCAGGGTCTCGTTGGTGTTGACTTGGCTCTTGTCCACCTGTGGGACGTTGATGAGGACCTGGGGCAGGTGGGTCATGACCTGGGCTAGCTCTTTGAGGGACTTGCCGGTGGCGGCCATCCGGGCGCCGAGCTGCAGGCCGGTGAGCAGACCGTCGCCGGTGGTGGCGTAGTCGGAGAAGATCAGGTGGCCGGATTGTTCCCCGCCGAGGGAGTAGCTGCCGTAGCGCATGCCTTCCAGCACGTAGCGGTCCCCGACTGCGGTTTCGAGCAGTTCAATGCCGTGCTCTTGCATGGCCAGTTTGAGGCCTAGGTTGCTCATGACGGTCACTACGAGGGTGTTGTCTTTGAGGGTGCCGGCGTCTTTCATGGCTACCGCCATGATGGCCATGATCTGGTCCCCGTCCACGACGTTGCCTTCGGCGTCCACGGCTAGGCAGCGGTCTGCGTCCCCGTCGTGGGCGATACCGAAGTCGGCCCCGCGTGCCACGACTTCGCGTTGCAGGTTCTCCAAGTGGGTGGAGCCGTAGCCGTCGTTGATGTTCAGCCCGTCTGGGTCGGCACCGATGACATCCACTTTGGCCCCGGCGCTGTGGAACAGCCGCGGGGAGATGGCCGAGGCGGCACCGTGAGCGCAGTCCAAGACCATGTGTAGCCCGTCGAGGCGGTTCGGCAGGGACTGCAGCAGGTGCAGCAGGTAGCGGTCTTCGGCGTCGGCGAAGCGGGTGACCCGACCGACGTCGGCGCCGGTGGGGGTGGCGAAGTTGCCGGAGTTCATGACGCGTTCGATGGCGTCTTCGAGTTCGTCGTCGAGTTTCTGGCCACCGCGGGCTAGGAACTTGATGCCGTTGTCTGGGGCCGGGTTGTGTGAGGCGGAGATCATCACACCGAAGTCGGCGTCGATGTTGTCCACCAGGTAGGCGGCGGCCGGGGTTGGCATGGTGCCGGCATCGAGCACGTCCACACCGGAGGAGGACAGACCGGCCTCGACGGCTGCGGAGATGAAGTGCCCGGAGATGCGTGGGTCCCGCGCCACGACGGCGAACGGGCGCTTGCCCTCATCTACTTTGTTGTGCCCGAGGACGACGGCGGCGGCCTGGCTCAGTTGTAGAACCAGTTCTGCGGTGAGGAGCCCGTTGGCTTCTCCGCGGACACCGTCGGTACCAAAAAGTCGTTTCATTTTTTCCTACTGGTAGCAAGGGGAAGATGATCGTAACGCATGCGGGCCAGCGCAGCCGTTTAGCGGATGACTGGGAAGGAACCACCGGGTTCTTCCCCACTTTCGTAGATCTTACTAGCTGGGCCCACGATGAGTGGGTCAGCGGGAAAGACCAACTTTTCATTCTTATCCGGGTACGGCAATAAGTTCAACACGTGCCGCATCGCCTCAATGCGTGCCCGTTTCTTGTCGTTTGACTTCACGACAGTCCATGGGGCGATCTTGGTGTCCGTGTAGAAGAACATGGCCTCTTTGGCGTCCGTGTAGTCCTGCCACTTGTCGAGTGAGGCCATATCGGTTGGGGAAAGTTTCCAGCGGCGCACCGGGTCTGTCTCGCGTTGGGCGAAGCGGGAGAGCTGTTCGCGCTGGGAGACGGAGAACCAGAATTTGATCAGGTGCATCCCGGAGTTGACCAGCATTTCTTCCAGTTCCGGGGCTTGGCGCATGAACTCCAGGTATTGCTGGGTGTTGCAGTAGCCCATGACGCGTTCGACACCGGCCCGGTTGTACCAGGAGCGGTCGAACATCACGATTTCACCGCCGGAGGGCAGGTGTTGGATGTAGCGCTGGAAGTACCACTGGGTTTGTTCCTCATCCGTGGGTTTTTCTAGGGCGACGACGCGGGCGCCACGGGGGTTGAGGTGTTCGTTGAACCGTTTGATGGTCCCGCCTTTGCCGGCGGCGTCCCGGCCCTCGAAGATGATGAGCACCTTCTGGCCGGTGGCTTTGACCCACAATTGCATTTTCAGCAGTTCGATTTGCAGGTTGCGTTTGGTCCGTTCATAGCTGCGCCGTGAGAGTTTGGTGTCGTAGGGGTAGCCCTCTTTCCAGGCTTCCGGATCGACTGCCGGGTTGAAGTTTTTTTTGAGCTTGCTGCGCAGCTCCCGCAGCTCGTCGACTTCAGCGGCGTAGTCCTCGGTAACGGAAATCCGTGGCGCTTGTTCATCAACGTCTACCGGGTTGTGTTCTTTGGCCATGAAGCGGTCCCATCTGCAAAAGGTAATGCTGCGCTTATTAGTTTAGAGGGTTCATCGAAGTTTTACCCAGTCATCACCGACCGGCGGGCTTTGGTGCTGTCACGAAGCTGCCGCAGGTGGCATGGCTCACCTAGGCTGGGAACCATGATGAGAATTCTGGCGTGGTTTCTGATCGGGTTGGGCGTTGGAGCGCTGATTGCGCAGGCGTTCTTGGTGACCGGGTGGCCGTTAGTTCTGCTGGGGATAGCGGGCATCGTGGCCGGCGTCGCGCTCTTGATGCTGCCGGGGGTGCGTAAACATACGGTCCCGGTGTCCTCCACCCCGGCTGTCAATCGGGACGATGCGGATGCGCCGCGGCGTCGGGCGGTACCGTGGTGGTTGAAGCTTGTGGCTGCCGTGGTGGGTCTGGCCGTGGTGTTGATACCCAATTACAACAATGTGGCCGGCGGCGCCAGCTTGTACGTGCAGTCTCTTCAAGACCAGCACGATGACCGTCTGCTCACCGATGAACACGCCATTGAGGAGGCCTTTCAGGCGTTGCACAAGGCCGCCGACAGTGACAGGTTCTATAGCTTCCGCGTCGAGGCGGACCGCATCCAAATGGGGGTTCCCAACCAGGATGAGCAGGGCCGGGCACGGGAGCTGGAGTATCGTTTGCCGGGCACCCTCGGGGCTTCCGGGGTCAGGGACACGGGTTCAGCTTTTGTGCTGGATGAGCCGGGCAAGGTGAGGTTCGATGAGGTCTCCGCGCAGCGGATCACCCAGCTGTACCGGCAGGCCACAGATCACCTGATGGAAGCCGGGTATCCGCAGGTGGCTGAGGCCGAAAGCCCGCGGCTGGTGTTGAATTCCTTCAAGGCCAGCGATGGCCCCCAGTATGAGATGCAGTTCCGGCCGCAGCTGATGGGTGTGACGTTTGATGCGGATGGCACCATCGTGCGGACCAGCCCCGCTGCCGATGATCAGGAGAGAAGCGCCCAGAGTTTCTTCCAGGATGAAGAGGGCCTGCGGCAGGCCGTTGCAGAACTGGAGGAGCTGGTGGGCGAACAACCGGTCGCTAATCTGACGGTCAATCCGCGTCGGATCAGCGTTGCGGTCGCGATTGATGATGCGAAGAGAATGAAGATGTACGAGTGGGCGCCGCCACGCATTCATGGAAACCTAGGGGCCCATGCGAGCCAGGTGGTCAACGTGGAGGTGGCCGAACCCGATCAGATGTTTACTCTGGCTGAGGTGCCTTGGGAGAAGTTCGGCGCCCTGGCCGAGGATATGCTCACCGGTGCCGGGCTGGACCCAGATGGGGAGGAAGCCGGCCGGCTGTCCCTGATGATGCGGCACCGCACGGATCACCCCGGTCAGCGCATCGATGTCTCCACGTGGGTGTCTGAACAGGGCAGTGTCAGCGTCACCTATGATCTTGACGGCAACGTCATCTCCAACGATTAACGGGTCCGGATGAAGTTCCTCAAGCTCGGTGGGTGGCTCCTTATCGGCGTCGGGGTCGGACTGTTGGCGTTGTTGCCGTTTCAGTACGATCCGTGGCCGCTGAACGCTGTCGGTCTTCTGGCCCTCGGCGTGGGGTTACTGTTGGTCATCGCGTTTACACGGCGTGGAGACCGTGGCCTCCGGTGGTGGGTGCAGGCCTTGGCACTTGTGGCCGGGCTGGTGCTGGTTGCGGTCCCGAACTTTGCCACCGTTCGGGGTGCCATCGCCCTCGCTGTGTCCGCCGGGGTCGGTGACACGGGTCATGGGGGTCTTCGGGTGCTCGACCGCGAACCGTTATTGGCCGATCCGCAGGCGTTGCAGTCGGGGTTTGATGCGGTGAAGAAGGCTGCCGGTTCCGCTTCGGTCTTGCGCGTGGAGGTCAGCGACAACACGATGACGGTCTTGGTGCCGGCCCCAGCCGGGAAGATCCGGGTCTTCGAGTACCGCCCGCCGGGCACGCTCGGTGGTGGTGGGGCCCGGGAGGATGAGGCTTCGGCCAAGCACAGCAGCTCCGAGATCTCAGGGTTTAGCGAGGTTCAGTGGGCACGAATTCCTGAGTTTGTTGAGCGGGCGACGGCGAATGCGGTCGCCGCGGGGGCCCGGGACCCGGCACGTGCCGAAGGGCTGCACCTGAGCGTCACAGCCTCCGATCCGGGGCACGGCCCCTTCTACCGCTTCGTTTTTGAGAAATCCCCGGCTACGGCCACCTTTAACGGGGCCGGCCAGCTCATTGGCTACGCCCCCTCCCACCGGTTGGCGATCACCAAACCCACGAACCTATTGACCGAGGCTGATCAGCTGCTTCAGGCCGTGGAGCAGGTGCAAGAACAGCTCGGTGATGCTGCGGTGCACGCCATCGAGGTCACCGCCTACGGTCTTGATGTGGCGGCTACACGGACGGACAAGACCTCGGATCAACGGACCGGTTCGGGTTCGGTGCTGCGCTGGCGGGCCGCACGGGTACCACAGTGGGTGGACACGCTCTACCCCTCGTTGGCCGAACGCGTGGACCCGGGATCGAGCGATCAGCGGGTCGACGTGGCTGCCCTGCCGTGGCAGCAGCTACCGGGATTACTCACGGAAACCCTGCAAAAGCATGGTTTGACGACCGAGGGCGATTACGCTGAAGGTAGCCCGTCAGTGTTGATCGGCCAGAATGCACACACCGGCAACGTAGAAATCCGGGTTTCTGTTGTTCCCAACGGGGACAAGCTGACGGCGGTCGGGGCGGACTTTGATGAGTCTGGGACGTTCTTGCGGAAGTGGTGAGAAGAAGATGAGCAGTTCGGATAGGCAGCTAACAACGGTCGTGCGGGTCCTCAGCTGGGCGCTGATCGGTATGGGGATCGCAGCCTTGGTCGTCTTCCTGTTCTCCCCGGCAGCGCTGTGGGCGCTGGCCTTGGCCATCATCGGCATCGTGGGTGCGCCCGCGGTGCTGCTATGGCCGCGCTGGCGTGCCCGCGCCCGGCAAGTCGCCGCGCCAGGTGCTCCGGCCCGGAGTTTATGGCCGATGCAGCTGGTTGCCTTCGTCATCGGGGCCGCGGTCGTGATCGGCCCGAATATCGCGCTGTTGCAGGGGTGGCTGGCCAACGCCAACCGATCCGTGACGGGCCAGTACGAACCGCTCTTCACTGACCGGGACGCCCAGCGGCGGGCCGCCGAGCAGCTTCAGTCGGCCGGGCCGAGCACGCGGGCCTCTTCGGTGGTTCTCACCGGGACCACGATGGAGGCCGATAAGTCCCTTGATGAGGATTCCAGCGCAACCAAGCGGTACCGGTACGGGGTGCCTGGGGTCCTCGGTAATAGTGGGGTGCGCTCCATCGGTGCCGGTTCCGTCTCCTACGAATCGGATCAATTCAGCCTGGAGAACATCAACTGGGCGATCATCGACCTGATGCGCACCAAGACCATCGAATACTTCGCGGCCGCAGACTTGTTGCCGCAAGGTGCTGAAGCCAGCGAAATCCACATTTCTACCGGCCCTACGGTTCGCGGCCTGCAGTATCAGGTGGTGCTCGATAGCGAGGAGGAGCGCTCGGCCACCTTCGATGCGGCAGGGACCATGGTGTACTCCGTTCCAGCCCCGGATGATGAGAAGCAGCAGGATGCGCTGCACCTGTTGGACAACGCAGAGGACTACGAGATGGCCACCAGTCAGCTGCAACAGTCTTTGGCGGAGCGGGGGATCTCCGGGGTCAACTCGGTCTTTATCGAGGACAAGCACATCATGGTCTTCGTCTCCCCCACCGCCGACTCGGATGAGGACTCTGTGCTCACGTGGCGGTTGCCGCAGTTGTTCGGAGCCACGGGGGTGAGCGTGCGGGAGCGTAAGAGTAGCAGCGTCGGTGAGCGGCAGGCGACGGCTAGCCTGCCGCTAGAGAAACTATCGTGGGAGCTGGCCCCTGAAGTTTATGAGCGTAGTCTGCGGCAGGCCGGAGTTTCCGAAAGCCAACGTGCCGCGGTGACGGACCCTTCGGTGGTGTTCATGCACGCCGACGGCGATAACCAGAGCCTGATTCACGTCATATTCACCCACGAAGGACGCAAGTACTCCTACAAGTACGGTTTGGACGGGGCACCGGTTCAGCGCGAGGACCGGTAATAACGGAACAGCTCGACGCTTCGCCGAGGATCGCCCGGCGGCGCCGCGGCACCAGAAGTTTACCTTGCGGTCACATACGGGGCCTACGGTGTGGCTATGTTGAGACTACTTCCCTGGCTGTTCGGCGGTATCGCCGTCGGCTCAGCGGTTCTATTGGTTTTCTTTGCCGAGAGCAAGAGCTTCATCTACAGCACCACATTGACGATTTCTGCCGTGGCGGCTGTGGCTTCCGGCATCATCGTCGGATTCGGGAATATGCGGCGCAGCGCGGCCCAGCGTCGGGCCGCCATTGCGGCCGGCCGGACGGGGTTTGCCCGTATTGACGATGTCCGGCGCACGGGGGTTCTCATTAACGACAACCCCCAGGTGCGGGCCGATCTGACGGTTTCCATTCACGGGCAGGTTTATCGGACCACCATCAAGACGGTGATCGATCTCTTCCACACTGCCCAGTTCCAGGTCGGCTCGGTGCACCCGGTGGCCCAGCTCTCTGACGACCCGCGGGACATCGTGCTGCTCTCGGAGAAGGAAGTTGGCTCCTCGATGCTGCGGCAGCCACCTATGCTGCCACCGGCGGACCGGGTGCCAAGCTACGATCAGCTTCCCGGCGCCATGGTGGCGGGCCGTAACCCGGGCCGCCGTTCCGGCGGCAAGTTGGGCGCCGCCGTGTTGAAGCGGTTACTGGCAGTGACCCTAGGGGCTGCCATCATGCTGGCGCCGCACGCTGGCTTTGTCAGCTCCGCCATCGAGCTGAGCTTTAAGAGACTGCAAGGCGAGAAGATCGAGTTGCTCCTGACGGAGCAGGAAGAACTGCTTTCCGCAGTTGATCAATTGCGCCAGGCCGCCCCGTCGGATGAGCTGACAAATATAACAATTCGTGGCGACATCTTGGAGGCGAAGGTTTTGGAACGGCCCGGGGGGAATGTTGAACGGTACATCACCTATGGTCTTCCCGGTACTGTGGGCCGCTCGGATATCCATGTCAGCGACCGGGCGCAAGCCGTGATCGATCCGGAGGGTGTGTTTACGTTCGATGATGTGCCGTGGGACCGACTGGCTGAGTTTCATGCGGCGGCCCTGAAGTACACCCAGGATGCCGGGCTTGAGGGCACCGAAGAGGCCGAGCCATACATCAGCATCCTCCAGCTGCCGGTCGACGAGGACCTGTCGATGACCTCCTACTTTCCCACCGCGCACTTACTGTCGGTGGCCTATGACAGAGATGGGACAATCCTGCGGACTTCCCCTGCAGCCACCGAGATAGACCCGGCACCTAAGCTGCTGGAGAGCTTGGATGATTTGGAAGCGGCGATGGCGGATCTGACGGAGTTGATCTCCGAGCGGTACCCGAAACCGTTGGAGGTCAGTAGCGTGTCAGTGTGGCCGCAGCGAGCTACCATCACCCTGCCGTTTGACGGGGACACGAGCAAGAATCTGGCGGACTACTATCACTGGGAGCAGCCGGGAGTACGCGGCGGTTCGGGTGCGCGAACCCATGACGCACCGGTGGTGACCACCCACGAGCCAACGTTTGAGCTCAATGACATCCACTGGGTGATCGTCCAAGAGGTGACGGCCGATGCTCTGAAGCGGGCCGACGCGAATGGGAGCGAGAGTAGTGAGTCTTCGCCGGAGTCCCTGTATGTTCGGATCAGGATCCCGTTGGGGGAAGATACGCCGCAGGTTCAGGTGAGTGTGAAGGTGAATCAGCATTACCGCTCGTTCATCTACGATTTGTCCGGCACCTTTATCAAGGGCAGCTAACCGCTCACCAGGCCTCGGCAGGGTGCGGTTAAACGACTGCAGGAACCAGATCGTTCTGGTTCCTGCAGATCGTGATGGTGTTCTCGGCACCATCGACCGAAAGCGGTTTAGCGCTTGGAGTATTGTGGGGCCTTGCGTGCCTTCTTCAGACCGGCCTTCTTGCGCTCGATGACGCGGGCGTCACGGGTCAGGAAGCCTGCCTTCTTCAGGGTTGGGCGGTTGTTGTCGCGGTCGATTTCGTTCAACGCGCGAGCAATGCCCAAACGCAGGGCACCGGCCTGGCCGGAAGCGCCGCCACCGTTGATGATGGCGACAACGTCGTAGGAACCCTCGAGGGAGAGGACCTTGAACGGATCGTTGACTTCCTGCTGGTGCAGCTTGTTCGGGAAGTACTCATCCAGAGTGCGGCCGTTGATCTTCCACTCGCCACTGCCTGGGATCAGGCGGACGCGAGCGATGGCGCGCTTGCGGCGGCCAACAGCGGCACCTGGCACGGTCAGTGCCGGGCGAGCGGCAGCTGCTTCTTCGGAATCTGGGGCTGCGGCTGACTCGGAGGTGTAGCTGGTGAGGTTTTCCTCACCGAATTCGTTGAGCTCTTCAGTGTTCTGAGCCACGGTTCTCCTTAGAAAATTCTTCTGTGTCTAGTGGTCAGGACTACTGGGAGACCTGGGTGATCTCAAAGGTCTTTGGCTGCTGGGCAGCGTGTGGGTGCTCGGCACCGGTGTAGACCTTGAGCTTGGACAGTTGCTGAGCAGCCAGCGAGTTCTTCGGGAGCATACCCTTCACGGCCTTCTCGACGGCGCGAACTGGGTTGGCTTCCAGCAACTCTGCGTAGCTGGTCGAACGGATACCGCCTGGGTAGCCGGAGTGGCGCCAAGCGCGCTTCTGCTCCAGCTTGGAGCCGGTCAGGGCAACCTTGTCAGCGTTGATGATGATGACGAAATCGCCCATGTCTTGGTGTGGGGCAAAGGTCGGCTTGTGCTTCCCGCGCAGCAGTGTTGCGGTCTGGCTGGCAAGACGACCCAGCACGACGTCGGTGGCGTCAATGACGTGCCACTGACGATCGGCATCGCCGGGCTTAGGAGTGTACGTACGCACGTTTACTGCCTTCGTGTAGTTCTACAAGTTACATTCACAGCAACGGTTGTACAGCGGTGAGATCTGCACAGGGTAGTTCTGTGGTGTGGTGGGCGCTGGTCGGCCTGACAGGTGAGGGCTGTCAGAAAGCCGAGTTCGTAGTGGACCCTATGCGCACATCCAGACTCATGTGTCATGCAACTAGACGAGTTTGGTGACGCGGTTCAGAAACACCTAATAGGGCGGAACACGCACACAAGCAAATAGTTTATCCGTCAGCGAGCCCGAAGGTCAATTTGAGGCCGGTGTGACTTTGCACGAAATACCGGCGACAGAACGGATGGTGCGCCACCTAGTCTAGCCGTTACCTAGTTTAGCTGTCACGGCGGGCCCGGGTCTGCTCGGCGCGGGCCGCCCACTGCTCGCACGAAGGATAGCTGACTTTTTCCAAGACGAGCCCATGGGCGGGGGCAAGTTTGGTCTCGCTGGTGCGCTCGGCGGCGGCGAGCCGCTCGCCCAGCCATGCCGGCGGACGCTGGCCAGCACCCACCTGGACGCAGGCGGCAATCAAGGCTCGGACCATGTTGTGGCAGAACGCGTCGGCGATGATGCGCGCTTTGATGGCCCCGTCCGGTAGCCGGCTGAAGCTGAGTTCTTCCAGTGTACGAATGGTGGTGGAATGCGGGCGGGGACGGCAAAAGCTGAGGAAATCGTGTAAGCCCAACAGGTCTTGGGCTCCGATGTTCATGTGTTCGACGTTGAGTTCTTCGCGGTGCTGCCAGCGGATGTGTCGGTAGAGCGGGTTCCACCGGGCCAGCCCGTCGGCGATTTGATAGCTGTATTCTCGGCGGACCGCTGAGAAACGCGCATCGAAAACCCGTGGCACCTCTTGGATCTGGTGCACGATGATTCCCGGATGGTCTTTGGCCAGGACCCCGTTGAGGCGGCGCAGCATCGCCGGGGCTGGGGCCAGCGGGGCGTTCCGCGGCACAGTGGCCCAGATGTCGGCGGGGATGTCAGCGTGCACGACTTGTTGGTTGGCGTGAACACCGGCGTCGGTGCGCCCGGCGACCACGGTGGCTATTGGTTGGCGGATGATCATGGCCAAGGCGTCTTCGAGCGCAGCTTGGACTGTTGGCAGTCCGGGCTGTTTGGCCCAGCCGTGGTAGGGACCGCCGTCGTAGGCGAATTCAACGCGGATTCGTTGCCTCTCTTCTGCCACTTCCACTCCCTACCGTTGTTGAGTCTTTAGCTAGTTTAGGACTTGTCGCCCCTGGGCCTCATCAGCAGATATTGACTCCGTAGTGCCTCATGTCAATTTGATCGCGTAACTCGGGTTGTGCCTCATATAGATTGATCGCGTAGCTCTCGTTCAAGCGGTGTGGATCTTCACGCCACCGGTTT